>JAQWJM010000037.1:0-18782 GCA_029248335.1 Phycisphaerales bacterium
AAGCCCGCGATCAACCCGGGCATGGCCCCCAGGCGGCGAGGATCAGGCCGAGATCGGCGCCGCCGGTGGTGCCGTCACCGTCGAGGTCGACGTCGGGGGTTCCCCACGCCGCCAGCAGCAGGCCGATGTCGCCGCCGTTCATGATCCCGTCGCCGCTCAAGTCGGCGGGGCAGGGATTCACCGGTGGCGTGTAGCGAATGGGGCGATCGCTCCAGCGGATCGCGATCAGGTCGCCGCTCGCCGGATCCGCCGTCAACGCGGCGATCTCGCCCGCGGTCTGATCGAACATCTCGATGGAGAGGGGGCGGCCGTCGGCGTCGAATCGGAGGACTCGCAGCCATCGTCGGATGTAGTCCGCGAAAAAGAGTCCACGCCATTCGGCCGGCCACGCAGGATGCAGCTGCGCCGGGCCGATGGTGATGGAGTTCGCGTTGAAAGGTACTCCGCTGATCGGACTCGTCGCATCCTCGATCGCTGTCTCGGTGGGATCTCCACCGGCGAAAGTGGCGATTCGGGTTCCGCCGGTTCCGTGTCTGATATCGAACCAGGGTCGATTGTGACTGCTCGCCGGCACGGAGAGGATGGGCGCCGACGGGAGGCCGGGGGCATCGAGTCGGTCGATGTTGGGGCCGGTCGGCTCGAAGGTTCGAAGGGTGATTTGATGCGTGCCGGCGACGAGGTCCGTGGAAAAGCTCGCGGTACGCCACTTCGACCATGCTCCCGTGGGCGGGATGTCGAGCGTGGTCAGCGCCGTACCGTCGATGTCGACCGCGATCGGCCTCGGTTCGTCGCCACCGTTCGCGAATCTGACCTGAAAGGACTGGACGCCGTTCGCGGGGCAATCCACCAGGAAGTCGATTGTCTCGCCGATCGAGAACCCGTAGTCGAGGTAGCCGTCGCCGGTGTATCCACCGAACTCGTTCTCAAGGGTCGGCCCCTTCCACGAGACGGGAAGACGCCAGTTCGGCTCGCAGGGGTTGGCGGGAGGCCGATCATCTTCGGTGTCGTGCATGAGCAGATCTCGGAATCGGAATCCGACGGGACAGCCGTCGCCGGACAGAGGATTCGATGCCGTGGGGTGCATCGTGTTCGTCGTCCAGTACGGCGTGTTCGCCTCGAGTCCTTCGAAGAGCGGCCAGCCGTTGTTGAGTCCCGGCGCATCGATCAGACCGATCTCCTCGAAGGTCAACCAACCCACGTCCCCGTAGGTGAGCGAGCCAGGATCGCCGTCGGCGGGTTCGTCGCTACCGGTTCCCGATCTCAGCGAGAGTCGGAATGGATTCCGGAGTCCGAGGCTCCAGATCCGGCTTCGGGGGCTTCGCGGTGATTCGGGGTCGAACCACGGGTTGCTCGCGACCCCGAGTCCGGTATCGGGGTCCAGGCGAAGAATCTTCCCGCAGAGCGTGTCGAGGTACTGCGCCCGGAAGGCGCCCAGGTCCTGGTCGGGTGTGATGATCCCATCCTGCAGCGCCTGGTTGATCGAGCCACCGGAGACCTGCCCTCCGGTATCGACGCCGTTGTAACTCGCCGAGTCGCCCGTGCTCGCGATGAGCGTGCCGTCGCTTCCAAACAGGATGGTGCCCACACCGTGCGATTGGTGGAGGATCGGAATCCCGTCGGTGATCGAACCACCCAGCAGGGTGCGACGGGTACTGGGATCGATCGTCGATCGCTCGCTCGCCTCGGTGGCTTCGTATCGCGTGATCCGACCGATCGTCGCGGCGAAGTACTCGTCGACGTCCGGGTCGTACTTCGGGGTTCCGAAGTTCAGGAGGTGATGGCGATCGACCACGTACATGAGATAGATGCGGCCGTTGTCGAGGAACGCCGGATCGAGCGCGAGGCCGAGCAGGCCGTGGTCCCGCCAGGCGCCGACCTCCTCCTGGAGGTCGATCATCGGTTCCATGCTCATCGCGAGATCGGGGCCGAGCATCCAGACGAGGCCGGCACGTTCCCAGGCGACGAATCGACCGTCACCGACCGGAACGATGCCGACGATCTCCTCCCAGTCGCCCGGCACGGACTCGCGGGTGAACCCTTCGGGAGGCGCTGCACTGCCGGTCGGCGCACCGAGAAACGACGCGCCGCCGGCGGCGAGGAGGGTGGTGAGTCGAAGCGTGTCTCTGAGCATGTCTCGAAGCATGTGATCCATTCTGCCACTTTCGGGGAGGAATCCAAGTCCCGTCGAGGGATATGACGGACCGATCGCCGGTCGGTTCCCGATCGTTCCGTGGATCGAGGGCGGAAAACCGGCGATTTTGGGTACGCTCTGGCCATGATGAAGCCATATCAACGATCGTTGCTTCTCGCGGCCGCCTGGTGTCTGTTCGCCCTGTCGGTGTCGAGTGCGTCGGTCGTGCGAGCCGCCGGGGTCGATGACCGGCCGCCCAACGTCATCCTGATCATGGCCGATGATCTCGGGCTGGCGGAACTGGGATGCACCGGCAGCGAGCGGATCGAAACCCCCAACATCGACCGGCTTCGCGAACGCGGCATGCTGTTGACCTCCGCCTACTCCGGTTCGACGGTCTGCGCGCCGAGTCGTTGCACGCTCCTCACCGGTCGGCACACCGGCACCGCGCAGATCCGGGACAACGGCGAGACTCCGAATTTCACGGACGATCCCGGCCGGGACGGGACCGAGGAGATCTCCGGTTGGACGGCACCGCCGATGCCGCAGGGATGGTGGGGGGGACAGCGTGGTCTGGAGCCCGGAACCGAGACCATCGCGACCGCGTTGAAGCGTCGCGGCTACGCGACGTACATGGCCGGCAAGTGGGGGCTCGGCGGACCGAAGCTCGGAAGCATGCCGACGGACCATGGGTTCGACGGTTTCATCGGCTACCTCTGCCAGCGGAACGCCCACAACTTCTATCCGACCTATCTCGTCGAGGACGACGAGAAACTGATGCTCGCGGGAAACGACCGAGGCCTGGTCGGCAAGCAGTACTCGACCGATCTGATGGTCGATCGGGCGGTGCGGTTCATCGATCGCCACGCCGACGAACCCTTCTTCCTCTACTACGCGACGCCGGTTCCCCACCTTGCCCTGCAGGTTCCCGGGGACTCGTTGCAGCAGTACGCCGGTCAATGGGCGGAGACGCCCTACGAGGGCGGCAAGGGCTATCTCCCCAACGCCACCCCCCGCGCGACCTACGCCGCGATGATCACCCGGTTCGATCGCAACGTCGGCATGATGCTCGACGAACTCGAGCGGAAGGGCATCGCCGATGACACGGTGGTCATCCTGACCAGCGACAACGGCTCGACGTTCGGGATCGGCGGTTACGACCCGGCGTTCTTCGAGGGAACCGGGGGACTTCGAGGCCACAAGTGCAACCTCTACGAGGGCGGCATCCGAGTCCCGACGATCGTGACCTGGCCGGGCCGGGTCGAAGCGGGGTCGGTGGACGACACCCCGAACGCGAACTGGGACCTCATGCCGACGATCCTCTCGATGACGAACACGCCGACCGACGCCGAGTTGGACGGCATCGATCTGTCGCCGGCCATCCTCGGCCGCGGCGAGGTCGCCGAACGTGATCATCTCTACTGGGAGTATCACGCCGGGGGCGGTCAGCAGGCGGTCCGAAGCGGGCGGTGGAAAGCGGTGCGAATCGGCGTGCATCGTGATCCGGACGTTCCGCTGGAGCTGTACGACCTCGAGGCCGATCCGGTCGAGGCCGAGGATGTCGCCTCCGAACATCCGGAGGTCGCGGCGCGGATGCTCGCCATCATGCGTTCCGATCACACCATCTCGCCGGTCGTCGGGTGGAACTTCGGGTGGAACGAGGGCGCGCCGGTCGCGGCCGAGGGTGAGCCGGAGGCGTTGAATCTGCTGGAGATCGGCCCGGGTATCGAGGTCCAGCGGCAGTTCGTCAAGGACGTGGACGTGGTGATCGACGGTGGGACGCTGCGGCTCGATGGCGCCTGGAACCCCATCAACGGATCGACGGTCCGATTCACCCGGGCGGGCGGCACGCTGGTGATGACGAATCACACGGTGGAGGTGTTCCGGCGGAAGCATGCCCGCAAGATGCGGACGATCGAAGGCATCGCGAAGGAGGGGCGCGATTATTCGGTCGAGGACCGGGCCGAAGGAGGATGCGTCGTGAAACGGATCGAACGTACCAGCATGGCGCCGCCGTCCATCGAAGCCCGGCTCGACCGACCCGGAGCGCCGGGATTCGCGGCCCTCGCCGCCCGGTTCGCCGAAGGCAATCCCGGATCGACGGTTCGGTTCCACGCCGGGACCACGACCGTTCCGGCTGCGGATCGGCATCGAGTCGTCTTCGTGCAGCGAGGTGGGACCCGCGGGGCGGTCGTCCCCGAAGATGGCGGCCGGGTGGAGTCCGATCTTCGAGTCGGCGATCTGCTCGCCCTGCGTCCCGGTGATGCCGTACGGTTCGAGACGGCGATCGACGTGGTCGCGTTCGACATCGGTGAACCGCTGGCCGCGACGGTGCCGCCGATCATCCGGCCCGACTTCGACCCCGCGCTCAGCGACCGGCCGGGAGGATGCGCGACCGATCCGGGGGCCTACCGACGCCTGCTGCTGACCTGGGATCCCGAACGCGGTCCCTACGTCAACCACGGCTTCAACTGTCATCGCGTCCGGATCGACGATTCCTTCACCCACTACCACCCGGTCGACGGGGGATGGGACGAGTTGTATCTCGTTCAGGAAGCCCCGCCGGGCGCGGAACTGCTCGTCTGTCGCGAGACCGCACGACTCGATCGGGAACAGTTGGACCCGGCTGGTCCGGCCGGTTCGCTTCCCCCGCTCGGGGCTCCGGAACTCGACGGTCTCTTCCAGTCGATTCCGCTGCATGCCGGGTCGATGGTGCTTCTCCCCCGGGGGCTGGCGCATCGGGGTCGCGGCGGTGCCGTGGTCCAGGTCATCGCGGTCCCCGGTTTTCGGCCCGGATACGAGGTCCCGCTCGATCAAGCCATCCAACGTCTCAACGGCCGCTTCGCCCTCACGGGTGGTCGACGGCTCCCGCTTCACGTTCAAGGGGTCGATCGTTCACGACCCACCACTCCCGGAGTCACTCGATGACCGAGCTCTGCACGCTGTTCGCCGCCGCCGCCCTCGCCATGTCGACGCCTCCGTCGGCAACGTCCGAGGACCCGCCGCGGATGAACTTCGATCCGACCTGGGAGTCGCTCGAGAACCATCCGACGCCCGAGTGGTTCGAGGATGGCAAGTTCGGGATCTTCATCCACTGGGGCGTCTACTCGGTCCCCAGCTTCTGCGACACCAGCACCTACAGCGAGTGGTACCAGCTCTGGCTCAACACGAATTCACACGGTGGCAAGGTGACGCGATTCCATGCCGAGAACTACGGCGAGGATTTCCTTTATCGCGACTTCGCGCCGATGTTCCGGGCGGAGATATTCGATCCCGCGGAATGGGCCCGAATCTTCAAGCGTTCCGGAGCCGAGTACATCGTGATCACCAGCAAGCATCACGACGGGTTCTGTCTCTGGGACAGCGAGGTCGCCAGCGAAGTCCGGGGATATCCGTGGAACGCGGTGGAGACCGGTCCGAAGCGCGACCTCCTGGCGGACCTCTTCGAGGCGTGCCGGGCGGAGGGCGTCCGTCCCGGGTTGTACTACTCGTTCATGGAGTGGGAGAACCCCCTCTATGACCGCGAGGACAAGAGCGAGTACGTCGATCGGGTGATGATTCCGCAGATCAAGGAGCTGATCGAGAAATACCAGCCTGCCGTCTTCTGGCCCGACGGGGAGTGGGATCATCCCGACGAGCTGTGGCGGAGCACCGAGATCCTCGAATGGATCTACGAGAACGCGGAGAATCCCGAGGAGATCGTGGTGAACGACCGCTGGGGTCGCGGGCTTCGTGGCCAGGTCGGTGATTACACGACCACCGAGTACGACAGCCTCGGCAATTCGAGCGGGAAGGGAATGCGGAAGCACCGCCCGTTCGAGGAGTGCCGCGGCGTCGGGCATTCGTTCGCCTTCAATCGCGCCGAGAACTTCGACATCTACGACTCGAGGACGGTCTGCGTCCAGCGCCTGATCGATCTGGTGAGCCGGGGCGGCGTGCTGCTGCTCGACGTGGGGCCGACCGCCGACGGTCGGATTCCGCTGATCATGGTCGATCGGCTGCTCGCGATCGGTGACTGGCTCGAGGTCAACGGCGAGGCGATCAAGGGAACGACGCGAAGTCCGTTCAAGTCGCTTCCCTGGGGACGGGCGACGCAGAAGGGCGACGTCCTCTACCTGCACGTGTTCGACTGGCCCGCGGACGACCGCCTCGTGGTCCCCGGGCTCGACACCCCCGTCCGCCGGGCGACGATGCTTGGAGACCGGCGGCCCGGTCGGGAGCTCGGAATCGAGCGACCGGACGACGGCTCGCTCGTCGTCGACCTCGCGGGGCTGCATCCGTTCGAGCATGCGACGGTGATCAAGCTCGAACTCGATGGTGCGGCGCGGGTCGACCAGTCCGTTCGCCCGGACGCCGCCGGGGTGCTTCGGCTGCTTCCCCGGGAGGCTTCGCTCGAAGGCCCGGGTCTGCGGGTGGAGCAGTACCCGGATTCGGCCAGCGTTCCGATCGAGAACCTCGGTTACTGGTCTTCGACCGAGGCATCCGCCTCCTGGTCGGTGCGACTGGAACCGGGGCGACGTTACGAGGTGGCCATCGATCTCGCCTGCAGTGACAAGACGTCGGGGGGTCGATTGGAACTCGCCTGCGGCGATCAGGTGATCGAGATTCCGGTTCCGGCCACGGGTGGCTGGGATCGCTTCGAGATCCGCGGGCTCGGCGACTTCACGGCGCCGGAGATCGACTCGGCGAGCGAGGTCGTGCTGCGGGCGACGTCGATTCCCGGCGAGGCGGTCGCAAACGTCCGCGGGCTCGTGTTCCGCCCGATCGAGTGACCGACTCCTTCGGAATCCGGGGTGCGCCGGCCGGGACCGGGTCGGTCAGACGCATCCGCCCCACGAGACCAGGAAGGCGCCGAAGTCCTCGCCGTCGACCCGGCCGTCGCCGTTGAGGTCGGCCCGCGCGTTGACCGCGTTCCACAACAGCAGGAACTGCCCGAGATCAGCGCCGCCGACCAGTCCATCGCCGTCGAAGTCGGCGGGGCAGACGGGGGCGCATTCGTCGGGCCGCCCATCGAGGTCCGCGTCGGACGAGCCTCCCTGCAGGATGTCGCACGCGTCGAGACGCCGATTCGAGTTGCAGTCGTAGAGCGGGGATTCGCCGTCGCGTCCGCCGCGGATGAGCCATTCCGCCGCGAAGCCGAGACCGCCGAGTGAATAGGTGGCGGTGATGTCGTCGAGTCCGGATCCGCGACCGAGATACGAGCGGCCGTCGAATTGCGTGGAATCCACCGCCGCCGGCAGGTCGGCGGACGGGTTGTAGGCCGTGTGCACGCCGATGAAGAAGGAGGTGCCGACCGGACCGAGGTCGATCGGGTCGAAGGCGAACCTGAGCCGGGCCGGATCGCCGCTTCCGGATTCATTGCCGCCGTCGGACTGGACGGTCCCCAGGACGATTGGAATCATGTCCGAGGGATCGCGGTCCTGATTCGGGTCGGCAAGCACCGCGATCTGGACGAGGGCGCCGATTCCGAGATCGCCCAGCGCCACGTCGACCCATTCGATGATGCGGCCATCGGGGCCGACCTCGTACTGGACGGCCCACCACATGCTGTCGCCCGTCGTGAATCCGAGCAGGTCCGAGACGTAGTCGCGGTCGACCTGATAACCCGGATGACCACCGAGCTGACACGTGTCGATCACGCCGTCGCCGTTGCAGTCCTCGGCCGAGCCGTCGGCGATCTCGCAGGCGTCGAGGACGCCGTTGCCGTCGCAGTCGAGGCGCGGGTCCTCGCAGGCATCGGGAATGCCGTTGCCGTCGCAGTCCGGCAGTCCCGTGAAGGCGTCCTGGCAGGAGTCGGGGACGCCATCGCCATTGCAATCGGCCTCCGTGCCGCAGAGTCCGTCCCAGATGCTTCCGCAGTCCCCGTCGCAGCTGAGCTCGCAGCGGTCCACGATGCCGTTCCCATCACAGTCCTCGCAGGCGTCCGCGATCCCGTTCAGGTCGTCGTCGACCAGGAATCCTTCGGCGAACTGGCACTGATCGGGAATTCCGTCGCCGTTGCAGTCGCCGCCCGGTGACTCGTACTCGAACCGGATGATCCAGTTGCTCCACCATACGCCGGTGCCGACCTCGTCGAGCCGCGAGAATTCGATCACGTCGGGACCGTCGAGTTCCGCGGCGTCGATCGGCGATCCGCTGCCGATGATCCAACTCGCCCCGGCGTAGGGGGTCGTGGCATCGAGTCCGGCGGGGAAGTCCTCCTCGGTGACGTTGCCCATGAGCGCGCCGACGAAATAGGAGCCGCCGAGCGGGCCCAGCGGGATGGACGGGAGCTCGAACCGATCCCGGACGGAGGCCTCGGCGGACTGGACCTCCGTGAAGATCAGGTGGATCAGTTCCGCGTCACGGGGATCGCCGTCGCCGTCGGGGTCTCGCCAGAGACCGATCCGGACGGGACGGCCCGCCGTGGTGTTGACGAAGTCGACCTCGATCGCGGTGGCTCGCGCGAACGATGTCGCGACCGGAACGTGCTGGAGCCACGCCATGTACCCCTCGCCCGAACGAACGCCGTATTCGGGCCCGCCGTCGTCGTAGGCGATCACGTCGGGGACACCGGCCTGGCAGTCGTCGGGGATCCCGTCTCCCTGGCAGTCCGGTGCGCCGCTCGCGATCTCGCAATCGTCCGGAATTCCGTTCGCGTTGCAGTCGTTGCCGTCGAGTTCGCACCAGTCGTAGATGCCGTCGCCGTCGCAATCGGGTGGGGTACCTTCGCAGACGTCGAGTTGGCCGTTTCCGTTGCAGTCGAGGCCGGGATCGGCGGCGATCTGGCATCCGTCGAGTTGAAGGTCGTCGTCGCAGTCGAGAAATGGTCGCATCACCGATCCGGGCATCACTTCACGCGATCCGAAGGGTGGCTTCCATTCCAGCCGGCAGACCGCCTCGCCCGCGTTGTCGAACCACTCCAGGGTGAGGACGTGGCTTCCGGCGGACAGGAAGACGCCCGCCGACACCTCCTCCACGCCGTGCGATCGCCAGTCGTCGATGAGGATCTCACCGTCGAGGAAGAGTCGTACCCCGTCGTCGGAGGTCACGAAGAACGAATAGAAGCCGGTGTACTCGGCGACGAGCTCCCCGGTCCAGCGAGCGGCGAAGTCCGTGAATCCCGCGCCCGGCCAGGGTTCCATGATGCCGATGTCGAAGTCGACGGAGTCGGCGATGCGAGAGGCGATCGGGGTCTCGAGGTCCTGGCCGGTGAAATAGGTCGCGATGAAACCCACCGCGTCGGGCGACTCGCACTCGTCGTCGAGCAGGTTCCTGTTGCAATCGGATCGCGGGACATCGGTCGCGACGCATGCATCGAGCAGGCCGTCTTCATTGCAGTCGAGCCAGGGGGTGAGGAGGATCTCGACGCCATCGGGTCGGCCGTCGCCGTCGCAGTCCGTGGACTGGCACTCGTCGGGCACGCCGTTCCCATCGAGGTCGAGGCTGTCGCCGAAGAGGATGTCGGCGTCGTCTGGAAAGAAGTTTCCGTTGCAGTCGACGTCGCCCACCTCCACGATCGAGTGGAGCAGATTCTCCCCGTCGTTGTTCTGGGTCCCGTCGGCGGGGAACCAGAGACCGCTCGGTGTCATGAACGCCTGATTCCGTCCGGGGAAGCGACTCGGATCCGGGGTGCCCCATGATTCGAAGATTCGAGATTCGCCGGTCGCCCAGCGCCAGTCGCCGTCGGTCACTCGGTCGCTGAGGCCGATCCAGCACCAACGAGGCGTGCCATTCCACATGGCAAGGGCCTCGACCACCGCGATCTGCTCCGCGAACGTCTCGAATGCGACGAGTGTTCCGCCGAGGGACGCCGCGACTGAAGTCGCCTCCTCGACCGTCGAGGGTGAGAGGAGGTAGTAATCGTGCGTGCTGCCGGGTATCACCACCGGGCCGGCGATGATCTCGGGATCGCCCGCCGAGACGGACGAAGCGATGGCGAGTGCGGTGATCGCGGCTGCGAACGATCGAACCTGGTTGGAGCGTGCTAGCTGCAAGGCGAGAAAGTCCAAGAAAGTGCCGACGAGCCTCATCTACTGGAGTCTAGCCGGAAATTTCCGGGATTCAACTGGAACGCCCCCCTCTGGTATTCGGCAGAGGTTGTTTCCTGTTCCAATCGTCCACGGGCGGTATCGTTGACCGCAACAGGAGCCTGAGATGTCCCCATCGGAGTCGAAATCTGGGTTTGCGGAGGAAGCGACGGAAGCGATGACCGACCTGCGGGGCGCGTTGACGAAGCTGATCAGTGACTGTCGCCAGGTGGGCGGGACCCGGCCGATCGACATTTCCCGAGGTCTCGGCATCGACATGAAGCTCGCTTGGAAGATGTCTCATCTCGCCGAAGCGGCCCGGCCGTTCGATTCGGCCCGACACGTGCCCGGTGGGGCCGGGATGCGGATCTTCCTCGACGCGGCAGGCGATCGCGGCGCGGATCCGGAAGACGTGAAGCGAACCGAGGTCGCCTTCGCGAAGCTGCAGGCGATGATCGCCGAGTACTGCGGAAGTCGGCGGGTCTTCGAGACGATGGTTTCGGAGATTCAGGAGGCCGAGGACCGACCGCCGGCGCTGGCGGATCGCGAGCGGCTCTTCGAAGGCGCGCGATCCGTATGGGGTCTGAAGGCGGATCTCATCCACCGGATGGACATTCTCCATCCCTGCCGTGTCGAGGGGCTCATGGACTGCGTGACCATCCGGACGCTGGCGGGGACTCGTCGTCTCCGTGGCGGTGTTCCGCTGGTGTTCCCGCGTCCGCGAGTCGTCGACGATCGAGGCATGGAAAGCAGGAGCAGCCTGCGTGAGTCGCTGGATTCGGGACTCGAGGTGAACGCGTTCCCGGTCGTCGAATCCTTGTGCGACGGGCCGCTCCCGACGCTCCGACCACAGGAACGGGACCAAGGGATCATCTTCGAGGCACCGCCCCTCGACGGTCCGGATGCATCGAGTTTCACGGTGGTGACCGGTGAGATCCTCCGGGCTGCCCAGCCGACGCGGGTCCAGGGCGATTCCCACGGCATCTACCAGTTGATGCGGCTCCGTGTTCCAGCTCCGCTCGCGATCTTCGACGTGCTGATTCACGATTCCCTCGTCGACCCGGGCGTGCAGCCCGACAGCTATCTCGCGAGTGAGTTGCATGTCTCCGCGAGTTTCATCCACAACGTCCGAGGGGTCCGACTTCCGATCGGAATCCGACCTCGGGAGATCGAGCGGACGCAGTTCGCCGAGCTCGATTCGAAGGGTGGCATCCAGGCACGACTGGCAATCGCCACCCAGGCGCTGGATTGTCGACGCGAGGACTTTCGCTGGTTTCGCCTCGAGGTCGAGTATCCCCCGATCTGCAGTCTCGTGGCGTTCGAGTGCGAGCAGCCCTCCGGATGAGCCTCGATCCGAACCGCGAGGTCACATGGTCCAGCCGAAGGCGGCGAGGTCCATGTCGAGTCTCGTTGAGAGCCGGCGATTGGAGGCCGCGAGGTCCAGGTCCGCCAGCCTCGACCGAATGATCCGGTCGATCCGGCGGCCCCGGCGGGTCTCGCCGGCCTCGGTGGCGATTCGACCGACGGCGCGGGCGATGCCTCGTCCGGGTCCGGCGAGCCCGGGAAAAGGTGGCGCTCGATGCAGCGAACTCCGGACCGCGAGCAGGTTGACGCGTCTCAGCGTCGCCGCCTCGAGCAGCGAAGGTGCCGCGAACACCGGGCCCGTGTCGGGTGGCGGGGGAAGCTCGATTCCCGAGAACGCCTCGATCCGTTCGAGGTGACGGGAGGGGTCGTCGCGGAGACCTTCGAACGGGAGCACCAGCACGTCCTCTTCGCCGAAGGTCCGGTCGAGCAGGCCGACGATACGGTCGAACTCGAGAAACCGGGGATCGAAGACCGGGAGTCGGTGGTCGCCAGGATTCAGCGGGCGGAGGAAGTCCTCGATTCCGCTGATTCCACCGATCCGGATCTGTTGGAGCCAGATCGACCGCACCAGGGAATGCTGCTCACGAACGACGAGCAGGATCCGGGCGTCGGGCACGAGATTCGCGAGCCGTTGCACGTTTCGCTCGGCGTCGGCCCACCCTGCGGCGGGGTTTCCGCTGAAACGTTCATTCGAGATGACCACCGGCGAACCTCGATTCGCGGCCTCCGCCATGCGGTCCCGGATCCACCGACGGGTCGCATCGGCGTCGAAGTCGAGTTCCCGCGGAAGCACGATTCGCGCGGCCGATTCCGCGCGATCCGGCAGCGTGGCGAGGGGGCGGCCGTCACGGCCGTCGAGCACGTGCCGCTGGAACCAGGTGGACCCGGTCCGGTGCAACCCGAGATGAATCAATGGTCGTGTCACGGATCGGAGGCCTCCACTTCCGGGACGTTCTTCCGGATCCGGCCCGGATCATCGCGGGACGACGCCTCGAGAAGGGCGAGCTGGCGGACGAGGAGCGTGAGTTCGCGTCGGACCTTGCGCAGCCGAAGGTAGAAGATCACGAATCCCTGGAACACCACGATCGTGACGAGATACACGATGAGATCGGTCCCGCGGTTGATGCCGATCGTTCTCGCGAACCTGGTGGTTCGGTCCGGATCGACGGCCGCGAGGATGCCCGCGATCGCGATGATCAGGATGATGGCCGCGGCGGGTCGGCCGACGGACCGCTTGAGTCCGCCGATCACCGCGAATGCGCCGAGGGCGGCGAGGGTGGAGATCAGAATGATCTGGAAGGTGGTCATCCCGTGATCCTGCCGACGAGGTAGTGAAGAAGAATGCGGAAGCTCCCGGTCCAGCGCTGTCCCTTGCCGCGCGCGTACGTGCTGTATCGAATGGTGACCGGATATTCGCGGACCCGGGCTCCGCTCCGTGCGATGAGATCGATGATCTCACTCGCATGGGCCATGCGATCGGCCGTGATCTCGATCGACGTCGCCGCTTCCCGCGAGAGCACTCGAAGGCCGTTGTGCACGTCATTGAGGCGTACCCCGCTGACCACGCGGTGGAAGAGGACCGCGGTCCGCAACAGGATCCGTCGAGTGATCGGGATCTCCGAGACATCACCCGCGAAGCGGTTTCCGACCGCGATGTCGCAGTCGCCTGCGGCGACCCCGGCGACCATCTTCTGAAGATCCTCGAGCCGATGCTGGCCGTCGGCGTCGAAGTGGGCGATGCGCTGGGCCCCTTGGGCAAGGGCGTAGTCGGTGCCGGTCTGCAGGGCCGCCCCCTGGCCGCGATTGACGAAGTGGCGCAGGGCATGCGGCGCGCATTCCTTCAGCACGTTCCAGGTGCGATCGGAAGATCCATCGTCGACTGCCACCACATTCTTGAAACAGGGGGTGATCGAGCCGATGACCTCCCTGATCGCCTCCGCCTCGTTGAAGACGGGGATCACGATCCAGGTGCCGTCCGCGATGGCACGGTCGATTTCGGGGATCACGTCCGGATTTTCCAGGATGGCTGGCGTCCGCATCAGATCAACGTAACCTGAATCCAGACACATGCCTCGTAGATCCACCGACAACTCGTCCGCAACGGTCCGACAAGCCGTGCGATCGATACAAACCGACCCGCGGCCGATGGTCCCACGGGTGCCGGCGGTCGGATTCGGGGCCGTCGGCTGGGCCCTCGCCGGGCTCCTCTTCGTGACGGTGCTGGTGGCCTTCAGGGGCGGTCTCGAGGGTGATTTCGTCTACGACGACTTTCCACGGATCGTCGACGCCGAAAGTCGGATCACCGCGATCTGGCCGCCAGCCTGGATCGCCGACGGGCAGCGACCCGTCGTCCGGCTCTCCCTCGTGTTGAATCACCTCGCCGGCGGGCTCGACCCGGCCGGGTATCACGCGTTCAACCTCGGCCTTCACGCGGCAGCCGCCGTGCTCGTCTTCCTCGTGGTCTTCGAGGGAGGGCGCCGACTCGCCGATCGCGGCATCGCCACGGACCCGGGTCGGCGTCGGCTGATCGTCGCGGCGGCCGCAGCCCTGCTCTGGGCACTGCACCCCGTCCAGACCTCGACCGCCACCTACGTGATCCAACGGGCGGAGTCCCTCGCGGGATTCTTCTCGCTTCTCGCGGTGTACGCGCTGCTTCGCGGTGATCGATCCAGTCGG
Organism: Phycisphaerales bacterium; assembly: GCA_029248335.1. Taxonomy (GTDB): domain Bacteria; phylum Planctomycetota; class Phycisphaerae; order Phycisphaerales; family SM1A02; genus UBA12014. The sequence continues at coordinate 14,182 of JAQWJM010000037.1, forward strand.
TCGGCGACGGCGGCGATCCTGATCGGCTCGGTGGTGATGGCGCTCGGTTCGAAGCCGTCGGCGGTGGTGCTGCCGGCGATCCTGCTGATCGTGGACTGGGCGGTGATCACCGGTGGTTTCCGTGAGACGCTGCGTCAGCGCGGTCCGATGCACCTCGCGGCGTGGGCCTGCCTGTCCGTGTTGTTCGCGACCGGGGCGGTCGGCTCGCTCTGGCGAAGCGACGGGATCGCCGGCGTCGGGTTCACGCAGGCGGGTTCGACGCCGTTCGACTACGCGGTTTCGCAACTCTCGGCGGCGGCGGTCTACGCACGGATCCTCGTCGATCCCTCGGTGATGAGCATCGACCACGGTCCCGAGGCGCTCCAAGGCACATGGACCCGTCCGGTGGGCGTCACGCTCATCCTGACATTCGTCGGTCTCGCGATCGGTGGGCTCGCTCGGCACCGCTGGTGGTGGTGTCTGCCGGCGACCACGCTGCTGGTGATGATTCCGACGTCGAGCATCGTGCCACTGGCCGATCCGTTGGCGGATCACCGGCTCCATCTCGCACTGCTTCCGGTGATCGTTGCGTTGGTGGCGCTCTGCCGGTACGCCCTCGGCCGCCTTCCCGCGGGCGGGTCGCGGCCCGCGGGAATCGTCCTCGCGATCGTGTTCGTCGCCGTGCTCGCCGCGGAAGCTGAAGGTGTCCGGAGGCGGAACGCGGACTACGCCGATCCTCGTCGGCTCTGGGACGACGTGGTCGCGCGACGGCCCGAGCACGTCCGCGGGCTGGTCAACCGGGCTTCCGTCGCACTTCGCGAGGACCGATACGCGGACGCCGAGAGGGACCTGCGTGCCGCGGCCGACCTTCAACCGGGCAATCCGGTGGTGATCATGAATCTCGCGGTGCTCGACCTTCGTGGCGGACGTCCCGAAGAAGCCCTCCGTGCGCTCGACGTCGTCGCCGCCGTCGGCCGCGAGGATCCACTCTTTCACGCGGCCCGAGCCGATGCGTTTCGTGATCTCGGGCGTTGCGAGGAGGCGGTCGAGGCCTGCGAGGCCTCGCTTCGCATCGAACCCGGCAACGTGCGGACCCGGATCGTCATGGGCAACGCGCTCGCGGAATGCGGGCGGCTCGCCGAAGCGGCGGCCGTGTTTCGAAACGCCGCGGAGACGGCTCGCGATCCCGTGCTCCGGGCGAGCGCACGGTTCAACGAGGGGAACATGCACTTCATCGAGGATCGGATGGCCGACGCGATCGTCGCCTACGAAGCCGCAGTCGCGGCCGATCCGTCGCACCTCCGGGCGGCGCAAGGGCTCGAGGAAGCGAGGCGACGTGAAAGATGAGGTCACGGTCGTGATTCCCGCACGCGATGCGGCGGCGACCCTCGAGGCATGTCTCGATTCGCTGCTCGTGATCCTGGCGAGACCGGAATCCGGACTCGCCAGGATCGTTCTCGTCGACGACGGATCACGGGACGAGACCCCGGCCATCGCACGAGCACGCGGCGTCGAGGTGCTTCAATCCGGCGGTCGCGGCGCCGGCGCGGCTCGCAACGCGGGGATCGCCGCGGCATCGACCGAACTGGTCTGGTTCGTCGATGCGGACTGCGTGGCGTTCCCCGACGCGCTCGACCATCTTCGGCCGCATCTGGAGGATCCGGCGGTCGCCGCCGCCGGTGGCACCTACGCGATCGCGGCGGAGGCGACGCTGCTCGAACGACTGATCCACGAGGAGATCCAGGTCCGGCACGACCGGATGCCCGACGACGTCGATTTTCTCGCGACCTTCGACGTCGTCTATCGGCGAAGCGTGCTGGATGCGGTCGGTGGCTTCGACGAACGGTATCTCAAGGGTCAGGATGCCGATCTCGCCTTCCGGGTGGTGGAGGCGGGGCATCGTCTTCGCTTCGATCGGCGGTCCCGAGTGCGCCACCACCATGCCGATCGACTCCTCCGCTACCTCAGGGTCCAACGGCAGCAGGGTTACTGGCGGGTGGCCCTTCATCTCGAACATCCGGGAAGGGGAGGCAACGCCTACAGCGGACCGATCGATCATCTTCAACCGTTCGTGGCCGCCGCGTTCGTGCCGAGTCTGCTCGCGATCGCCTGGCCGCCGTGGGGTGCGGTCGTGCCCGCGACGATGCTGCTGGTCCTCGTCCTGATGCAGCTGCCGATGACCCGCGCGATGGTGCGACGTGGTGGCTGGTCGATGGCCTGGTTCGTTCCGCTCGGAACGATCCGCGCGATCTGGCGTGCGATCGGACTCGTTCAAGGCGTACTTGATCGCCTGCTTCGACGGGGCGCGATCGGCTCGGGAGGCATTCGGACATGACGTTGCTTCCACTCCTGTTCTGGACCATGCTCCTGCTGCCCGGGTATTCGGTCGCCCGTCGGTTCTTCCCCGAAGAACTGGAAGGCGGACTCCTTCCCGGCATCGCCGTTTCGTGGATGAGCGGTTTCGCGGTCCTGGCGCCCCTCGTCGCGATCGGATACCTCGTCGAAGCGCCCATGGCGGTCGCGATGGTCCTGCTCGCCGGGTTCATCGGCTGGGGATTCATCGACGTGCTGCGAAGCGGCGCGTGGCGTGGCGTGGGACGCCTGCTGCTCGCGGCCCTGACCATCGAGGCGGCGCTGGTCGCGATCGAGCTGGTGTTTTCGGCTCGTCACGGTTCGATTCTCGCCGCCGACGCCCGAGTCCACCTGGCCCGCATCAGATTCCTCTTCGACCACGGATTGACGAATCTCGATCCCTTCGTGCAAGGGGGGAATCCGTATCCGATCTACCACACCAATCTTCATCACGCCCTCTTCGCCACCGGGGCGCGACTCGTCGCCACCGATCCGATCACGTTCTGGTTCGGCTCGCTGGCGGCCGCGAAACTCATGATCGCCAGCGGCATGGCCTATCTGGCATGGGCGGTGCTCGGCGGACGATGGGCGGCGTGGATCGCGGCGGTCATGGTGCTGGCGAACCGCGGACCGGTCACCTTCTCGGTCTACCCGAACCAGCTGGCGCCGTGGTTCCTCCTGCCGGTCTTCGCGGGAGTGCTGGTCCGAACGCTTGCAGATGCATGGCGTGATCCCGAAAGATCGTGGTGGGCGAACCTTCCGAAGCTCGGTGGCGTCGCGCTGGTGATCGGCATGTTCCATCCGCTCTACGCCGGATTCGCGGTGGTGGTGGCGTCTCCAATGCTCCTCGGCGTCGGCGTCTGCCGATTGGTGCGAAGGCGGCCCGGCCGGGCGACCGCGTTCGCCGGCTGGCTCGTGATCGTGCTGTTCGCCATGCCGTTCCCGGTCGCGGGCAAGTTGATGACGGTTCCGGACCGAGCGGCGGCGGTGGAACCGGAGACGGTGCGTCGCCAGATCTCCGGCGGCCGGGCGGGCCTGGAGATCGACGATCGCCGCGGGATCGAGGAGGGTGATGCGTCATCCACAGCGCGAGCAAACCCGGAGGCACCGACGCGGGGGCTTCGGGCCGCGCGACTGCTGAAGGCGCCCGATGGCTGGATGAACATGACGTGGGGAGACACCACCTGGATCTCCCGCACGCCCGGCCGGGGTTTCACCGGCGCCTACCAGCGTGGGAGGATCAAGGCGTGGCGGGTGCTGGTCGTGCTGTTCTGCGGGGGCCTCGCGATCATGCTGGCGGGCCGCCGGGAGGTCCTCTACCTCCTCGCCGCGATCGGCGTGGTGCAGGCGGTGGTGCTGGTGCCGCCGGTCGCGACGGCCGCGGTCCGCTTCCTCGGAGCGCACTGGATGCTCGAACGCTTCGAGACCCTTGCATTCGTGTTCTTCGTCCCACTCTCCGTGCCGGCCATCGCCGCCGCGATCGAACCGGCCTGTCAGCGTCGCTTCGAGAAGCGCCGCTTCGGCGGCGTGTTCGATCGCGGCGTCCTCACGGTGCTGACCGGCGCGGGCCTGCTGGTCGGGATGGCGCACGCGACCCACCGCCGCCCCTACGACTGGGCGTACTACTGGAATCGGGTTTCCGCGCCGTTGCACTACCGGCATGGCCGCGAATATCTCGGGCTGCTCAAGCTCCAGAGGTTCCTCGAGGAGAACATTCCCGCCGGTTCGGTGGTGGCGGTGGAGATGTTCACGGGCACCCGGCTCAAGATGCTCCACGACGTCGTGCTCGTCGCGAGCGAGCGGAGCAGCACCGGCGTCGTCGATGGTGGCAGACGACGCATCGATCTGCGGCTGATGTTCGACTTCGACACCGATGAGGAGATCCGCGCTGCATTGTTCGAGAAGTACGGGGTCACCCACGTGGTCTCGAGGGGCGCCCCGAGGGCCTGGGTCGACTGGTGGGAGGCCGAAAGCGTCCGCAAGCGCGGCTACGTGGTGACGCGACTCGCGGACGAGCTCGACGCCGAGGTGCTCTGGCGGCGTGATCTGAAGCGGGGGATCAGGTTGATCCGGGCGAAACGATACGAGGAGGCGGTGGAGAGGTTGCGGGGCCTCGTGGTGGACGATCCTCGGCTGGAAAAGGCGTGGTACCAGCTGGGGATCGCGTTGCGTGGTCGTCGGGACGCGGTGCTTTCGGCGGAGGCGTTCGCCCGAGCGGGCCAGCTCGATCCGGACGATCTGCGGTACCCGTTCATGGAGGGGCTCGCCGC
>JAQWJM010000040.1:0-6249 GCA_029248335.1 Phycisphaerales bacterium
CGACAGAGCGCGTCCCTGCAACGTTGCAGGTTCTGAACGCACCTTTTGATTGAATGGAGAAGAAGACATGCGACGACTCACGACGATGCTGACCATCACGATGGCGACCACCGCCCTGCAGGCCGCGCCGCCGACCGCCGAGGACTGGTGGACCGCGATGGGCCGATACACCGGTGATCACATGCTGAAGGACGGCGAGTCCGGCAAGGTCATGGGCGCCTTCGAGGTCGAGTGGGGTATTCCGTTCGAGCGGATCAACTATCGCTTCCAGTCGACGGGGGACGGACCCGCGAGCATGGCGACCGGTTTCTGCGGCTGGGACGAGGCGCTCGGCAAGGTGCGGTTCCTCGAGGTCGAGACCGGGCCCGACGGAATCGTGACGACCATGGGGACCCTCGCCGACGTCGACGCCATGACCTACACCTGGAACGTCAGGACCTGGAACGAGAAGGAGGAGATTCGCTCCTTCCAGATGACCGACGTCTTCGGCGCTGATGGCGTGGCTCGTTCCAACAAGATGAAGTCGGGCTCCGCGGTCCCCGCAAGCATGACCTGGACCCGTGTCAATCACTTCCAGAAGGCGTTCCCCACCGCGGATCTCATGGTGGGCAGCTGGAACTTCACCGACAACGGACAGCCCAAGCTGTTGACCGTCGAATGGGGCCCCGGGCAGGAGACGCTCGTCGAGACCGTCCACAGCGTCGACGCTGACGGAAAGACCACCGCGGATTCGACCGTGACCTACATGTACGACCGGGTCGCCGACCGGGTCCGCATGCACTTCATGGGCGGGAACGGCGCTGCCGGCTGGGCGACGCCCGTCATCGGGAAGCTCGACGGCGCGACCACGATGGAGGTCGCCTGGCGGGGGCGGAACGACATCGGGGACCGGATCTCCGGCCTCGGCTACCGCGTGATCGATGGCGACACCATGACCCTCAACATGACGGAGTTCAAGCTCGATGGCGTCGCGGTCCCCGCCGGTGCGGCCCGAGACGCGATGACCGCACCGAAGAAGGCCACCCGCGTGAAGAAGTGATCGACCGATCGACGATCTGACGACCGCATCGAACGCACCCCTCGGGCCCTTCGCCCGGGGGGTGTTTCGTTCGGCAAGTCAGGGCGTCTCGAGATCGGTTCGCGACGGATCCACGTCGAAGGCGAGCGACTGGAACCAGGGAAAGAGATCCTCGCCCACCGCGACGCTCCAGACCGCGACCGCATCGTCCATCGAATAGCCGTCGCGGCCACGTTCGATCAGACGTCGCTTCGTCTGGAAATACTTCGCCATGACGCCGGGACCGTGCCGCCGCTCGAGTTCCTCGAAGACGAAGTAGGACTTGCCCCACACCACGTCGCGGTGCGCATCCTCGGCGAGCGGATCCATCTCCGTCAGGTCGGGATCGCGACGGCGGGCCTTGGCGATCTGCCGGGCGATCGTCGCGTCGGCTTCCGGGAACCCCAGCCGCCGGCCGGTCTCGATCCCGAGCCAGGTCGCGATCGGTTCGTTCCAGAGCGGCTCGGCGTGCGGCAGCACCCAGGAGTGCCCGGCTTCGTGCGCCACCAGTTCGATCATCGGATACCGCTGCTCGGGGTAGTTCCCCCACCACGCGCCGATCGCGATGAGCACCCCGCTCGAGAATCCACCGCCGCCGGTCGGCAGGATCAGCATCGACTTGATCATGCCCGGCGACGGTTCCACGCCGGTGATGTCGACGAGATGCGGTCGCACCTCGCGGTAGACGTCGTAGACCGCGTCGGCGAACGGCGCCGTTCCTTCCTGGAACTGGAGGGTGAGCGGGCCGATGTCCTTCTTCAACTCGGCCCGCGTCGGTCGGGGTCGTTTCGTCGGATCGATCGGCTTGGTCTCCGCCCGGGTCACGAGCATCGGCGTGACCCAGGAGGCGTTGATCGGATCGCTCGCGTCGGGCTTGCGCCCGAAGAGCCCGCGGGCCCCGAGGATCACGTGGCCCTTCCCGAATCGACGCGCCCCGAGGACCGGACGTCCGTCGCGATCGGTCGCGAGCGTGGTCCAGTCGGGACCGAGGTCGAGCACCGTGCCACCATTGAAGACGATCGCCTCGCCGTCGAGCTCGCCGACGCCGGCGATCGGCTTGCGGGCCCGCGTCGTCGTGAAACGACCATCGAAGACCGACCCGACCATCTGGCCGGGCGGCATCGGATCGGCGCCGTTGCCCATGAGGAGCACCGTGCCACCGTCCTCGACGAAGCGACGGACGTGGTCGATCGACGCCGCCGAGTAGGGAATCCGCGGATTGCCGGCCGCCAGCACCAGCAGATTCACGTTGTCGAGGTCGAGCTTCGAGAGCGTGCCCCAGTTCTGGGTGCCCGCCGCGACGCCCTTCAGGTACTGCCGGTGGAACCGGCCATCCATATAGAAGGTGAACTCCTGGCTGATATCCGCGACCGCGTGCACGGTGGGCGGATCGGCGGCGGCAGGCCGTACCGAACCCGCGGCGGCGAGGACGAGCAGGAGGGCCGAGGTGATTCCAATGCGTCGGGGGGTCATGTCCTCCAGCGTACCGCGTGGCCGACGGGCTTCCGCGTCGAAAACGATTGACCCTGCGCGGCCGTCCATGGCACGATGACGCCATGAGCATCCTCGCCACCGCCGTCATCGCCGCCACGATCCTGTTCGCGGATCCGCCGCCGCCCTGCTGCAGCAGCCCGACGTCGCTCGTGGATCCATCCCGCCCGACGGCACCGCCGACCCCGACCGCGGACTACGACCTCCGCTCGATGCGCGGTTGGACGGTCCGGGTGAATCCCGCCATCGCCACCGAGGATCCGGCCCTGCTCGCCGCGACCCTCGAGGAACTCGACCACCAGCTCTACATGATCACCCGGGTGATCCCGAAGCCCGCGCTGGCCCGCCTCAAGGACATCGAGATCTGGGTTGAACTCGACATGCCGAAGACGGCCTGCATGTGCTACCACGTCTCGAAGGACTGGCTGATTCCCAACGGCTACAACGGCGACAAGGAAGGCTCGGTCGAGATCGGGAACGCCCGGGCGTTCCTCGACTGGACGAAGGGTCAACCGTGGATGGTCCTGCACGAACTCGCGCACGGCTATCACGACCAGGTCTTCGGCTACGACGACCCGATGATCATCGCGGGGTGGCGGCGAATCACGGAGCAAGGTGTCTACGAAAAGGTCGGCCACATTTCGGGGAAGCCCCGGCGTCACTACGCCCTGACCAACCAGATGGAATGGTTCGCGGAGACCACCGAGGCGCTCTACGGCACCAACGACTTCCATCCCTACGTCCGCAGCGAACTCCGCGAGGTCGATCCCCAAGGCGCGCGAGTCGTGCGACAGCGCTGGGAACTGGATCCGATTCCGGCCCCGACTCGCTGATCGTCTGACACGGTGTCACTCGGCCCGAGTTTCCGCAATCCGCGTTCTAAGGTCTTGATTCGGCGGTTCATCTCCACGAAAGTGGTCGTTCTGTTTCTCCTCCTCGAAAGTAACATCGGAGATTGATGATGTTCACCCGCCCGAAGTTCGGCCGTGCGGCGATCGCTGCCGCCTCCGTCACCCTTGCCGGCACCGCCATTGCCGAAATCCATGAGGTCCAGGTGGACCTCGCCACCGGCACGTTCGCCCCGTCGAGCCTGTCCATCGCCAACGGCGATCTCGTTCGCTGGACCGCCGTCCGACCGAACGTGATCTTCGCCGACTCGTTCGCCACCGACCTCGGATGGACCGCCGAGGCGACGTCCGAGACCGGCCAGTGGAACCGGCGAATCCCCTACCCCGGATGCTCCGAGCTTCGCGGCAAGGTCGTCAAGGCCATCGACGGTGATCGCTGGTGCATGATGACCGGCGCGGGCTGGGCCGAGTGCCTCGACGACGTCGATGCCGGCTCGGTCGCCCTGACCTCCCCGGAGATCGAACTCACCGGCGAGGCCGCATTCCTCTCCTTCGCCCAGTGGTTCTCCAACAGCGCCGGACTCAACCCCTTCGAGAACCCGATGAGCACCGTGGTGATCATCGACGACGTCGAGTATCCCGTCGAGACCTTCCTCGATGAACCCGCCGATACCAGCGGTGGATGGATCGATCGCTCCTACGACCTCAGCGACTTCGCGACCTGGACGCCGGGCGCGACGCTCCAGATCCGGTTCGTCGTCGAAGAGAACATCGGCGCCGTCGTCGAGGCCGGCATCGACCGGGTCACGGTCTCCACCTCGCCCCTCAACGTCGCGACGATCGCGACCGCGTCGAAGTGCACCCCGGACGGGAGATTCTCCGGCGTGATCGGTGCCGAGACACCCGTGCTCGAATGGGCCGTCGGCGACGTCGCCGGCCTCGGTTCGATCGAGATCCTGCTTGACGGTGGCTGCAAGTCCGCCGCCATGGCCACGATCGTCGAGCGCACCCCGCTCACCGTCGGTGACGGCCTCCGCTTCGCGACGATCCAGGACGCGATCGTGCACGCGACCGACGGCGACGTCATCCAGATCGAAGGCGGCGTCTGGTCGGAGCACCTCGACCTTCTCGATCGCAAGGTCGTGCTCGAGCCGATGCCCGGCACCGGCGAAGTCGTCCTCGAAGGCGACGACACCCCCCGATCGCTCCTGATGATCAACGACGGTCAGGGACCCGAGACCGTGATTCGAAACCTCACCTTCCGCAACGGTCTCGGTGGCAACCCCGATCCGACCGGCGCGCTGAACACCTGGTCCACCTCGGGCGGCGGCATCAACCTCTGGGGCACGTCCCCGGTCATCGAGAACTGCCTCTTCACCGAATGCCGTGCGATGTACGGTCCCGCCATCAACGTCCAGGCGTCGAGCTCCTCGATCTCGAACTGCCGCTTCGAGAACAACGCGACCGACGGCACGCTGCTGGCCACCTACCCCGTCTACACCGGCGGGGCGATCCTCACCCACGGCTATCGCGACAATTCGCCCGACAACGGTTTCGAGAACTGCGATCCGGCGTTCACCAACTGCGACTTCGAAGGCAACAGTTCGCTCAACAGCGGTGGCGCGGTCTCCATCTGGTACACGAGCCCGACGTTCACCGACTGCGACTTCAGCGACAACTCCACGCTCTTCAGCGGTGGCGCGATCATCATGTCGACCTACACCATCGACGATCCGACGACCGGCCCGTTCTCGACGCCGACGGTCTTCACGCGATGCGACTTCACCGACAACGAGGCGGCCGTCGCCGATGACAACACCGGACAGTGGGAGGGCTTCGGCGGCGCGATCTGCGTCTACCAGAACGACACCACCCCCGATCTCCAGAACATCGAACTCGACCTCGTCGACTGCGATCTGACCGGGAACTTCGCCGGCACCGCGGGCGGCGCCGTCTGGGTCGGGGCCACCACCCTCACCCTTCGCGACACCGACATCGTCGACAACGACGCCGGGCTCATCGGTGGCGGCACTTCGATCTACCGAAGCAACGTCTTCGAAACCCCCGTCGAGATGTTCATCTACGGCGGTGTGATCTGCGACAACACGCCCGATGACGTCGATGCGATGCTTCCCGTCACCTACGACGGCTACGCCTCGATCTGCTCCGAGAACGTCTGCCCCGGTGACATCACCGGCGACTGCTTCGTCGACGGTGCCGACCTCGGCCTGCTGATCTCGGGCTGGGGTGTCTGCACCCCGAACTGCCCGGGCGACCTGAACCTGGACGGCTCCGTGACCGGCGCCGATCTCGGAATCATGATCTCGTTCTGGACCTTCTGATCCGATCGTCCCAGGACGAACCATCACGCCCCGCGTCCTCCATTCGAGGACGCGGGGCTTTTTCTCGGCCATGCCTGAATTCGCGCGAAGGATCCACGACCTGATTCACCTGTTTCAGAGGATCACCGATCCGGTTTCGACGCGTCTGAAGAAACATCGCCAGCGTGACGAACAGCCGCGAGGTTCAGAATGCCTTGATCCTTGATCCGCCTGCCTTTCCGGGCGATTCGCCGATGCACCGGGGCGACCTTCACGTGGAAGACGTTCAACCGATGGGTGCAGAGCACACCGTCGGGGCTGTAGACGTACTCCCGGTCCATGTGGTCGACCAGCCGCCCCGCCGAGTCGCCATTCACCAGGGTGAAGTGCGAGCCGCCCATGTTTGAAATGCGATCCGCCGGAAGCGCGACGTCGTGGAACCTCGACGCGTCCTTCAAGCTGTTGACGATCCGACGGACCCGACGGGAACTCTGCCAGCAGCTCCGCACGAGATCCCAGTCGGCGGGGATCC
>JAQWJM010000090.1:0-30095 GCA_029248335.1 Phycisphaerales bacterium
TGGAAACCGGTCACGGTGCCGGGTGGCGTCGCGATGTGGGTCGATCTCTGGCGAGCGCACGGTCGCCTTCCGTTCGCCGATCTCATGGCACCCGCGATCGACTACGCCGAGAACGGGTATCTCGTCGCGCCGCAGACCGCCGGCCTCTGGGGCCGGGCCGCCCGGGGATACGCGGACCGCGAAGACTGGAGGGACGCCTTCCTCTTCGATGGCGAAGCACCGAAGGCGGGTCAGCTGGTCCGGCTTCCCGGCCACGCCCGCACCCTGCGTGCGATCGCGGAGAGCGAAGGAGACGCGTTCTACCGGGGCGAGATCGCGGAAGCGATCGAACGATCGGCCCGGGCGGAGAACGGATTCATGCGGGCGAGCGATCTCGCGAACCACGAATCGCTTCGAGTCGATCCGATCGGAGTCGACTACCGGGGCACCACGCTGCACGAGATTCCCCCGAACGGTCAGGGCCTCGCCGCACTGGTGGCGCTGGGGGTGCTTCGACACTTCGAGATGGAGGATCTCGACCCGGACGGCCCCGACGCGCTTCATCTCGAGATCGAAGCGGTGAAGCTGGGCTTCGCCGACGCTCATCGTCACGTGGCGGATCCGCGCTTCGTCGACGTATCACCCTCGGAACTTCTCGCCGACGACCGGCTCGCACGGCTGGCGGCGAGTATCGATCGATCGAAGGCGCAGACGTTCGATGCGGGAATCCCCAAACCGGGTGGCACCATCCTGCTCTGCACCGCTGATGGCGAAGGACGTTGCGTGAGCCTGATCCAGAGCAACTACACCGGGTTCGGATCGGGCGTGGTGATCCCCGGCTGGGGAATCGCGATGCAGAATCGGGGGGCGTGCTTCCATCTCGCGGACGGACATCCGAACCGGATCGCCCCGGACAAGCGGCCGTACCACACCATCATTCCCGCCATGGCGACCCCCACCGATCCCGCGGCGTCGCCCGCCGACGGGCTCATGGCGTTCGGGGTCATGGGAGGATTCATGCAGCCCCAGGGACACCTTCAGGTGCTGAGTCGGGTTCGCGATCACCGCCAGAATCCACAGGCGGCCCTCGACGCGCCCCGGTTCCAGTGGATGAGCGGCGTCAATGTCAGTCTCGAACCCGGTTTCGATCCCACGGTCCGCGAGATCCTCGCCCAGCGTGGGCACCGGGTGAAGCAGGCGGAGCAGCGATCCGTCAGTTTCGGCCGCGGCCAGGCGATCCACGCGATCGACGACGGCTGGTGCGCCGGCAGCGATCTTCGCGCCGACGGGCAGGCGGTCGGGTTCTGAGACCCGCAAATCGCCCGAACTCGGGGCCGCCGGCCGCCCGAGAACCTCGATTCACGCCTCCGCGGGGCATCGCGGCGAGTTCCTCGACGATCCCGAGGCACTGGAACGTCGAACGTGGAGGTCGAGGTTGGTAGAATGGCAGCCATTCCTCACTGGGGGAGCGAGGCCTCTCCGGCCCTCTTTCCGAGGGAAGCCGCCCGGCCTGGACAACCGACCTCGGGATCTTCCTGAACCAGCTTTCTGACCGGCCGACCGGTCATTCCGGCCCTCCCCGCCGCCGGGCGATCCGCCCGACCGCTTCACGGACCAACTGCTCATGCCGATCACCAATGCACTCACCACCGAGATCAAGCGGATCTCGATCCTCGACGAGCACGGCCAGTTCGACGCCGAACTCGGGAAGGACCTGATCCCCAACGACGACCTCATCCGCCTCTACGAGGAGATGACGCTCTGTCGCAAGCTCGACGAGGTGGCCTTCAAGCTCCAGCGCTCCGGCCGGATGGGCACCTATCCCCAGAACATGGGCCAGGAAGCCAACTCGCTCGGCGCCGCCTACGTCCTCAACCAGGACGACTGGCTGGTCACCTGCTATCGCGAGAACTGCGGGCTCTTCCACCGTGGACTTCCGCCCGAGAAGATCCTGCTCCACTGGATGGGCGACGAGCGTGGCAACAACATCGATCCGTCGCTCTGCGTGACGCCGATCGCGGTGCCGATCGGCACCCAGATGCTGCACGCCACCGGTCTCGCGTGGGCGAGCAAGTATCGCGGCGAGAAGCGGGTCGCCTGCACCTTCTTCGGCGACGGCGCGACCAGCGAAGGCGACTTCCACGAAGCGATGAACTTCGCGGCGAACCTAGACATCCCCGTCGTCTTCTTCTGCCAGAACAATCACTGGGCGATCTCCGTCCCCGGTCGGATCCAGTGCTCCGCGCCGACCGTCGCCCAGCGGGCGATCGCCTACGGCATGGACACCATCCAGTGCGACGGCAACGACATCTTCGCCGTCGTGTACTGCATGCGGAAGGCCGTCGAACTGGGTCGCGAACACGGTCGTCCATTCTTCGTCGAGGGCGTCACCTATCGCCTCGGCGACCACACCACGGCCGACGACGCCCGTCGCTACCGCGACGAGGAGGAGGTCGAACTGTGGCGACAGCGGGATCCGCTGATCCGGGTCCGTGGCTACATGAAGGAACTCGGCATCTGGGACGACTCGAAGGAAGCGGCGCTCGCCGAGAAGGTCGAAGCGGACACCGCGGGCATCGTGGAACGCGCCGAGAACATCGAGGCCCCCGACAGCGACGATTTCTTCAACGCGATGTACGCCGAGATCCCCCCCGATCTCGACCTCCAACGACGGACCCGACGAACCAGTTCGATCGGGCAGGATCCCTCGCAGATCGAGTCCACCCAGACGACCAACGCCTGAGACCGGACGATCTCCTCCTCACCGCACCCCCCCAAGGGACGAACTCGTCCCGATTCCAGACGGAACGCAACCGATGGCCAGCCTCACCCTCGTGCAAGCGATCAACCTCGCCCTCGTCCAGGAGATGGAGAAGGACGACCGCGTCCTCCTGCTCGGAGAGGACGTGGGCCTCAACGGTGGCGTCTTCCGCGTCACCGAAGGGCTCCACAAGCGATTCGGTGCACACCGGGTCGTCGACACGCCGCTCGCCGAGAGCGGGATCATCGGAACCTCGATCGGCCTCGCGATGGCGGGCCTTCGTCCCGTCCCCGAGATCCAGTTCGACGGCTTCCTCGGTCCCGCCTACGACCAGATCTGCTCGCATGCCGCCCGCATGCGGACGCGGACCCGGGGCGGCCTGACGGTGCCGCTCACCATCCGCGTGCCGGTCGGCGGCGGCATCCACGCCCCCGAACTGCACAGCGACTCCCCCGAGAACATCTACATCCACCAGCCCGGCCTCAAGGTCGTGATGCCGAGTTCGCCGTACGACGCGAAGGGCCTCCTCATCGCGTGCCTCCGGGACCCGGATCCGTGCATCTTCTTCGAGCCGAAGCGGATCTACCGGGCGTTCCGGGAAGAGGTTCCCGAGGACGAATACGTGCTTCCGCTGGGCAAGGCCCGCACCGTGTGCGAGGGTGATGATCTCACCATCGTCAGCTGGGGCGCCAGCGTCGTCCAGTGCATGCAGGCGATCGAGAAGAGCGAGCGAAGCATCGAGTTGATCGATCTCCGGACGCTCTACCCCTTCGACATGGAGGCGGTCGAGACCAGCGTCCGGAAGACCGGTCGCTGCGTGATCGTCCACGAGGCTCCGAAGACCGGCGGATTCGGTGCGGAGATCGCGACGCGGATCATGGAGCGGTGCTTCCTGCACCTCGAAGCACCGGTCCAGCGGGTCGCGGGCTTCGACACGATCATGCCCTACTACAAGCTCGAACTCGAATACCTTCCCGACACCGAACGCATCGGTCTCGCGATCGACGAGATCTCCGCGTACTGAGCCCGCTCGTCCGCACCGACCCGAATCGAATTCCCAGCGCATCGAACTCCGGATCCACTCCATGGCCGCCACCAAGCAACCCGCCGACAAGTCGCACTTCATCCTTCCCGATCTCGGCGAAGGCGTGCACGAAGCAGAGCTCATCAGCTGGAAGGTCAAACCCGGCGAGCCGGTCAAGGAACACCAGACGATGGCGGAGATGGAGACCGACAAGGCGTTGGTCGAAGTCCCCAGCCCCTGGACCGGCGTCATCGACGAACTCCGCGGCAGCGAAGGCGACATCATCAACGTCGGGTCGATCCTCGTGACCTACAAGGTCGACGGCGGCGGCGCCACCGCGGCGCCTTCGAAGGACACCCCCGCCGAGGCGCCGAAAGACGACGAATCGGGCGAGGGTGATCAGGGAACCGTGGTCGGCACGATGAGCGGCACCCTCGAAGTGAGCAGCCGGTTCTCACGCAATCCCGAACACGAGACCACCGGCAACGGCGTGGTCGCCGAGGGCAAGGCGATGGCGACCCCCGCCGTCCGCCGGGTCGCCCGCGAACTCGGAATCGACATCGACCACGTTCCGGGCACCGGCCGCGGCGGCCGGGTCACCGCGAGCGACGTCCATGCCCACGCGTCCCTCGGACGCGACGGCGCTCCCGCCGCGAACGTCAACACCGAGGCGACCGATGCCGCCGTGATCACCGCGGCGAGCCTCGCTTCGCCGCCCCGCGATCTTCCCGCCGTCTCCGCCGACGGCATCAAGGAACGCATCCCCTTCCGAGGCGTCCGTCGGAAGATCGCCCAGGCCCTCGACCTCTCGGTCAAGACCGCGGTCCACTTCACGGTGGTCGACGAGGTGGACGTCACCGAACTCGAGGTCAAGCGACGGGAATACGCGAAGGTGCTCGGCACCCGGCTCTCGCTGCTCCCCTTCATCATGACCGCGACGTGTCGCGCTCTTCGCAAGCATCCGGCGATCAACGCGAACGTCGACGACGCCCGCGAGGAGATCCTGATCAAGGACGTCGTCAACCTCGGCTGTGCGGTCGACACCGAACACGGCCTCATGGTTCCGGTGATCGGCAACGCGGACCGTCTCTCGCTCGTCGAGCTCGGCCGCGCGGTCGCCGATGTCGCGGAAGGCTGCAAGAACCGGACGATCCCGCGAGAGCGACTGACCGGCGGCACCTTCACGATCTCGAACGTCGGCAGCTACGGCGGGCGATTCGCGACGCCGATCATCAACTATCCCGAAGTCGGCATCCTCGCCGCGGGCCGCTCCTTCGAGAAGGTCATGGCGAAGGACGGCATGATCTTCGCCGGCACGGCCCTCCCCCTCAGCCTCTCCTGCGACCACCGAGTCGTCGACGGTGCGGAAGGGGCGAGGTTCCTCAACACCGTGAAGCGGCTGCTCGAGGATCCCGGTTCGCTCCTCGCCTGACGGAGGAGGACGCCATTCGAATCGACGTCGAATCACGTCGCCGCCTCGTGTCGAGCGAAGCGGCGGCGTTTTCAATCGATCACCGTTCGAGTCGCCGGGGCGATCCCCCATCCGGCCTCGAATCGAACCACACTCGATAGGCTCTTCATCCATGCAGGATCCAGAAATCCCCGATCACGACGATGCCGCATCGCCCGATGGAACGGACGAGGTCGGACGCCTCCGTCGGACACGCGCCGAGACGATTCGGACCGATCTCACTCGATTGGGAAGACCCGGTCACGGCTTCGTGAATCCGGCGATCACCCGGGCGTCGACCGTCACCTTCGAGACGGTCGCCGAATTCGAGGATGCGCTCTCCTGTGATCTCCAGAACGGACCGTACACCTACGGACTGCTCGACACGCCGACCGAGAGATCGTTGGCGCAGTCCCTCGCGTCGCTCGACGGCGCGGATGGTGGGATCCTCGTCGAGAGCGGCCTCGCCGCCGTCGGCGTCGCCCTGCTCGCCTTCGTGGAACAGGGCGATCACGTCCTGATGGTCGACTCGTGCTACGGACCGAGCCGGATCATCTGCGACGGTCTGCTCGCCCGACTCGGCGTCGAGACCGAGTACTACGATCCCCGGATCGGCCAGGACGATCGGCCGGGGATCGAAACGCTCCTTCGGGAGAACACTCGAATGGTGTTCATGGAATCGCCGGGATCCGTCACCTTCGAGATGCAGGACGTGCCGGCGATCACCGCCGCCTGCCGGGAACGGGACATCGTGACCGCGATCGACAACACCTGGGCGACTCCGCTCGGATTCCGACCCGTCGAACACGGCGTCGACGTCGTGGTGCACGCACTGACGAAATACGTGACCGGCCACGCCGACGTCATGCTCGGCGCCCTCACCGCCCGCACCCGCCCGATCTGGGATCGGCTCAAGACCACCGCGATGGACCTCGGGCACGGCGCCAGTCCCGACGACGCGTGGCTCGCGCTCCGCGGCCTGCGAACGCTCGCGGTACGGCTGGATGCGCAGGAAGCGGCGGCGCTCCGGATCGCCCGGTGGCTCCAGACCCGCCCCGAAGTGAAACGAGTCCTGCACCCCGGCCTTCCCGAAGACCCGGGGCACGCGATCTTCAAGCGGGACTTCGATCGCGGTTCGGGGCTGTTCGGGATCCTCCTCCACGACGTCGATGCGACGTCACTGGCCCGGATGCTCGAAGGCATGCGATACTTCTCGCTCGGTTACTCCTGGGGCGGGTTCGAGAGCCTTCTCATTCCCCAGCATCCGCTCACCGAACGAACCGCCGCGCCCTGGACCGAGACCGGCACGCTCCTCCGCGCGTCCATCGGTCTCGAATCGACGGAACATCTCCTGTCCGATCTCGAGGAAGGGCTCGCCCGACTTCGATCCTGAAATCATCTCGCCGTCGCGGCGAACGGATCGGCGACGCTGGTCCGATCCTCCGACGACTTCGGCGCGCGAACGACGTGCACCCCGATTTCCGTCACGACCAGGATGAAGGTCTCATCCTTCGAGATGGTCATCCACCTGATCGCATGATCGAGCTGGCGCAGCTTCGCGATCGGACGGGAATCTTCGGGACGTGAGATGAAGAGCGCTCCATCCTGTCCGGCGGAGATCACCCTGGTTCCATCCTCGATGAACTCGACGTGCGTCGCATTCGAAAGATGACCCGCGATCCGGCCGACGTAGTCGTCCTGTTCGAAATCGAAGACCGCCACGTTCTGGGGTCGCTCGCGTCCGACCACCGCGAGCCGACCCCCATCAGGCGAGAAGTCGATGTCGAAGTCGTAGCTCACAGCCGATTTTTCCGGAGACCAGACCAGATCCCATGAATCAAGGTCGATCTTGCCCGTCTTGCCGTGCCTGCTCGCAGAGACGATCGCGAGCTCCCGCGTGGTGGGACTCACCGCCATCCGGCGGCGAATCGACGGGATTTCGTGGGGCTGCTCCGGTATGGGGAACCGAGCCGTCCTCAGTACATTTCCATCCGCGTCGACATGGGAGAGGCGACCGTCCCCGAATCCCACGATCACGCCTCCGTCCGGATGACGCGCGATCTCCGAGACGGAACCGGTGACGATGACGTTCCGCGATGCACCGGTGACCGGATCGACGATCCAGAGACCGGACGAACGGCAACCCACGAACAGGAGGTCATCCTCGATCCAGCGAATCGACGTGGCTCGCCCGTCGATTGCAAGGCCACGTTCTCCGGGCCAGGAACGGTCCCAGATGCCGAGTTCCGCATCGCCGAGGTACATCCGACCGTTCTCACCCACGACCACGAAACGAGATCCGTTCGGTTCGAACGCCGCGACCGCGGGTCGTGTCTCCTCCGGGAGCGTGAGACCACCGCTGGAGCGTCGCCACTTCCGGACCGATCCATCCTTGCCTCCGGTCCAGAGATGATCGCCGTTGCCATCCGCGGCGACCGACCAGACGTATCCCTGCGAACTCCCGATCATCATCGTCTGCTCGCCGGTCAGGAGGTCGAAGGTCCGGATCGAATCATCCGTGCCGACGGTGTGGACGGCTCGGCCGTCGGGATCGAAGGCGATCCCGAAGATCCCCGCCTTCCCTCCCAGGAGTTCCTGCTCGACCGTCCAATCCCGCGCACGAAGGATGACCGTCCGACCATCGCCGAATCCGACCGCGACCAGTCGGTCGTCATCCGTCTTGTCGACCCGGATGGCCAACGATTCGGTCTCGAAGACCGATCCACCGGGGTTCAGGTCCGAATCGAAGACGAGGACCTGACCTTCTCGCGTACCGACGACGATGCGTCCGTCGGCCAACCAGACCCCGCTTCGACAGCTTTCAGAACCCGTGTCCGTCTCTCGAAGCACCTCGAGTGTCGGAACGTCGAGCACGTAGAGATTGCCCGTTTCACCGACCGCGAGAAGCTCCTCGCCTGACGGTGAAGACACGATCTCACCGATGGGTTCGGGCAACATCGTCATCGCGACGCCCACACCGGTGTCGAGGCGGACGAGTCTCACCCGTCCATGAAGGTCGACGTCTGCGATCAGTCCCCGCGATTCGATCACCGCATGTCGCCACCCGTCGGACGGTTCCAGCCATGGTGTGAACCAGATCTCCTCGCCGGTCAACGAATCCACCGCAAAGAGCCCCGGATAGTTGGAGACGATCAACCAGTCGTTGGAGCCGCTTGGTGGATTCTCGATCAGATCGAGGTCGATCACGTCGCCCGAGAATCCGGTGATCGACATCACGCTTGGATCGATGTCGGCGGCCAGCCAGCGATAGACCCACCCACGATCGGACTCCGGAATGTCTTCGAGCCGAATCTCCATCGAAGCGATGTCGCCCGCGGCATGGGCGGAGATGGCGGACGCCAGATTCGCCTCGGCGGCCGCACTGATCGCCGTGCGCCTGAGGCTGGTTTCGCGATCCAGCATCACCGACAGGATCACGACCGTCGCGACGATGATCAGCATCATCGTGCCCACGAGACCCGCCGGAATCGGATTCCGACGTGACAGCCGCCACAGTCGCGCAGGCCCGCTGATCGGCCTCGCGAGGACCGGAAGCCCGACCGACCACGATTCGAGTTCGAGGCCGACGGCTTCGACCGACGGATACCGATCGCCCGGCGACTTCTCGAGCATCTTCCGAACGACCTGCTCGAGATCCCGATCGACCCCGGGTGCATGTCGTCGCAGCGCGGCGGGCTCGAGCGATCGAATGCGGCGGGCGGCTTCGACGATCCCGCAATCGACGAGTTCGTAGGGCATCCGTCCCGCGAGCAGGAGATAGACGACGACACCGAGCGAATACTCGTCGGTTCGAACGTCGACGCCATCGACCCCCGCATCGATCTGCTCGGGGGCCATGAACGGAACGGTGCCCAGAACCTGCCCGGGCATCGTCGCGAGCGTGTCGGCCCGCGAGGACGAATCGTCGAGACGGGCGATTCCGAAGTCGATCACCCGAACCGAACCAGCCCCATCGACCAGGATGTTCGCGGGCTTCAGATCCCGATGGATCACCCCGCGTCCGTGTGCGTAGCGAATCGCGTCGATCGCCTCTCGAACCAGCTTGATTCGCGCTGCGATCCCGAGGTCCTCCTCGGCCGCGTATCGAGTGAGCGGGCGCGCCTCGGGAACGAATTCCATCGCGAGCCAGGGCGACTCCCGTCGACCGATCGCGACGACGCCGGAGGCGAGCACGCGGGCGATCCCGGGGTGTTGGAGCTTTCCGGTGATCTCGACCTCACGCTCGAAACGCCGCCGCATTCGAGGACCCGCGAATCCGCTTCGAAGCACCTTGATCGCGACCACGCGGTCGGGACGCCGCTGCCGGGCTTCGAAGACCACGCTGGTCCCCCCGGTACCGATGAGCCGAACCAGCTCGAAGTCGCCCACCCGGCTGCCGACCAGGCTGTCGACGCCGTCCTCCGTCGCGTGGTCGGACGCCGTGGGTTCCTCCACGATCGTCGCCTCGACGAACTCGAGGATCTCGAGGACTTCGTCCCGAATCGAATCCTGATCCTCCGCGTCCATCACATAGTCACTGCGATCCGCGCGTGGAAGGACGCTTGCGGCGTCGAAGAGTTCTCGGATCCGGGCGCCGCGTCGCGACGCCATGTCACCGGTCGGATCTCCGCTCGATCCTGAATCGTCGTCCTCGATGCTCACGGTTCGTCGGCCTCGGCGAGTCTTCGTTGGAGAAACGCCTTCGCAAACGTCCAGTCACGACGCACTCTCGACACCGGAATCTCGAGGATGGAAGCCGTCTGTTCGTTGTTGAGTCCCATGAACCAGCGAAAACGCGCGATCTCCGCCGCATTCGCGTCGATCTTGAAGAGATCGTCGATGGCGCCGATGAGCCCCCGCGACGCCACTTCCGTGGCTCGATCGTAATCCGCCAGCTCACCGGCGAAGATCGACAACGAGACGGGAAACTTGCCACCACCCCGCTTCAACGCCTTGCGTCCTCGCGAACGATCGATCAGGAATTGCTCCATCGCCCGGATCGCGGCCCCGAAGAAGTGACGCCGGTTGTCCCAGGACGCAGGCGCATTGCGGGCGATCCGAAGGAAGACCTCGTGGACGACTTCGGTCGGTTCGAGCCCACCCTCTCCGTCGCCTCGTTTCAACGAATTGCCGGCCATGATCCGAAGATCCTCGTAGACCATGACCCACATCTGCCGAGCCGCTTCGTCGTCGCCGGTCAGTGCGTCGTTGAATATGTTCGTGAGTTCAGCCAATGCCGCCCCTTGGAAGATTCCGGCGAAGATGCGTTCCGGAACTCGTAAAATAAAGCCTCCGGCTCCAAACTTTCCGCCATTCTCCGCCAAATCCGGGATTCGCCCGACCGGTCGACCATGCCGGAATCGATGGTCCGAAAATGAAGGTTCTCAGACATGAGTGAACAGACCTGGAAGTGGCGGGTTCTCCGAGCGGGCGGGCTCCGGCTGGACGGCGGAGGCATGTTCGGGATCATTCCGAAGGCGATGTGGTCGGGCTGGACCACCCCCGACGAAGAGAATCGGATCGGCCTCTCCACCAACTGCCTTCTGCTCGAGAACGGTACGAGGCGGGTGCTCGTCGAGACGGGATGCGGTGACAAGTGGACCGAGCGGGAGCGTGCCAACTACGGTCTGGAATCGAGAACCGTCATGGACGCGCTGCTCGAGCAGGACGTCGATCCCGATTCGATCGACACCGTGATCACGACGCACCTTCATTTCGATCACGCCGGAGGATTGACGACCTGGGATGGTGCTGATCCGGCGGAGATGAGCGTCGCGGGAACGTCGCCTCGTCCGGTCTTCCGAAACGCCGAGGTGGTGGTGCAGCGCCGTGAATGGGAGGACGCCCTGGCGAATCGAAGCACCATGACCCGGACCTACCTTCGAACACATCTCGATCCGATCGCCGATCGAGTGCGCCTGATCGAAGGTGACGAGGAGGTCCTCCCCGGAATCCGCGTCGAGCCCCTGATCGGTCACACCTGGGGGATGCAGGGTGTCTTCATCGATACCGATGATGGTGGTCTCGTGTTTCCCGGCGACCTCATTCCGACGGTTCATCATGTCCACCCATCGGCGAGCCTCGCCTACGACATGCTTCCGTACGAATCGATGCGGACGAAACTCGGGTTCCTTCCCCGTGCCGCGGAACATCGATGGACCGTGGTGCTCGACCACGAACCCGATCGCCCGGTGATCCGGATCGCCGAGGGCGAACGCGGGCGATACGTGATCGAATCGGTTTCATGAACACCGGATCGATCTGCGTTTAAATTCTTTAAAGCAGGTTTCAACGAGCGTTTTCCGACGACCTCGACGCTTTCAGGAACCTGAAGGCGGGCGAGAACGGTACAGACCGGATGGAGAGATTCGACAGCGGCATCAGCATGTCGCACGACTCTCCGATTCCTTTTTCGGAGCGCATCGATCATGAAGAACTTCAAGAGCCTCGGCATCACCGCGATCGCACTTGCGGGCGGAATCACGACCGGGCTGTTCAGTCACGGCACGCTTTCGGATCCGCCCAGCCGGATCTACCGTGCCTGGGAAGGTGGATGCATGACCAACCCGGATCCGTTCCTTCAGGGACTGATCGACGAGGACGTCGACGCCTGCTGGAACTGGAACGAACTCGTCAACTTCGCGCCTGCCGATTCGTACGACCAGTTCGACGTCCCCTATGACCAGATCATTCCCGACGGCCGACTGGCCAGCGCGAACAACCCGCGGTTCTTCGCGTTCGACGCGGTGAGCGATCAGTGGCCGACGACCCCCGTCGAACCGGGATCCTTCGAGATGAAGATCCACGCGTCGACCCCGCACAATCCGCTCAAGATGTACGCGTTCGTCACCACGCCCGATCATGCCTGGGGACAGGAACCGCTCTCCTGGGGGAAGATGCAGCAGATCCCCGTCGGACCGATCTCGCTCGAAGGGAACGAGTACACGTTCAGCGTGACGCTTCCGCCCCGGGTCGGAAAGCACTCGATCTACGTGATCTGGCAGCGGATCGATCCCGTGGGAGAAGGTTTCTACATGCTCGCCGACGTCGACTTCGGCGTCTGCAGCGAGACCTGCGACTGCATCAGCGATCTCGACATGAACGGTCGCGTGGACGGTGGAGACATGGGCCTCATGCTCGGCGCGTGGGGCGGTCCCGGAGGCGACGTCAACAACGACGGCGTGACCAACGGCGCGGATCTCGGCATGCTCCTGGGCGAGTGGGGTTCCTGCAGTCCCGACTGCGATGCCGACGGCGTGTCGGACTACGACGCGATCGAGGCGGGCGCCGCCGACTGCAACCTCGATGGGATCCCCGACGACTGCCAGGAACAGGTCGACTGCGACGGTGACGGCGTCTGGGACGCGTGCGCGATCGCCGCCGGCGAGGTCGAGGACTGCAACACCAACCTGATCCCCGACAGTTGTGAGATCGCGGACGGATCGGGGGACGAGGACGGGAACGGGGTGCTCGACGAGTGCCAGCTCGACGGCTTCACCTACCTCTGGACCGTCACCGGCGACTGGGGGACCGGGTTCACCGCCGATCTCACCATCAACAACGACTCGGGTCAGTGCCTGAGCGGATGGGAAGCCCTCTTCGCCGCCGAAACCTTCACGGTGGATTCGGTCTGGAACGGAAAGCTGGTTCCCCGCGACGACGATTTGATCCGGATCGTGAACGAGACCTGGAACGGCGACGTCTGTCAGGGCCAGTCGTTCACGATCGGGATGCAGTGCTCCGGATCACCCAGCCCACCCGCGGATCTGATGCTCAATGGAAGCCCCGTGGAACCGGCTCCCTGATCCACCTTCCCGCATTCGATCCACCAGACGACCACAAACCCCGGTACCGCCTTGCCCCAACACCGGGCGAGGCGGTACCTTGTGGTGATGCATCGCCTTTCCAAAGCGCTGGTGGCGACGATGTTCGCCCTTCCGTTCAGCGACACCGCCATCGTGTTCGCCCAGAACGCGCCTCGGGACCCCACCATCGGCACCAAGTCGTCCGTATGGATGGGCTATTTCGTCGCCGCGGTGTTCGCGGGCATCCTTCTCCTGCTGACGCTCTTCCCGTCGAAGCGACAGCACGAGGACCTGTGATTCCGTCTGAATCCCGAACCGGGTCCGAATGACCCCGCTCGTCACGAGGATGGCTCGTGCGACGTCGACCCACCATTCCACTGGAGCCTCCGAATGTCCCCTCGCAGCATCAAGGGCCTGCTCGTTCTGAACGGACTGCTGGTCGCGTCCGTCGCAGCGATCACCTTCTCGCCCAACGCCGACGCCCAGCAGCGCTATCGCGGCAAGTACGCGATGGTCGCCGGACGCGCCCAGGGCTCGTCGCCGTTCATCCTCTACATCGTCGACCAGAACTCGCGACAGCTCGTCGCGGTCCGATACGACACTTCCAAGCGGGTCCTTGAAGGCATGGGATACGCCGACATCGCCGCGGATGGCGTGGTCGCCCGACAAGCTGGCAAGTGACGCCGACCGGCGAAAAAGGAAAACGAGACATGAACCACGACACCAATCAGACGGACACTTCCAACGGCGTCGACGCCAGAAGTCCGCTCAGCCCCTCGGCCGCGATCCTCTGGGCATCCGCCTTCCTGATCGCGACGCTTGCGATCTTCCAGGCCGGCCATCTCTCGCCGAACCCGGCGTTCGCAGGCATGGCCACGACGACCGACGAGGGCTTCTCGCTCGTCACCACTTCGAGTGGCAACGGTCCGAAGGAGAACCCCTACGAGTATCTCTACGTGATCGATTCGAGCGACGAGAGCCTCCTCATCTATTCGATCCCGAATGCGAACAGCCCCTCGGCCAGCAAACTCGTCCTGATGGGCGGCGCCAACCTTCCCCGTCTGTTCTCCGCGGGCCGCGGCGGCTGATCGCCGAGCACGAACCCCGGATCACGATCGTCGCGAGGGCGTCGCCAACGCGACGCCCTCGCGTTTTTTCGACTCCGAATTCCCTCCACCGAGCCGCCGCATGCGACATCGAACCGTCGACCCCGTGATGGCCCACCGCCGCGCCGCCGAATTCACGACCCGCTCGATCAAGAGCGAAGCCAAGGCGGAAGCCCTGCGGCTCGCCATGTCGATGGTGGATCTCACCACCCTCGAAGGCGCGGACACGCCGGAGAAGGTCCGAAGCCTCTGCGACCGGGCGCTGCGGCCGCTCCCCACCAGCTTCGAGCCTCCCCTCCCCCAGGTGGCCGCGGTCTGTGTCTACCCGAGCATGGTCTCGACGGCGAAAAAACGCCTTCTGGACTCCAGAATCAAGATCGCGAGCGTGGCGACGGCGTTTCCGAGTGGTCAAGCCCCGCTCGAAACGCGGCTGGCCGAGGTCCACGCGGCGGTTGAAGCGGGCGCGGACGAGATCGACATGGTCATCAATCGAGGCGCTTTCCTCGCAGGGAGATACGACGAGGTGCAGGCCGAGATCGTGGCGGTCAAACGGGCATGTGGACCAGCGCATCTGAAGATCATTCTGGAGACCGGGGAGCTGGGCACCCTTGATGAGGTCCGGCTTGCCTCGGATCTCGCGATCGAGGCGGCCATCACGGCGCCGTTCTCGGAATCCGGAATCACGGATGGAGAGATCTTCATCAAGACGTCCACCGGCAAGATCTCACCCGCCGCCACCATGCCCGTCGTTCTGGTGATGCTCGAGGCGATTCGAGATCACTTCGACAGCACCGGGGTTCGGATCGGAATGAAGCCCGCGGGCGGGATTCGAGCCGCGAAAGCAGCCCTTCACCACCTCGTGATGGTCCGTGAAACGCTCGGAACGGCGTGGCTCACCCCCGAGCTCTATCGATTCGGCGCGTCCAGCCTGCTCGACGATCTCGGACGCCAGTTGCTCCGACAGCGAGTCGGTCGCTACACCGGTTCCGGAGACGTTCCCGGAGCGTGATTTCCGGAAATGCACGACACCGTCCGACAGACGGAAACGTCGGAAAATTCGCGTTCCTGAGGTTAGGATCTCGCATGTAGGGTTGGAATGCCCTTTCTTTTCTCGTAACATCTTGGTTCGCGGTTCCACCACTCTTCACGAGTCATTTCTCCCGGAATCGCCGTTCATCATCAAATCGCCCTGGCACCGACAAAGGGCTCGATTTCACAGAACCGTTCAGCAATCCCCGCGTCATCAGATTCATGCCAACCGCCGCCGTGAAAGAACCCGACTACATCCAGGGCTACCGAGTCCTCAAGCACATCGGAAGCGGTGCGGCGAGTGAGATCTATTGCGTCTGCAAGCCGGATACCGGCCAGGTGTTCGCGCTGAAGCACGTGCTCCTCGAACAGAGCGACAAGGACGATCGATTCCTGGTCCAGGCCGAGAACGAGGTCAAGGTCTCGAAGAAACTCACCCATCCGTCGATCCGCCGGATCCTGAGCGTCGAGAAGGTCCGACCGAAGGGCTGGACGAGAACCGAAGTCGCGGTCCTGATGGAGCTGGTGGACGGACAGTCGATGGACAATCTGACCGACCTCGGCACGCTCGCGAAGATCCGCATCTTCCGGGAGGTCGCCGACGCGCTCGCCCACATGAACGACAAGGGCTTCGTCCACGCCGACATGAAGCCGACCAACGTCCTGGTCACCGAGGACGGCGCCGTGAAGGTGATCGACCTCGGGCAGGCTCATCCGATCGGCAAGTCGAAGGAACGGATCCAGGGCACCCCCGGCTACATCGCGCCGGAGCAGGCGGAACTGGAACCGCTCACCGAGCGGACCGACGTCTACAACTTCGGTGCCACGATGTACTGGATGTTGACGCAGCGCGAGGTTCCCACCCAGTCCGCGGGCGGACGTGGAGGTCAGTCGGCCACGCTGCCTCCGCCGGCGCACACCATCGTGACCGGCGTTCCCGCCGAGCTCGGCGAACTGATCAACACCTGCGTCGAGCCCAATCAGTACGCCCGGTGGAAGAACATGCACACCGTCGTCCGGAAGCTCGACGCGGTCATCAAGGATCTCCAGCAGAAGCGGGCCGGCTGAGCCGGACCCGACCACTTCACTGCGAGGATCGACGACGTCACGCACGCCCCCGATGGCGTGCGTCTTCGATTCCAGGGCCTGGGATTTCAGGATTTCGAGGCGTCGTCACCGGAACCGAGGACCGGGATCGTGACCTCGTACCGCTCGTCCTGCCAGACTCGAAAACCGCCAAGGAACGCGTTGGTGTTCTCTCCCAGCGTGACGAAGGAGGGGATCTCGTCGGGATGCTTGGCGATTCGCTTCGCATTCCCGCCACCAAGGCAGATCACGTCCGGAAGCAGGCCTTCCTTGAGCGTCGTCACCGTCTGCCACACCTCCTTCCGCCAGGCCTTCGTACCGAGATCCTCCCGGCTGGCCTCGCCGACGTACTGCTCGAAGGACCGCCCGTTCTTGAAGGGGAGATGACCGAGTTCCATCGGCATGACCACGTGGTGGGCGATCATGCAGGTGCCGAGTCCGGTCCCGAGCCCGAGAAAGAGCATCTTCCCGTTCTTGTAGCTCCCGACCGCCTGCATCGCGGCGTCGTTCATCAGTCGGATCGGGGTTCCATTGAACGCGTCCGCGAAGTCGAAGTCCTTCCAACCGGGTCCGAGATTGACCGGCGACTTCAGGATTCGTCCATCCTTGATCGGCGACGGAACGCCGATCGTCATGACATCGAATTCGTCCGATGTCCGCATGGCGTGGATCGTCTCGA
This sequence comes from Phycisphaerales bacterium, assembly GCA_029248335.1. GTDB lineage: Bacteria > Planctomycetota > Phycisphaerae > Phycisphaerales > SM1A02 > UBA12014. Next base: position 16,920 of record JAQWJM010000090.1, read on the forward strand.
CCATCTGAGCCGGTGTGAAATCGCTTCCGCTGGGTGACCGTCTCTTGGCGTCCGGAGTCTCGCCAGAGAGCAGGGTCTTGATGTGGCTGCCACCGATGTCGACCGAGAGGATTCGCATGTCGTCTTTCCGTGATCGTCGAGAACCCGGACGCAGCCCGTAGCGGCGTCCGAAGCGACGCCCACGGTACCGGGTCCGGCGGGCCGGTACGAGACGCGATCGATGGGTACCATCGACGGGGCACCGCCCCTCGGCGACCCTCGGAGAGCCCGGATGACCGTGAACACCGACTGGACCTACGCCCCCGCACCCGAACGGGTCGATCCCGCGATCGCGGAGCGGCACCGATTGTTCATCGACGGCCGTTTCATCTCGAGTCGCGGGCGCCGGACCTTCGAGACGGTGAATCCCGCCACCGAGGCCGTGCTCTCGGAATGCGACGAGGCGAACGCGGCCGATGTGGATGCCGCCGTCGTCGCGGCCCGAACCGCCTTTCGAAAGTGGTCGCGAACCCGTCCGCAGGAACGTGCCAAACACCTCTACCGGATCGCCCGTCGGATCCAGGAGCGATCCCGCGAACTGGCGGTGCTCGAGACGATGGACGGCGGAAAGCCGATCCGCGAGAGTCGCGACGTCGACCTCCCGCTCGTCTCGCAGCACTTCTTCCACAACGCCGGTTGGTGCGACAAGCTGAAGTACGCGTTTCCCGGCGCGACCGATCCGAAGCCGATCGGCGTCTGTGCCCAGGTCATACCGTGGAACTTCCCGCTGCTCATGCTCGCGTGGAAGATCGCACCGGCGCTCGCCTGCGGGAACACCGTGGTCCTGAAACCCGCCGAGACCACGCCGTTGACGGCGCTTCGGTTCGCGGAGATCTGCGAAGAGTGCGAGCTGCCGAAGGGCGTCGTCAACATCGTCACCGGCGCCGGCGAGACCGGGCGACTGCTGGTGGAGCACCCGGACGTCGACAAGATCGCCTTCACCGGGTCGACCGAGGTCGGCAAGCGGATCGCCGCGTCATCGGCGGGAACCGGAAAGCGACTCACGCTCGAACTCGGCGGAAAGAGTCCGAACATCGTGTTCGCCGATGCTTCGATCGATCAGGCGATCGAGGGGATCGTGCAGGGCATCTGGTTCAATCAAGGACACGTCTGCTGCGCCGGCAGTCGGCTCTTCGTCCAGGAATCCGTCCTCTCCGAGGTGATCACCAAGCTCGAGCGGCGTCTCTCGACGCTCCGAGTCGGCGATCCGCTGGACAAGAACACCGACGTCGGGGCCATCAATTCCGGCGCGCAGCTCGCGACGATTCGCGACTACCTCGAGCGTGGGAAGGCGGAGGGTGCGACCATGCACGAACCGAGCGACGCCACCCTTCCCGAGAAGGGGCACTGGTGTCGTCCCTGCTTCCTCTCCGACGTGCAACCGAGCCATGTGGTGGCCCGCGAGGAGATCTTCGGACCGGTGCTCGCGGTGATGAGCTTCCGAACGCCGGAGGAGGCGATCAGTCGCGCGAACGACACCCGCTTCGGGCTTGCCGCGGGCGTATGGACCGACAAGGGCAGCAAGATCTTCGAGATCGCGAGCCGCCTCCAGGCCGGGGTCGTCTGGCTCAACACCTACAACCGATTCGACGCGACGAGCCCCTTCGGCGGCGTCAAGGAGAGCGGCTTCGGTCGCGAGGGCGGGCTGCACGGCCTGCGTGGATACCTGTCAATCTGAACGAGGCGGACGCGATCATGGCTCGAGAACCAATCCTCAAGACCTGGAAGCTCTTCATCGGCGGCGCCTTTCCGCGCACCGAGAGCGGACGCACCATGATTCTCTGGGGCGACGACGATCGCGTGATCGCCCATTGCTGTCAGGGAAGTCGGAAGGACCTCCGAAACACCGTCGAGGTGGCGCGAAAGGCGCTCCCCGGATGGTGGGCCCGGGATGCCTACAACCGAAGCCAGATCCTCTACCGGATCGCCGAGATGGCGGAAGGCCGGACCGCGGAACTCGTCGACGCGATTCGTTCCGTCCCGGAGGCGGGGACCGAACGAGCCCCGACCGCCGCCACCGCCCGCAAGGAGGTCGCCTGCGGAATCGACCGCCTGGTCGCCTTCGCGGGGTGGTGCGACAAGTTCCCGCAGGTGATCGGCTCCCGGAACCCGGTCAACGGGCCCTACCACGACTTCACCATGCCCGAACCCACCGGCGTGTGCGGCGTGATCGCCCCGAACGAACCCTCGTTCCTCGGCCTGGTCTCCCACCTCGCCCCGGTGCTGGCCGGCGGAAACGTCGCCATCGCCCTCGCCAGCGAGGCGAATCCCCTTCCGGCGATGGTTCTGGCGGAGATCTGCGCCACCAGTGACGTACCGGGCGGTGTCGTCAACGTGCTCACCGGCTATCGACGGGAACTCCTTCCCGAGTTCGCGGACCACCGGGACATCGACGCGATCGGCGGCGCAACCGAGGGGAACGAGGAGCGAAGACTGCTCGAACTCGGCGCCGCCGACAACATGAAGCGGGTGCGGCTCGAACACGCCGTCGACATCGACTATCACGACGACGATGCCCGACACAGCCCCTGGACCATCGAACCCTTCACCGAGATGAAGACGATCTGGCATCCTTCGGGAAGCTGAACGCGACCCGGTTCGAAGTCGAGCGCGACCCGGATCGCGGCCGGCGGATCATCCATGGCCGGATCCCATCGATGTCGGTGGCGTCGCGGGACGCTGATCTCCCGGCACGACCACGATCCGTCATCCTCCGTCCATGAACGACAGTTTCCGCCAATCCCGGCGATCCGCCGCGGAAGGTGAATCAACGTCCGCTGTTACCGAGTACGCGGATCGGTACCATCGCGTCGACGAAGAAGAAGGACGCTGAGACCTCCGGGAAACACAGCGGTCCGTCAAATACCGAGTCATAGGAGACGTCCCATGCGTGATGCACGGCAGGTTCAATTCTGGATCGGCGCCCTGGCGTTGACCGCCATCAACTTCAGCGTCTGGTTCCTGGATGTGGCCGATCGTCCAGACGGGCCTTCCACGGTGCGGATCGCCTTCTCCACGTCTGCCGAAGCGTTCGCGAAGACCGGGAGACTCATGCTCGAATTGGACCGGGATCTCTATTCTGATTCACAGATCGGACTCCCGATCGAACGATCGCCGTTTCGCATCGAGCCGCCGATCGCAGGTGACTGGATGACCGTCGCAGCGGGCATGGTGGCCTTCGAACCACATGAACCACCATCGCCCGGCCGCATCTATCGGGTCGCACTGGCCTCGACGCACCCCATGTTCCGCCATCACGCGATCGATGAATCGACGCTGCCCACGATCCGGTACGAACCACTTGATGCCGAAGGGGTCCGACTCAAGGAGGTCTGGAGGCCCACGGCGGACAAGGACGCGCGGCGGGCCAGGATCGAAGTGGAATTCAACCAGCCCGTCGATCGAAGCGATCTTGAAGAAGCCCTCGTGGTCTCCATCGGAGGCCGGGAGGTCGACGTGGCGATCACCTCCGATCGAATCGAATCGATCCATCGATTCACGTTCCCATGTTCCGCGAATGACATAATCGACGTGATGATTCGCGAAGATCTCGCCGGCGACGGCGGTGTGCTCTCGCTGTCGAGGCCGGTTCGCCGAACCTTCAGGATCGCCGGCCACCTCCGCGAGCTCAGAACCACCACGGGCCGGGGCTACGATGGCAGACCGTGGATCCAGATGCACTTCGACCGCATGCTCGCAGCGGGACAGACTGTTCCGTCGATCGTCGTGGATCCGCCGGTCGATCGATTCGCGGCGAGAATCTACAAGCAACGGATCTATCTCAGCGGCGAATTTCGTTCCAATCGAACCTATGCGATCACGCTGGAAGCGCCGCTGCTGGCCGAAGACGGTTCGGTGCTGCGAGACTCGGTGATGCGATCGGTGACCTTCGAGGCGCCGCCTCCCGTTCTCGCCTTTCATGACCGGAGTTCCCAGATCAGTCCGGAGGGGAGATTCGAAGTCGCGATCCGGCACGATCAGGTCGAGGCGATGCGAGTCACGGTCGATCGGCTTCTCGATCGAAACATCCCGATGCTTCTCGCGGACGTCCTCTCCACGAGCGACCTCGCCCGTCTCTCGAAACGAGTCGCCGACCGCACGGTGAAGATGCAAGGCGATCCGACGGAAGAGCGGTGGACGTCACGCCTCGATCTTGAATCGTTGATGGAACGAACCCCCGGCCTCTATCACCTTGAAATCTCGAACCCCGACGTTCGGTGGATGTCGGAACGCCAGACCCTCCTCGTCAGCGATCTGGCGATCGAGACGCAGGTGGAATCCGATGGCGTGCTCGTCTGGGTGACCGAGATCGATTCCGGACGACCGGTCGAAGGAGCGGAGGTCACGGCCTGGGCGCCCGACCAGAGCGAGATCGCGCGTCTCGTCAGTGACGACCGAGGAATCGTCCGTATCCGCTTCGAAGGCCGCGCATGTGACCTGGTCTCCGCGACCGCGGGATCCGATCTCACCTACGTTCGACTCGCCACCGCCGCCGGAATCGACGACGCGACGCTTCGCGGGCGACCCTGGTCGGGCCCGATCGATCTCGCCCTGTATGCCGATCGAGGCGTTCATCGACCGGGTGAGACGATCCATCTGACCGGCATCGCACGCGAAGCCGATGGCAGGCTGATTCCGTCGACGCCGCTGGAGGTCCGCTGGACTCGACCGGATGGCCGGCGGGCCTCGACTCGTCAAGTCATGACCGGAGATCGTCAGGGCGTCTTCCACTGTGATGTCTCGACCGACGCCGCTTCGATGACCGGAACCTGGCTGGCCACGGCGCATCTTCCGGGAGATGACGCGGTGATCGGACGACTTGAATGTCCGGTGATGCCGTTTCTTCCGATCCGACTGAACGTCGAATCGAAGATCGCCATGCTCGCCGACGAGCCCGACTCGAAGATCGAAATCGACGTGGATGGTCGGTACCTCCACGGCGGGCCGGCTTCAGGACTCGCCACCACGCTGACCATGCGATTCGATCCGGTCACAGCGAAGATCGAGGGCCGACCGGAACTCACCTTCGAACCGATCGGCGATCGAAGGACGATTCGAAGACTCGTCCGTGGAAGACTCGGACCGGACGGGAAGACCAGACTCTCGGTCAAGCCCCCGGAGGCTCCCGGTGCCTGGCGGATGACCAGCGTCGCGTCCGTCTTCGAACTGGGTGGACGAGCCACCGCGTCCACCATCCGAGGCCGGATCGACACCGCACGTCGGCATCTCGGTCTCGGCCTTCCCGCCGGCCGCGTCTACCGACCGGATGAAGTGATCGCCATCCAGACGCTTCCACTCCTTGATGGGGAATTCGACGAATCGATCGTCCCGACGATCACCATCGAGTCGGTCGAGGAGCGCTGGCAACGCGTCCGCGGACGGAACTGGACGAGGACCAGGACGGTTCACCCCGTCGGTACGACGCTCACGGAACCGATCCTCCTCGAAGAGGGGGGCACGTCGCGTGAGCTGCCTGCGCTCCCGGTCGGGACCTACCGGGTACGCGCCTCCATGCGGACTCCGGAAGGGGTCGAGATCACGACGAGTCGGGAGTTCCATGTGAGTTCGTGGATGGCTCGGAATCGCCGACCCTCCGCGCGTCCCGATCGACTTCGACTCGTGCCCGCCGGCGGTCCTGCCGGCCCCGGCGATCTCGTCGATGTGATGATCGGCGCGGATTTCGCCGGTCTGGCGCTGGTGACCGTCGAAACCGACCGGATCCACCAGCCTCAGCTGGTGGAACTGGGGATCGGCGGTGGGATGGTCACGGTCCGGATTCCCGATGAGGTCCGTGACACCTGTTTCGTCGCCGCGACCCTCGTCAGACCCCTCGATCCGGGGTCCGGTGGATCGGCGCCGCTGATCGCTCGAGGCGTCGCCCGGATCAAGATCGATCGGGAACCCCATCGCCTGCAGACTGAAATCGTGGCTTCCGATTCGGCACGGCCGGGAGAGATGGTCCATCTCGAACTCGGCGTCACCGATTCGAATTCCGGTACGAGCGTCCCGATGGTGCACCTCTGGGCCGTCGAGGAAGGTGCGCTGCTGGTCACCGATCACCACGCGCCCGACCTCGCCGAGCATTTTCTGAAGGATCGCCGCAGGAAGATCCTCGCCGCCAACACGCTGATCGGCGTGCTTCCGGAATACGATCGATCCGAAGTGATGGGACGAATCGGCGGTGACCGAGCGGCATCCCGGCGAGAGCCGGTCCCGGTCAGGATTCCGGAGGTCCGGGTCCTCTGGCGCACGACCATCCCGCTTCCGGCCGATGGTCGTCTCGGCGTCGATCTGGAGATGCCCGAACTCGATGGCGCGATGCGGGTCATGGCCGTGGTGATCGATGGAGATCGCTACGGATCGACCGAGCACGTCATCGGCGTCACGCCGTCCCTGCAGATGACCGCGGCGTTCCCACGTGCCGCCGCGCCCGGTGATTCCATGCGAATTCCGGTCCGGCTCCGGAACAACACCTCCGGGGCCACCACGGCCCGGATCGACGTTGAAGCGGGCGACGGCCTCGACGCATCGATCGAAGCGGCTTCGGTGATCCTCGACCCCTCCGAGGAGATCGTGTTGGAACTCGAGATCGAGGCCACCGGCATCGGATCGATCCCGATCTCGATCAGCGCGACGCCGATCCAGGTCGACTCCTCACCCCTCGCCCCATCCTCCACGCGACTCGACCGACACATCGCCGTCCGACCCCCTCATGGACGGTCGAGTGAAGAGCTTCACGTCGTCGTTCGGCCCGGGGAACGGGTCGACCTGATTCGCGATCATGACCTCGAGGGTCTCGACGGATCGATCGAACTCGTGGTGACCGCTCGGCCGGATACGGATCTCGGCGGTGCGATCGACGGACTCATCGAGTACCCGTACGGCTGCGGTGAACAACTCGGCAGCACCATCGGCGGACTTCTCGCCGCACTCAGCGTCGACCCATCCCACTCGGGAAGAGATCCCGAGTCGATCCGAACGATGGCGGAAACCGGTTTCCGAAAGCTCTGGAGAATCCAGTGCACCGATGGTTCCATTCCCTACTGGTCCGGCAAGAAGGGAGACGACTGGCTCACGGTTCGAACCGCGGCGATCGCACAGGAGGCGGACCGTCTCGGGATCTCGCTTCCGCCGGAGTTCCTCGACGGCCTCGTCGCCGCGACGGCGAACCGCATCCGGAAGTCGTCGACTCGGGATCTTCAACCACTCGCCGTCCGAGTCCTCGCGGACGCCGGGAGGATCGATGCCGCGATGCTCGAGGTCGTCACGAACGATTCGGCTCGATTCGCGATCGGCGATCGCGCCCAGATCGCCCACACCCTCGAATCGATCGGCCGCACGGACGACGCCGAACGAATCTTCGATTCGATCACGACGCCCGAACTCTCTCCACCCACGGTGGACGGACGCTTCGACTCGGACGTGGTCCAGGCATCGCTCGCGCTGAACGTCCTGATGTCGCACCGGCCGGATCACCCGCTCATCGTTCCGATGCTCGATTTCATCCTGTCGAATCGGCATGACGGTCGATGGCGCACGACCTACGAGACGGCCGCCGCGGTGAAGGCGGTCGCGGCGTGGTCCGATCGGCATCCCGCCGATGAAGTGATCGACGGTGAAATCCTGATCGGCGGCGAAAGCGTTCTCGTCAAGGGTCCGGAAATCGTCCGCCGACGCTTCGAACTACCGGCCGGGACCTCGCTTCAGGATGCCGATGAATTCGCGATCGCGAAGGGCGACGCATCGATCCATCTCAACATCGTGACTTCGGGGATTCCCACTCGAGGTCCGTCCGTCGACGTCGAATCCAACGGCATCGAGATCAAGCGGCGGTGGATCGACGCGGAGGGCGAGCCCATCGCCTCCGATGCGAAGATCGCCGCCGGTGACTTGGTCGTGGTGGAGGTGGAATACGCCTCCACCTTCGGCCGCGACGTCCCCAATGTCGCGATCGTCGAGATTCTTCCGGGCGGGATGGAATTCGAACTACCGATTCTCGTGACCAGCGCCGCCGAAGGCGGTGGATCCGACGCCGTGGATCGGTCCGAGTTCCGTGACGATCGGCTCATCCTCTTCGACACGGTCACCAAGAAGCGCCAGATCGTGCGGTACACGATGCGAGCGGTCGTGCCGGGATCCTGGTCGGTGCCGGGGGCGTCTGCGACGTCCATGTACGTCGACGCGATCGAGGCCCGGACCCGGGATCGCAAGGTCGAGATCATCCTCCCATGATCGAAGACGTCGATCATCCGGATGCCGCCGTCGTATCGATCGCGAAGCCCCGTCGAAGACGATGGAGGCGTCGAATGCTGCGAACGACCATCGTTCTCGCCGCACTGGCGACCGGATCTTCGGCGGTCTTCGCGATCGCCTGGATCTCGTTCCCACTCCCGATCGACATGCTTCATCCGCACGATGGCGGCGGTCTGGTGCGGGATTCGGATGGCGATCCGATCCTCGACGTCGTCGCCGACGACGGCCGAAGACGGCTTCATCTTCGAATCGAGGACGCCGGCCCCTGGATGAGCGACGCGGTCATCGCGACCGAGGACCTCGCGTTCCGATCGCACTTCGGAGTCGATCCCTCCGCGATTCTCGCGGCGATGCGCGACAATCTCGTCGCCGGCAGGATCGTTCGCGGCGGGAGCACGATCACCATGCAGGTCGCCGGACTCCGGATGGGTCATCCCCGGACGATCGTGGGAAAGAGCATCGAGATGTTCAGAGCCCTTCAGATCGAACGAGCGCACGAGAAGGACGAGATCCTGGAAGCATGGATGAATCTCGCCTCGTTCGGAGGGAACATCGTCGGTGCCGAGACGGCGAGCCATGCATGGTTCGGAAAGCCGCTCGCGGCCTGTTCGCTTCCCGAAGTCGCCTTGCTCGCCGGTCTTCCGAACTCCCCGGAACGCTTCCGACCCGATCGCCATCCCATCGCCGCCCGCACGCGACGCGATCTGGTGCTGGACCGGATGCTCGAGGCGGGAATGATCGACGCGGAGACACACCGCCGATCGGTCGGTACGCCGATACTCATCCGGGAGGACCGTGATTCGTCGAACCATCGACACGCCGGTTGGATGGCGCTGCGGTCCGAGGGGAGAGGGCGTGCGATCGACACCACCATCGACCCGCATGCGCAGCTTGTCCTCGAGGGAATCGTGGAGGACCATGCACGGGATCTTCCCGAATGCGTCGACGTCTCGATCGTGCTGGTGGAGACCGAGTCCGGTGAGATCCGCGGCCTCGTCGGGTCGAGCGATCCGACGGATCGGATCGACGGGCAGGTCAACGGCGCCACCGCCCTTCGATCGCCGGGATCCGAGCTCAAGCCCTTCATCTACGCGGCGGCCTTCGAAGCGAGGCGACTCGCGCCGGATTCGATCGTCGATGACGTGTCCGTCGACATTTCCGGCTGGCGACCACGGAACATCGATCGTGACCACCGTGGTCCGATGCTCGCGAGCGAGGCCCTCCGTGCCTCTCGAAACATTCCCGCCATTCTGATCACTCGTGATCTCGGGACCACCGCCGTCGAGAACACCCTGCGTCGAAGTGGAATTCCACTCCCACTCGGCATCCTGAAGGGAACCGGTCTCGCGGCGGCGGTCGGCGGCGTCGAGGTTCGAGCAGTCGACCTCGCTGAGGCGTACGCGACCCTGGCCAGAGGTGGAGTCCATCGTCCGATCCGCCTCGTTCCCGACGTTCCCGGTCCGAGTCGAAGGGTGTTCTCGGCGTCGACCTGCGCCGCCATCGAAACGTGCCTCGCGGGTCCGGCGACGGATGTCTCGGCGGCGCTGCCGTTCTTCGCGGCGAAGACGGGTACCAGCAGCGGCCGTCGGGATGCGGTGGCCGCCGGCTGGAATCGAAAATGGACGGTCGTGGTCTGGGTCGGCCGTTTCGATGGAAGAAGCGATCCTTCACTGCTCGGCGGGACCGCGGCGCTCCCGATCCTTCGCCACGTGCTGCAGGATCCGTTGTTCGTCACGCGACGGACTCCGAGGGATTTCGATCCATGGGAGGTCACCAGTGCCGTGGGTCGGGTCGATGCGCCAAGGGTTCCCGCGATCCTCGAGCCGCGGGATGGTGACCAACTGCTCTTCGAAGACGGTCCCTGTCTGATCGAACCTCGGTTCCGGATCGGCACGACGGCACATGTCTTCCTCGACGGCGCTCCGATCGATCATTCCGATCGAACGTTCCTCGTGTCCCCGGGATCACATGAACTCCGAATCGTCGAGCCGGGAAAACCACCGCATGCGGTCCGTTTCGAGGTGATTCGATCTCGCGAGCGATCACCCGAGGATTCCCGTGCGCTTGGTTTCGGCTACCGTTGACGCGACGAGCGGCCTCTACAGGTCCCTTGATGCGACATTCGGTCATCCCACCTCGAACACGGGCCTCGATCATGCTCTACACCATCGCCATCGTGCTCATCATCCTCTGGCTGCTGGGCCTGGTGTCCGGTGCGGCCATGGGACAGTTCGTCCACATCCTGCTGGTCGTGGCCATCGTGCTGATCCTCGTGAGACTGATCGGTGGCAACGGCCGGAAGTGATTCCGGATTCCTTCCGACCATGGACATGATCGATCTCGATTCCAAGCTCGAATGCTTCGACGACCACTGGTCGCCTCGAATCGTCGCCGCGCTGAATGGCCAGGAAGTGAAACTCGCGAAGTTCCTCGGGGCCTTCGACTGGCATGCGCACACCGACGAGGACGAGATGTTTCTCGTGCTTCATGGTTCCTTCACCATGGAATTTCGTGATCGATCGGTTCGATTGGGGCCCGGACAGATGATCGTGGTCCCGAAGGGCGTGGAACATCGCCCGGTCGCCGAAGCCGAGTGCTCGGTGATGCTCGTGGAACCGGCGGGAATCGTGAACACCGGCGATGCGGCGACGAGTGAACGCACCACGACCGGCAAGTGGATCTGAGGGTTCGACCGCGATTCAGCGCGTTGATGGAGCATCGGCCTGATCGGCGTCGACCGGTGCGCGATCCACCTCGGACGAATCATCCGCCGTCGTCATGGTCGGATCGCTCGGATCAGCCGGCGCGGTCGCGGACGGTAGAAGACTCGTGAAGGCTTCCGGACCGAGGATCGCGTAGGTCCATGCGACGGGGATCCAGAAGACGAGTGAGATCGCCGCCACGCTGACGAGACCGTGCACCGACGACGGGAGCAGCCTGAAAGGCAGCGCGGCGAGGCGTGCGATCGGCGAAGTTCCCGCCGGCGACGGCGCTGGAGCGGATTCCTCGGGCGGCGTGGAGTCAGGGGCCGCCGATGCTTCGATCGCGTCCGGTGCATCCTTCGCTTCCCCGACTTCCAGTGATGGATCCGGTGTCTCACCGGATCCCGCGGTCGAATCGGAAGCGTCTTCCGCGTCGATCGATTCGGGTCGAGAAGTCGGACTTTCCATCGACGCGGGTGAAACCGAATCGATCGGCGGCGTTTCCGGCATGGTCGAACCGGCGTCCGTTCTCGCGAGGGGATCACCCGAAGGAACGGCTTCGACTTCACCAGCGGTCGATCGAAGTGGCGTGTTGGCGGCCATGGCGTCCAGAGTCGCCACGGCGGATTGCTCGGCGGCGTCCGCCATCTCCATCTCGTTCGTACTCATCGACGACACTGGAGTTTCGAGCGTGGAATGAACCGATTCCTCGGCTTCGGATTCCTCGGCGATCCGACTCGCCATCAGCGCCTCGAGGGCGGCGGCGGGATTCGTCGCCTCGGCGTTCTTCGCTTCCGGTTCGACTTCGATGGTCGCAGGCGTTTCACGAGTCGGGGTATCACCGACCGTCGACCGCTCCGGAGAAGACGGCGGTGCTTCCTCTGGAATCGCCTTGCCGAAGAGATCGACCTGGGGCCCCTCGGAGCCGAGGTCACGGGCGGCCGGACCGCGCTTGATCCCGTCCGGCTGCAGACCGCCATCCGAAACCGCCTCGATCGGTCGCGATTCGACTTCGGCCACCAGCTCATCGGAGAGTCGATCCAGATCGTCCAGGAGTCGCTCCGCGTCCACCTCGGGACGATCGACCATGGAATCGGCGTCCTCTTCGGCATCCTCTTCAGCCACGAGCGGCTCTCCAAGCAGTGAACGAGCATCCCGCAGGACGTCCTCGACCAGGCCCTCCGCCGTGGAATCGCCCTCGGCAAGGGTCTCGTCGGAGTCCGGATCGGACGAGGAGATGGAGTTTTCTTGTGGAGAGTTCGACATGGCGACACTCCTTCATCGGCACGAACCCACCTCGACATGCGTTGAACGGAGTTTCCACCTCGGTTATCGAACCTGATCGTTTTTTCCCCATCCGGTGCACTGGATGTGGAGAAGTGGACCGACCCCGGAGCGTGCGCCGCACAGATGGCACGGCCAATCCAAGTCGAATGCCTGACTCGGTTTACATCGGATCGGGCCGGATTCGCCGGAAGATGTCGCCGATGATCACGGGCCATGCTGGATGATTCAATCATGAGAAGGAACGCGTTGGAGGCGGACGGTCAGTCGACCGACTCCGATCGTCGTGAAACGGACCGGGAATCGATCTCCGTGGAGGTGGTGCTCGCCTGGCACTTCAATCCGGATCAGCCTGTTCGCTACCGGTCCGTGGACCTGAGCGACACCGGTATTCGGATCCGCTCCTCGACCCCGCTCCTCGAGGGGATGACCGGAACCCTGAAGACCATCCTTCCGGAAGGTCGTCACCTCGACCGACCCGTCATGGTCGTCTGGTCCCGGGTCGGAGGCGAGAACGCATCTCAAGGCTTCGAAGCCGGGCTCCGATTCTTCTGATCGAGGTTCCGGTGAGGGAGTCGAACGCCGGCCCGGATTCCACTCTTCGTCGTCGTGACCTCCATCGATCCGTCTCCGGTGATCGTCACGGCGGTCGCACCGTCACGACAGGTCACCAACCGGATCCGCCGCCGTGAGGCAGGACCGAATCGATCCGCCTCGAAACGACGCGGACCGGTCGACTGCAGGATGACCCCGGGGACCACCGCTTCGATCAGATCGACGACCACCGGACGCCAGCTGCCGTGGTGGGGAAGCTCCATGACCCGCGATCGGATGTTCGTCGCGCGATCCATCAATCGAACCACGCCCGCGGTCTCGAGATCACCGAGCAGGAAAAGAT
>JAQWJM010000125.1:0-20031 GCA_029248335.1 Phycisphaerales bacterium
CGTCACGCCGACCCCGTCGAACTCGAATTCGCCTCGTTCCAGTCGTATCGCTCACCGAGCAGCTCGAAGAGCCGCTCATTGTGCGGCCTGAAGTAGTCGTCGAGCAGCGCCCGGGTCCGCGGCCAGACCCGCTTGTCCCGCCGCGAGACGTTGCGCGCGGCGAGATCCCGGATCAGGACGTCCGGCCGAACACCGAGAAACTCGAAGAGGGACGAAAGCACCGGCCCCGGATCCGCGAAGAATCGATCACCGTCGATCACATGCATGTTCCGGCGATCGAAGCGTTCGAGATAGCGTTCGATCTGCGGCCGGTAGACCCCGCGTCCGACGTAGGACGTGTAGTCGGTCGTACCGGACGCATCGCCTTCGGTCACTCCGAGCGAAGCACAGCGGTCCACGTCTTCGCACATCGCCGCATGCAGCGACCCGGGGTCGGACGGGTTGCATCGCGCGTGAAAGTAGTGGGAGATCGCACGATCTGATGGATTTCGGAGCGTCAGGACCAGCCGGGCGTTCGGAACGACTTCGGCGATCCGTCTCGCCGCAGTCTCATGACACAAGTACTTCGGCGTCGCTTCGTAGACGAGGGATCGAGGCGGGATCATCGCCTTGATCGGAAAATGGGATCGGTACCAGGCGAGGTCTCCGGTTCTCCCACCGAACGACGACTCGTCCTGATCGAAGTAGTGGATCTCCTTCTCGAACGCCGGAACGAGCTCGGGATGCTGGGTGAGATAGTGGAAGAGGCTCGAGGTGCCCGATTTCATCGCCCCGATGATGAGAAAGTCCGGCAGGACCCGCAGCGCCGCGGAGAGCAGCCGCCATCTCCAGACGGCCGTTCGACCGAGGTTGTCCGAGCCGATCGATTTCACCGTGGATCCGATCCCCTAGCGAGGTCGCCGGTCGGCACCGCCCGAGAATCTCGGCGACCGCGATGACTCTCCAATATAAAGCAGGCCGTCCATCAATGATCAGCGAAAAGTCCAGAAGATCATCCGCTGCGTACGTACGATCGCCGATGAGAAGGGACCAGGTCGCGGGTCGCGAACCAGCAGGAAAACCTCGGGACGATCCAGGGAAAAATCCCGCGACTCGGCGGGAATCCCCTCCAACGAAGCTGACGACGATTCCCAGCCTGTGAAATGAAGACCGCAAGAAACAATCCCTACAGGTTGACCATCCCGGACCGGGTCGCACAGGCATGCCATCCCCTCCTTCAACTGGTCACCGGCTCCCGATGGTCCCGCAAGTACGATCTGACGATCAGTCACCAGCACCGGTTCATCTGGTTCAGGGTCCCCAAGAACGGGACTCAAACCCTCCTGCAGAGCATGGAATCGAACGGCATCGCACTCGACGTCGAGGAGGCGAACATGATTCGATACCCCCTTCGGACCTATCGCGACTACTACAAGTTCGCGGTGGTCCGGAATCCCTGGGATCGACTCGTCTCCTGCTGGCACAACAAGATCCTTCGAAAGAACGCGTTCAGATTGTCCGAAGGCCTGCATCGGAGACTGCACGACTTCCCCGCCTTCGTCGATTACGTCGCAGGAAAGGACATTGAACGGTGCGACACGCACATCGCGTCGCAGTCCTCGCTGATCGATCTGGACGAAGTCGACCACTTGATCCGAATGGAATCGTACGAAGAAGGCGTCGCCCACGTCTTTCGAACCATCGGCATCGATCCCTTCGAGATCAGCTCGATTAATCGAACACCGAAGCGAAAACCCTACGCCGAGTACTACACCGACCAGACGCGAGATACGGTCGGCAGGATCTACGAGAAGGACATCCGGAACTTCGACTACCGTTTCTGATAAGACGGACCACGGCCCGCCACGCTCGACACCGGGAATCGCTTCCTGAAGTGGACGACGTGACGACCACGATGAAGCCATCCGACTGGAACCGACCGCCGCTCGTGCAGGCAAGACTCATGAATCCGAAGGTCTCCATCATCATCTGCTCTCGAAACCGGGCCGCCCAGCTCGAAAAGTGTCTCGATTCCATCCACGAGGACGAGATGCTCGCGACCGCGGCCGAACTCGTGCTGATCGACAACGGCTCGACGGACGACACCCACCAGATCATGGAGGCGCATGCGGACCGGGCTCGGTATCCCGTACTGGTCCGGCAGGAACCGGACGCCGGCCTTTCTCGGGCACGCAACGCGGGACTCGACGCGGCGACCGGAGATCTCCTGCTGTTCACCGACGACGACTGCTACCTGGACCCGGGGTACATCCCCCTGGCGGTCGAGATCTTCGAATCAGAGGATTTCGACTTCGGCGGTGGCCAGATCGTCCTGCACGACGAACGCGATGCATTCATCGGCCACAACCTCTTCGAGCACCGAAGCACGCTCGAACCGGGTCGGTTCATACCCGCGGGGACCATTCAGGGATCGAGCATGATCTTCCGCCGGCGAGTCGTCGAAGAGATCGGGTACTTCGACTGCATGCTGGGGGCCGGCACCCCGTTCCCCTGCGAGGACATCGATTACGCCGCCCGCGCCTCCTTCGCCGGATTCACCGGCGGACAGTTCCCCGAACTCGTCGTACGCCACGACCACGGAAGGCGGACGGTGCGCGACCTCGCGAACATCTGCACGGAATATGATCGCGGACGCGGCGCTTATTACGCGAAGAACATCCTGGCGGGGCGTCTGACCTTTCTCTACCACTGGATTCGACACTCCCTCGGACCGGAACGCGGCGTCGCCACCGAAATCACGTCCGCGTGGCGGTACCTCAAGATGCGGGGTCGAGGATGAGGATCTTCCGACGCCATGACCGGGATACCCACCTCGACCAAGGCATGACCGGGGATGATCCGGCAGGGTATTTCGGCCTGAACCGAAGCGTGAGCGTGGCTTTGCTTCAAACCCACAAGCGATCGGTCCGCAAGGGGTGCGAAACCTCATGAATCGAACGAACGGACGACAACGATTCATCATCCTCACGGACCAACGAAGCGGCTCCAACCACCTTGAAGACCTGCTGGGCAGTCATTCGGCCGTCAAGGTCGCGGGCGAGCTCTTCAATCCGAACCACGACCACAACAGTCGCAACAACCCGCTTCCCGAGGAAATCCGTGGCCTGAGAAAGCGGGATCCGATCGCCTACCTCGAGGCCTTCTTCGAGCAGCCGTTCGATGATTCGATCACGCATGTCGGTTTCCGGCTCTTCCACGATCATGCACGCTGCAGGACCGAGCGGACCATCTGGGACAACCTTCGACGAACGAAGGATCTCCAGGTCGTCCACCTCAAGCGACGCAACCTGCTCCGCAACCTTCTCTCCTTGAAGCTCGCCATGAGATCGGACAACTGGCAGCGGATGGAGGGCACGCCCCCCGTCCGATACGAATCCCTCAGGATCGAGTACCAGGAGGTGATCGCGCACATCAGAGCGAGGGAGCGGAGTTTCGCTCGCGGAAAGCGGTTTTTTCGACGACATCGAAGGGCCGAGATCCTCTACGAGGATCTCGAACGGGACCAGGAATCCCAGCTCGCGGCCCTTCTCCGTTTCCTCGGCCTCCCCCCGCAGCCGCTCGCGAGCAGCAGCCGCAAACAGAATCAACAATCCACCCGCGAACTGATTGAGAACCACGCCGAACTCGAAGCCCGGTTTCGTCACACCAGGTGGCATGAATTCTTTCAGGACTGAACCCCCGATGACCAACGAGCCCGATGCCGGGAATCCACCTGCCGACGCCTTTCCGATCTTCCTGCTTGGATCTGGCCGGAGTGGCACCACGCTGCTCCAGAAGATCCTCAACAGCGCGGATGACGTCATGATCTGGGGAGAGCACGGAGGCTTCCTGAAGAAGGTCGCCAACGCCTATTTTCACCACACCGAGAGTGCCAAGGTGGCCGGGGCGATCTTCGGGAAGAATCGCGTCGCGAAGAACCCGAACCTCGATTTCAACCGGTTGAAGCTGACGGACATCGACTACTGCTGGATGAACTGGTACGGAAGACGAGAGGCGACTGCGAACTTCGCCGGCCTCATCGAGTCGTTCTTCCATCCTCCGACGATGACGAAGCGACACTGGGGTTTCAAGGAGATTCGGTACGGCGGGGATGACCGGACCATCGAGATGCTCGCGGAACTCTTCCCGAACGCGAGATTCGTCTTCATCGCCCGGAATCCCGTCGACGTCATCGCAAGTCAGGCTGCGATGGGCTGGGAGCCGAAGACGGTCCTGCGCACTGGATGGAAGCAACTTGCCGAAACGTGGGCCGCCCAGAACCGAGGGCTGCTCGAATTCCAGCGGGCGAACGAGGACCGAACCCGTTTCGTCAGGTTCGAATCAATGATTTCGAAGGACTCCGGCGAAGTGGAAGGCCTGTTCGAGTGGCTTGGCTTCGAGACGAGCGATCGGCAGGGCGAGCTCGTCGATCTCAAGGAAGGCATCCTCGAAAAGAGGCGGATGGACGGCAAACCGCACCGGGCGATGTTCTCCGAGCGGAAACTCAGGCACATCGCACGCATCGTCCGGGGCCCGAGCACGGCGCTCGGCTATTGAGTCGACACCGGACGCCGCCGTCATCTCCAGCGCACCGGCATTGCTACCGCCGGCCTGCCGCCTGTCTGCCGCGCGGACGAATCATCCGATGCTCGATGAACGTTTCGGTGCCGCGAAATCGGATCGAGACCCGCGGATCGTGGAAGTTCATCGCCGGGTCCCTTTCGATCCCGTCGAGGTAGTTCTGATACTCCGCGGAGGCGTCCCAGTGACACCCGCGATCGATGCTCTCGCGGGCATAGTCTCGAAGCGTGCTGAGGAACTTGAAGTGGAAGAGAAACGTTCGATCCCGAGCCAGGCTTCGCGAGGGCGATTCCGTGTGATGATGGCCGAGCGAAAGCGGCATGCCCTTCGAGTACCGCACCAACGGATACTTCCGAATCATGGCGGAGGCCCGGAAGATCCTCGCTCGCACGCCTTGGAAGTAGATGCGCTGCAACCTGCGAAAATCCCTTGCGAAGAACAGCGACAGATGGCGAGGCCGGTCGAAGAAGGGACAGGTCTCGAAGATGCTGCGTCCGGGGCGAAGCGTGGTCTCGGCGATCGCCCGATCCGAGTACATGTCCAGCATCATCGATTTCACGACCGTCCGGCCCGTGGCATCCAATGCCTCCACGAAGTCATGGAAGCGTCGCCCCTGATCGCAGAACGGGTAGTAGAAGAATTCGTCCAGATCGAGCAGAAGGCACCAGTGCCCGACGCCGAACCGCTCGAGCAACGCCTCCTGCCAGTCCACGCCGAATCGACTGTCCTGATAGGGCTGTTTGGTGCGCCAGACATGCACGGCCTCCTCGGCGAGGGCGATCTCGACGGATTCGTCGGTCGATCCGTTATCGACGAAGAAGAAGCGCTCGACGCCGAGACGCCGGTGGTATTCCAGAAATTCAGGTAGTCGCAGCGCCTCGTTTCTACCGCAGAAGAAGCACCGGATCTCCTCGGTCCGATCGGGGATGGCCAGGTTGTCCAGTCGTTCCATGAGCCTCGCCCCTGCTTCGACGCCGTACCGCCCGCGATCCACACGGCCGGATCTCCACGAAACGGCCGCACGCTCCGAGATCAAGCGTAACGCATCCGCGTTCCACGAATGATCTGCCGTCGAATCGATCCGTCACGCATCCCCGGGAGATGGCGGACGCCTCCCCCAGCGCAACACGCGATACACGATCGAGGCGACGCCGCACTTGATCTCCGAGAGGACGCGGCCGGACATGGGAGGTCGAAAACCATCGGCTTTCCCACCGGAACAATCCGCGTCGAGAACGCTTCTTCGAGAGGACACGCCTCGGAACCGAGTGGCTTCGAACACGCCGCGAATGATCCGACGAGGAAAGATCGTGAGCAGATCGATTCTGCAGAGTGTCAGAAGTGGATCGGTGCGCAACGACCTCCCGATCCAATGCAACGCTCCGCGGTCCCCGCCGCCGAAGACCGAGGCATGGGCGAGATAGGCGTAGAAGTTGACCTTCGAGGAACGCAGGAGCCGCGACGAGACCATCGGCCGCTCCCGTCGCACCGTGTCGAGCACCTGCTGATGTGCAAGCTCCATCTTCTCGACGTGACTCGACATCGCCCCCGGAGTCCTGCGATACGCCACGAGGAACTCCGGAACGACGTCGTAATCGAATCGCGCGGCCAGGCGGAGATAGAGGTCGAGATCCTCGCAGCCGAGCTCGAATTCGGCTCGGTAACCGCCGATCGCCTCCAGCGAACGCTTCCGGATGATCGTGGAGCTCGCATTCCCGAGGAAGTTGTGAAAGACCAGCAAGGGAAAGACGTGACCACTCGCCCTCGACACGTGGACCCCGCCGATCGGCCGATTCTCCTCGTCGATGTCCGTCGACCACGCGTACACCACCGCGAGATCCGATGACGCTCCCTCGAAGCGGGCCAACATCTTCGCGACCGCCGTGGGGTGCCAGATGTCGTCGGCGTCGACGAATCCCAGGAACTCCCCCTTCGCCACGTCGATCGCCCGGTTTCGAGCGGTCGCCACCCCGGCATTCCCCTGCGTGAGCACGGTGATGCGGGAATCCTCCGCCGCATACCGGGATGCGATTTCGTGAGTCCGGTCGGTCGATCCATCGTCGACCACGATGATCTCCAGATCCGTATGGGTCTGCCGTAGAAGCGATTCGATCGTGAATCCGATGTACCGCTCCGCGTCATAGGCTGGAACCACCATCGAGATCGACGGACCTTCACGCCGCTCGGATGTTTCCTGGACCCGAATTCGTTCCGGTCGTTCCGGGAGGCATGCGGTCTCCGGAGCAGGCAGCGGCGGTTCCTCCTCGGGCCTGCTCGATTCGTCGATGCCTCCGATCGATTTCCAGATCTCCGGAATCTCCGGAATCTCGATCAAGAGGGGTGAATCCTCGAGCCTGCCCTGCCTCAGGCGATCGATCTCGATATCCGTGTAGGCGATCCACCGCCGGTGATACGCCTTCACCGCATCGACGTCGAATTCCAGATGGGCGACCAGATCGTGCCAGAACCGAGCGGGGTAGTACTCCACCTCGACGCCCGAGGCGAACCGCCTGGGATACGGCCAGCGGCTCTTGCTCAGGAAGTCCAGGTGATCGTGGAACTTGTAGTGCAGCAGCTTCCCCGCGTCCCAGTGCTTCACCGGCCTGCCAGTCGCGCTCATCACCTGATGGACGTTCTTCGGAATCAGCCCTGCAGCGACCCGCAGCGCCGTCTTCCCCGACATATGACCGAGGTACCCGCCGACGGTGAATCGCCGGTCGCGGATCGGATCGAACATCTCACGCCGATGGCGTTTCGAGTACGCCGGCGTCTTGAAGAGGACGTGACTCGATAAATCGACATCCGTGTCGCACCCGCGGGGCACGACCTCATAGGTGTCACGAAAAAAGACCGCATCGACGTCGGACGGGCAATCAAGAAACAGGTCCTGAATCGCGCCCCGCGTCGGATTTTCGACCATCACCAATTCGTCCGCGTCAAGCGAGATCAACCATTCGACGCCGTCCTTTCGAGCGAGCTGCGTCGCCCAGCGGGTCGCCAACTTCTGCCTTGCCATCCAAGGCCCGTTTCGAGCCTGCAGGATGTCGTCCTTCAATTCCAGCGGAACATCGGCCAACCCTTCGAGATCGGGACAGCTGAGGCCCGGAACGTCCCGGATGGACCGCATCGAATCATCGGACGAACCGTCATCGAAGACGTAGAAGTGTGTCACACCGAGAAACCGGTGATACTCCAGATTCGGCCGCAGCAACCGAGCCTCGTTCTTCTGGGTGATCACCAGCCCGATGCCGATCGACGCCCGCGGATTGTCGTTCCGCCTGTTCATGAAGCAATCCGTTCTACGTCCATGGCGACCACCGGACCGCTTTCGCTCGACGACGGTACGCCTTCGCCGACCACGACGCCGTGACACCCTCACCCGGTGCCGGCCGGGACTCGAATCCTCGGACGGGATTCTGCCAGCCTTCCTCCGCCTCCAGAACCGCGCCGTGAAGCTCGAAGTCGGACGCGAGCCGTTGTCGCAGCTCCGCTTCGAGCCCGGAGGAGATCGTCGTCGGAATCCGCTTGGAGGCATTGAGCACCGGCAATCGAACTCGAAGCGTCAGACGCTCGTTCATGAAGGCCACGAATCGGTCGACGCGTTCGAGCGCGAAGATCCTGTTCACGCCGACCTCGCCGGTCTCGTCCTGGACGAATTCATGCTGCGTCTTCATCCTGCAACCCTGCTCGGCGCCAAGAAAGTGCGCGACGAAGTCCTCGAATGACCAATCGCGATCAAACCACTTGCTCCGCTTGCGGTCCGGGCGAAGCAGGTAGCGATACCAGCTTCGAAGCTGTTCCAGCGGATCCCGGATCAGGCAGACCGTCTCGAGCATTCCTTGATCATCGCCCAGGAGAGACGCAAGTCCGCGTTCATACGTGGCGAGGTCGACGTGCGTGAGCCTCGGATGGCCACCAAGCACCCCACCGGCGTACGGCCCGTAGACCTCCTCCACGCTGCTGGACCCGGACTTCGGCGTGCAAAGAAACACGAGACGTTCGACTGGAAAGGCAAGCATTTGGACACAGCGCCTCGACGACGATTCCGAGGCTTCACGCTCCTGCAAGCAACTGACGATTTTGATTCGACCGTACGGCGGTACGATTCCGAACGGGGTGACGCTGGCGGACACATCTGGTGTCGAAACTTCGAGCGACCATCCGCAACACGCCTAGCATGACCTCCAAATCGGGTCCTGCTCGCCTTGGGCGTTGATTTCGATGGAATCACGAATCACCTGATCATCTGATCATCCGACCTCCGGTTCATGACGCACTGCGGTGCCACCGGGCATCCGCCGATATCACCTCGATGTCGCCGATCAGTCGGCGATCGGAACGAGTTCCAGGGACCGGAGCTTCATGAGCGGGCCGGTAATCCGGCCGCTCTCGACGATCACGAGGTGGTCCCCTGCGACAAGGGAGACGATTCCGATCGAACGGGCCCGATGATCGTCCCACGAATCGGTCGGGACGACCTTCGACTGGAGCGCGACCGCCCCGCCCGTTTCATCGGTGAATCGAATGGTGAACGGGGATCCGGCGTCCGACGCGGGGCACGCGGCGATAACTCGCACCTCGAACGTGGCCGGTTCCGAGATGCTGATTCTCCAGACGGCGGTATCGGACGATGTCCGCCACCAACCGAGCGCGTCCCGCTCGGGCTCGTAGCGAAGCTGACGGCCCTCGATCAGGGCGGTCCGACCGGGCAGCTGGAACCGGCCTTCCGCACCAGGTGACGTGGAACGTCCTGCGCCGATCGACATCAAGCCCTTCAATTCGTCGAGATGCTCCGAGTACACCGCGCGCGGATCACATTCGTTCGCCTCGCAGATCGCCGCGGCCATGCCGACGATCTCCCCCATCGCCCCGGTCGTCTTCATCACCCGGACCGCACCCAGCGCTTCGTGGGTCACGCTGATGTCGCGGCCGGCCATGAACAGATTCGGGATGTTTCGACTGTAGAGACAGCGATACGGAATCCAATACGGACCTTCGTACTCGTACCCTTCCCCACGGGTGAAGTCCGCGATGAATTCGTCGCCCTCGTGCCCCTTCGAATACCGCTCGTCGGGGTGATGCGTGTCGATTCCCCAGGTGCAGGGAACGCAGCCGTCCTCGAAGACCACGCCGTCACGAAGATCCTCGCCGGTGAGCACCACGTCCCCCAGCAGGCGGCGCGACTCCCGCTTCCCCGCGATGTAGGCGACCCAGTTCAGACGATGCGCGGGGTATCGCCCCTCCACGTTCTTGATCGCATCCCACGCGCCGTACATCGCGCGGAAGTTCTGATCGCGGATCCGTTCCATGTCGCGGATCGGGTCGCGATCGAATCCGGACTCCCAGAACCAGTTCCCGAGACTGATCGGGTTCCCGCCGGGTTCGGGTGAGGTCGCGCCCCGGGTGCGACCGGGAAAGGGACGTTTCGCGAGATCCACCGCCCAGGGACATCGGGGGAAGATCGCCGCTTCGCATGCCGCTTCGAGCTCGCTCGACAGCGGCTCCTCGTCCTCGCACAGGCATTTGATGTTCCAGAGATTGCTGGACCCCATGTGTCCGGTGTCGGTCTGCTGGAAATCAGCGCCCGCGAGGAAACCGAGACAACCATCACCGGTGCTGTCGAGGAATCGATCGCCCTCGATGAGGATGCGTCGACCGGTTCGAACGTCCTGACAGACGACCGAGGTGATCCGACCGTCCCGGAGGGTCGTTTCATTCATCCGGTGATCGAGAAGAAGCGTGAGGTCCGTTTCGCCACGGGCGATTTCGAGCTTCCGTGCATCGTCGAAGACCGACGCCGACTGGGCGTTGCTGGAATCAGCCCGACGCTCGGGAACGAGTTCCATCACCACGTCGCCGACCCGCGGCCAGGGCATCTGATTCACGTGACCCTCCGGCCAGACCCGGACCTCGGAACTCGAATTCCCGCCAAGCACCGGTCGATCCTGCACCAACGCCACCTTCAGACCGAGCCGCGCCGCGGTGACGGCGGCGCTGGTCCCCGCCATGCCGCCCCCCACCACCACGAGATCGAATGCGCCCGCGGACACCGGCGCTTCGGCGAACCCCATCGCCTTCCGCCGGAAGGCCGCGAGTTCGTCCGGGGTCTCGGGTGGCTTGAAACGCAGATCCGAGGTGAAGAGGACGGCGTCGCATCGGCCCTCGAAACCGGTCAGATCGTGGAGCCGGATCTCGGCGGTCGATTCGAGTTCGACGATGCCGCCGTCCTGCCAGTGCCACGCATCGCCTTCGGTACCGAACGTCGTCTCGACCGGGATCCCGTCGACGATCAGATCGAATCGCCCGGGCGCTCCTTCGGCGTTCCATGGCGCCACCCAGTCGCGGGTTCGAACCCAGACGCGATGCGGTCCGGGCCTCTCCACCTCGACGGAGGTGACGGCATCGGCCACGGGCGTCCCCATTCCATGGGCGAGCAGGAAGGGGGATCCCATGAGATCCATGAACTGCTGGTCGAGCACCCAGCCGCCCAGATCCTCGAACGCCTCGGCTTCGAGGAAAAGGACCTGTCCCTCGCTCCGCGGAGACGCCGACGATGCCGCGGATGCGATCGCGATCAGGACACCGATCATGAACATGCCGAAGTCCGATCGCAACGTGCTTTTCTCCGAGCGATCGTGAGGCCGACCCGTTCCCCGGGGCCGTAATCGCTGTTTCGAAGCCACCTGAATCGAGCGTGGAGACGCGATTCGGCCCCCGGAGGCCGATTGGAACTCGGTCGCAGCATACGGTGTCGAGGCGTTACCGCGAAGAAATTTCCAAAAACACGCAACCTCATTCCGCCCGCTTTGAATCCACGAAGCTCGCTCCTTCGATTCCGGGGGTAAGGATTTTTTTCATACTCATTGTCCAGTTCACGCTCCGGCGTGGCAGGGCTGTCACTCGAGTGGAGTCAAGGAATGCACACCGCAATGGTTCTTGGAGACATGTCGAACACCCTCAAGGCGCTGCAAGCGGGCTTGTCGGTCGAAGGCATCACGATGTATCTGTTCTGGCTTGGAATCGTCGGGATGGGTGCCGGTTCGGCCTATCTCTTCATGATGCAGGGTTCCCTCACCAAGACGTACAAGAAGGTCGCCATCGTGGCTGGCATCATCTGCGGCGTCGCGTGCTTCCACTACTACCGAATGGCGAACATCTACGTGGAAAGCCTCGCCATGGCGATCACCATCGACGCCGACGGCAAGGTCGTCATCGGTGAGCTGGCCGCCTTCCCCACCGCCTACCGCTACATCGACTGGCTCATCACCGTGCCGCTGATGGTTCTGGAATTCCCGTTGCTCCTCAACCTCGGCAAGAAGGGCAAGCCGCTCTTCCTCGGCCTCGGCGTCCTGTCGCTGGTCATGCTCGTCACCGCCTGGATCGCGGAAACCAGTCCCCTTGGCGGCGGTTCCTGGTGGGGCTTCTACGTCGTCAGCTGCCTCGCATGGGTTGGAATCGTCGGCATGCTCTACGGCTCGGTCACTCGTGCATCGAAGCACCTGCCGGAAGATTTCCAGGGTCACCTCGGCACGATGAAGGCGTTCATCCTCATCGGCTGGGTCATCTACCCGATCGGCTTCCTCCTCGCCCTCTCGGGCAACGAGAGCATCCGGGAGATCGCCTACAACATCGCGGACGTGATCAACAAGGTCGGCTTCGGCGTGGCCTGCGTGGTCGCCGCGAAGTGCCTCGGCGATCACGAAGAGCGTGGCGAACTGAAGTCCGCCGCCTGATCCATCAGTCCTTCGGAGCCGGTCATGAGCCCGATCGCGCTTCATCCGAATCCCGAACTCCGGGACGACCTCGACTCGCCGGCGGATGCCCTGCATCCGCCGGCGAGCGTCGTCGCCGCCCGGAACCGGGCCGTCCTGATCCGCGGAATACCGTGGATCCTGCTCGCCGCCACCGCGATCCTCGGCCTCGTCGATCGTGGTCTCACGCAGCGTTGGGACACGTTCCCGTTCCTCATCTCGTTCCTGATCTTCGGCATGCCGCACGGCGCGATGGACTGGGTCGTGGACGGTCGACTCCGCGTCGACCGCACGACGGGGCTCGTACCGCCGAGGTTCGCGTGGTATCTCGCCTGGATGATCGCGGCCGCCGCGCTCCTCTTCCTGGCGCCCGTGATCGCGGTGCTGGGCTTCTTCGCGCTGACCGTGGTCCACTGGGGGCTCGGCGACCTCGATGCGACGGCGTCGACCACCGGGTCACGCACCGCGAGATTCGCCGCGATCTCCGGCCGAGGACTCCTCGTGCTCGGTGTCGCCTTCGCCGTCTCGCCCGTGGCCGCGTGGTCGCCGTTCGCGCTCCTGATCGGCGAGAACGCCGTGACGTCCGCCGGATCGACCGACACCCGAGTGATGGGGATCGTCGCGGTCACCGTCGGCGGAATCGCGACGGTCGCATGGATACGTCATCGATGGCGACACGGCGAACGCCGTGAAGCCTTCCACGACGTTCTCGAGACCATCCTCGTCACCGCCGCGATCGGCCTGACCGACCCGCTGTTCGGTATCGGGGCGTATTTCCTGAGCACCCATTCCTTCAGACATTCCCTTCGACTGGCCTCCACGCCCGAGGTGCTTCCCGAGGGGTTCAACGGCGGTTCGCTCGTTCGACGCCTCGCCTGGGTCCATCTCCTGTCGCTGCCACTTCTCGTCCCCACGCTTGGAATGCTCCTCGGCTGGTGCTGGATCCAGTTCGGCGGCTTCGGCGTCGACGATCTGACCGCGACCATGCTCGGATTCTTCCTGATCACCACGCTGCCGCACCATCTTCTCGGCTGCCGGCTCCCCCGCGTTCGAACCCGATGATCCGCCGCACGGGGTTGCAGTCCGGATCCTCGATTGTTCCAATCCGGGGATGAAGAACTCCACCATTTCACTGCTCGTTCCGACCTTGATGTCTGCGATCCTCGGCGGCTGCCAATCGGGGCCCGAGTCGACCCGACATGACCATGCCGCCCATGCGGATGACGCGAACGCCGCCCGGCAGCTGGAGCAGGTGAAGGCGATGGCCGGAACCTGGTACCTCGCCGACGCCGAAGACGGAGACGCGCCGACCGCGATCCACCGCGTCGTCGCGAACGAGACCGCGGTCGAGGAGCGGCTCTTTCCCGGCCAGGCGAAGGAGATGATCACGATGTACTTCATCGACGAGGGCCGGCTCACGCTGACGCACTTCTGTGCCCTGGGCAACCAGCCGACGATGGGCGCCGTCGACGGCGAACCCGACGAGATCAACTTCGGATTCATCGGCATCACCGATCTCGCCTCGCCGACCAGCCAGCACATGCACGAGCACACCCTCGAGTTCCACGACGATCCGGACCGCGTGGATTCCACCTGGATCCTCTGGAACGACGGGACCGAGGCCGAACGCCGCCTCTTCCCCCTCGAGCGCCGGATGGTCATGGCCGACTGATCCGGCGATCGAAACATCGCCGAACCGTCCCTTGCGGACCGATGTCGGCACGCCGAACGAAACAGGAGACGCCGCCGCGAACGCGATCGCGTCTCCTGCTTCGTTGATCGGAACGCTTCAGTCGCCGCGTTTCCAGCCGGTGCCCGTGGTGTCGTCCTGCCCGGGGAGCCCCGGCCGTCCCTGCCAGTCAGGATTCCGGAAGCGATACAGGACCAACGGGGCCAGCACGATCACCGCAAAGGTCGCGAGCAGGGCGATGGTGAAGGTCGATCCATCCATCGACATGTCCTTGGTCACCGGCGGCCAGAACATGACGATGATGCCGGCGGTCGCGGTCACTCCACCACCACCCGCGACCACCAGCAGGCCCACGATCCCACCCGGGATCATGAACGCCCGCGGCACGGACGGCTGCTTGAATCGAAGCACGATGACCGAAAGGAACATCAGGACGTACATCACCAGATAGACCTGGGCCGACGCGATCGTGAGAAAGTAGAAGATGCGATTCAGATCGAAGAAGAGCATCAGCAGACAGAGCAGCGACACCACGCCCGCCTGAAGAAGCATCACGTTTCGCGGCGCACCGCCCGCCGTGGTCCGCTGGAAGACCGGCGGGATCAGCCCGTCCTCGGCCGCGACCCGAAGCGACTCCGTCGGCCCGATGACCCAGACCATGATGTGACCGATCATGCCCGCGAGCGCCAGCCCCGCGAGGACCGCCACCATCCAGCCCCAGCCGAGCGGACCGAGGACCTTCGCGAAGACCTGAAGCGTGCCCGCGGCGAGGTCGATCTCCTCCACCGGCACGAGCACCGCGACGCTCAACGCCCCGAGGACGGAGATCGCGAGAACCAGCACCCCCGAGAACAGCAACGAGCGTGGGATCGATCGCTGCGGATCCCGCACGTGCCGGAAGTGGACGGAATTCACCTCGAGCCCCGACAGGAACGAGAAGATCGCGACCACGCCGACCACTTCGCCGATCGAGTCGATTCGAGGAACCAGTCCCGACCATTCCAGCGGGATCGCCGATTCCCGACCCGACCCCAGCCACCAGGCCGCGAGACCGATCGCGAGGAAGACCGGCAACAGCGTGCCGAGATACAGCAATGCGGTCGTCAGCCATCCACTGATGCTCAACCCCTTGAAGTTGATCAGCGTCGCCGCCCAGAAGATCCCGAGACTCACCACCACCTTGAACCAGCCGACGTCATGCATCCCGGGATCGATCGCATAGGACAGCGATACCGCACAGACCGCCAGCACCGTCGGATACCAGACGAGGATCTGCACCCACTGGCACCAGATCCCCACGAACGCCCAGCGTTCACCGAGCGCCTCCCGGATCCAGCGATAGACGCCACCGTCGTGAGGCCAGCCGACGCCGAGCTCCGCCGCCACCAGCCCTACCGGCAGGAAGAAACAGAGCGTGAAGAACGCGTAGTAGACGACGAGCGGAAGACCGAAGGATCCGACCTCCGGAAGCCCTTCGAGTCCCACCACCACCGCGGCGCTCATCATCGCGAGGACGAAGAGCGAGATCGGTCGGCGTTCTTTCGATGCGTCGGAAGCCATGAGCCGAAGACGGTATCCGATCCGCCCGATCGTCGACCCCGCGAGTCCCGACTCCGGGGAGTCAG
This sequence comes from Phycisphaerales bacterium, assembly GCA_029248335.1. Lineage (GTDB taxonomy): Bacteria > Planctomycetota > Phycisphaerae > Phycisphaerales > SM1A02 > UBA12014. Next base: position 15,627 of record JAQWJM010000125.1, read on the forward strand.
TCCCGGGACCGCCGCCGGAGCCAGCGCCGGAATCCCGCCATCACCATCAGATGAAGCCAGGCCTGCGAACACATGTAGATCGGCCAGGGCAGGCTCGGCGCGTAGTCCTGCAACGCGGTCAGCAGCACCCCGCGTTCCTTGATCCACCGGAATTCGAGGCGTGATCCCGGCGGCGAGACCCGCCGGACCAGCAGCCCCCGCGTGATGTGCATCGTCTCGAGCTCGTCGTCGCACGCCTCGGGCAGGCGATTCAATTCGAGCATGAGCAGCAGGCCGAAGAGGTGCACGGTCACGCGATCGGCTTCACCGGCCTTCGAGACGTCGGTGCGGATCCTCAGGAAGGGACGAAACACCTTGCCGAGCCAGTCCCAGTACACCCGCATCGCGCCCGCGGGCGAGAGATCGTCCGGCATGTCCATCCGCTGGATCGAGCGCACGAGGCTTCGCTGGTGGATCACCTTCCGGTCGCGACTCCGGGTCGCACGTCGGGGATCGTCGGCATCCCCGGCTTCCGCCAGGCACGCCCCCACCGACTCGTCGAATCCCGCCAGCGAACCGCGATCAAGGTGATCCAGCAGCCGATTGTCGCGGGCGATGGTCGGAGTCTTGAGGCTGGCGATCAGCGGAACGACGAGGCTCGCCGGTTCGCCGCTGAAGAGCATGATCCAGAGGGTCGAAACCCGGGGCGAGGAGATCGGGACCGGCACGGTCACCGGATTCCGTCCCAGCGCCGCCGCCGCCCGATGAATCATCCGACCGTAGGTCATCTCCTCCTCGATTCCGAGATCGAACTCGCCCCGCCAGGCGGCGGGATCGTCGAGCACGGCTTCGAACGCGCGAACGACGTCGTCGATCGCGACCGGCTGGGTGGGCGTCGAGGTCCACCGGGGAAGGACCATCACCGGAAGCCTTCGGATCAGACGGATCAACATCCGGAATGAAGAGCCTCCACTGCCGATCACCAGCCCGGCGCGAAGTTCGGTGATCGCCGCCTTCCCGCTTCCGAGCACCGCACCGACCTCCTGTCTCGACACCAGGTGCCGTGAGAGCACCGAATCGTCCTGATGGGCGCCGAGGCCGCCGAGGAAGACGATGTGCGCGGTCCCGACCGCGTCCATCGCCCGCCGCATGTTGTCGGCGAGGACGAGATCCAGTTCGTCGAAACGGGCCTGGGTCAGTCTCGACTGGGGGGACATCGAGTGAACGAGATAGATGACCACGTCCACGCCCTCGATCGCCGAGGCGATGGACGCGGGATCGAACAGATCGCACTGCCGCCATTCCACCCCGTCACCGTCGGTCGCGATCGACGCGTCGCTCGACGGCCGCCGGGTGAGCGCGACCACGTCGTATCGATCCGACAACGCTCTCCGCAACGCGCGGCCGACGAATCCGCTGGCGCCCGCGATGGCGATCCGTCGTCGTCTGTTCGTCTCGTCGGGCAAGGTCGCTCCGGATCTCTTCGGCGTCACACGCCCGGTCGGCGGGAACCAACGCGTCCCCGAGTGAGGAGGTCAGCCGCACGGCCCCCACTGGGCCACGAGGGCGCCGATGTCCGAACCACCGACCACGCCGTCTCCATTGAGATCGTACACCGGGTCCGTCGATCCCCACGCACCGAGCAGCAGCCCGAGATCCGCGGATCCCACACCGCCGTAGCAGTTGAAATCGGCTCGACACCCGCCGCAGTACGGATCGATCACGTTCTCACCCTCGTCGATGAAGCTCTGGGGTGGCACCACGTCGCAGCAGCCATCGACCTCGCAACCGACGAGGGCCGGGGTGGCGTCGACCTGATTGTACATTCCCCGGCCGTAGAGACCGACGGAGTTACCGCTCCAGAAGCAGTCTCGATAGATGGGCGAGGCATCGGTGCCGTTCAGACAACCGCCTCCGACGAGTTCGGCTCGATTGTCGATGAAGTCACAGTCCTCGAAGTGCGGGTTGCTCTTCGAGCCGAAGATTCCGACGCCGCCACCGAAGACCGATGCGACGTTCCCGATGAACCGGACCCCGAAGAGGGCCGGGCTGGAATCGACGATCAGGAGTCCGGCGCCGAGGTCGATGTCGCCACCGACGACGTCGAGCGTCTCGATTCGCGTCGTCGCGGTCTCACCGGAACGACAGCTCAGGACGCCGGTGCTCCCGGCGCCGACGAGTCTCGCCGTCGGCAGGCCGAGTCGATCGGTCTCCCCTCGGAGGGTGATCGCACGTCCTCCGAGGTCGATGACCGTCTCCACGAGATGCTCGCCGGCTTCAAGCACGATCTCGTCCCCTTCGGACACCACGTCGTCGATCAACGCCTGGACCCGGGATGCCGGCCCCGCCTCCAGCCGAAAGGTCTCGGCTGCAGCGTGGCAACCGATCAGTGCGGCGACGAGGATCACACTGCACACCGAGGGCGGGGTGCGGCGAGACGACGGCTCTTGAACGTTCATGGGTTCTCCAGAAGGTACTAAGCGACGCCAATCGCTTCGGCTCGCGATTCACGTGGGATTCACGCGGGTCTCATGAAGGAGTCATGGTGGGCTCGACGAACGCGACCCCCAGGCGAAATCCCGGGGGATCTCGAGACGCTCCGAGCTCCGATTCGTCGCCGCCCACCACGCCGACCAGAGACCCCGTATTCGGGATCTTCCTCGACGCTCGTCAAACCCGGGTCCCGGGACCGAAAACGATCGTTGATCGACCGCTCGGCGGTTTCGGTCCCTGCAGGCACGACTTTTCCATGACCGCGCCCATGCCCTCACGTCGGATCGGGATCCGAGCTTCGGCGAGTCAACTTCCGGTATTCATCTGGATCGTCCGCACTCGATGGATTTGGCGATGGATTTCCCGGATACCGGGGTACGGTATTCGAGGACCACCCTGTCCGTTCCCCACTCGTCGGGCCTCCTCCATCGCCCGACGAGTCGAAACCCTGGCCGAGAAAGGCTTCCAGACATGCCCATCCGAATACTGCTCGCCGCCACCGCACTGGTCACCACCGGTGCCGCCTTTGCAGGCGATTCCGAACCGGACACCTACTCCGGTGGATACGCACTCGCGGTGCTTCCGGAGGAATTCGTCCTCGCCGGCGCCCTTCCGCTCGGCGTGAATTTCGATTTCCCGGGCAATCCCGCGATCCCCGTCGTGAACGGCGGCACCACTCCGGCCCTCGATCCGACCACCTTCGGCGTGGTCGGCTTCATGCAGGCCACCTCGCAGGACAACGGCGATGGGACCTACTCCGTCGGATACGAAGCCTTCACGGCCGACGGCTCACCCTTCGTGACCGACGGCATGAACACGCTGGTCCCGACCGCCAAGGGACTGCAGGAGGCCACGGACTTCGTGGTCGACCTCGGCAACGGCTACGCGAATCCGGCCTTCCCGATCAACGGCGCGAACGTCTGCGGCGACGAAGGCGACATCTTCATCGGCGTCGAGTACTACTTCGTCCGTGTCGACGGCACCGAGAACCGCGAGTTCGGCGACACGACCGGCGCGTACATCCGCCCCGAGGGATTCACCTTCGCCTGGGGATACGACATCGCCGACGCTCGAACGTTCAACCGCGCCGGTTTCGTCGCGACGTTCGCCGCGGTGTCCTGCGCCGGCGACGGCTGCTTCGGTGATCTCAACGAAGACGGCATGGTGGACTCCGCGGACATCGGACTGCTGCTCTCCGCTTGGGGCTCCTGCGGCAAGGCGGGGCCCGGCTGCTTCGGTGATCTGAACGAGGACGGCGTCGTCGACGGCACCGACATCGGCCTCATCCTCGGCGCATGGGGCGTCTGCCCCTGATCATCGAGCGACGATTCGATCACGACCACGAAGGCCCCGCTCCGGCGGGGCCTTCTTCGTATTGCCGAGGACCGCAGCGACGGTTGTGCTAGCCTCCACCCATGGGAAAGCCGAAACGCAAGAAGAACAAGCCCGGGGGCGGCTACACCCCGCCACCCACCGATCCCGCGGCCGAGATCGCCGCGCTCCGAGAACTTCGGACGAGCCTGAGCGCCGAACGCGCCGGCCCGGAATGGGGCGCGATCCAGAAGGCGATGGTCAAAGCCGGCATCGATTCAAGCCAGGTCGCACGAGCGGTCGCGGGACGAGACCTCGAGTTGATCGACCGCCTGATCGACCATCTGGAGAATCCCGAGTGTCCGGTGGATCCCCCGGAGCCCGAGGTCGAGCCCGGCCCCGAGATTCCCGAGGAAGTGCTGCGGGATGCGATGCGGGCGTTTCGCAAACGCGTCAAGCTCACCAAGCTCGATCACGAGTCGAAGCTCGCCAGAAGCCCGTTGTCGAGCGGCAAGTCCGCGGACTTCGAAGCGATCCTGCCCCCGAACCAGTTTCCCTCCGAGGTCTGGTGGGCCCTCGCGGCCCGAGGCGACCTCGAGTCGACCGGTGGCGGCTTCTACCG
>JAQWJM010000128.1:0-26401 GCA_029248335.1 Phycisphaerales bacterium
CCGCCGGTGGTGAATCCGCCGCCACGTCGCCGACCGACCGCGTCGATCTCGTCGAGGAAGATGATGCACGGGGAATTCTCCTTGGCCTGCTTGAAGAGGTCGCGGACCCGGCTGGCGCCGACGCCCACGAACATCTCGACGAAGTCCGAGCCGGAGATCGTGAAGAACGGCACGTCGGCCTCGCCCGCGATCGCCTTGGCGAGCAGGGTCTTGCCGCAACCGGGAAGTCCTTCGAGGAGGACGCCTCGGGGAATGCGGCCGCCGAGTCGCTGGAAACGCTTGGGATCCTTGAGGAAGGTGACGAGCTCCTCGACCTCCTCCTTGGCCTCCTGCACGCCGGCCACGTCCTTGAAGGACACGTTCACGGTGTCCTTGGTCTGGACGCGATGGCGGCTCTTGCCGAAGTTGCCGAGCATTCCGCCGGGGCCGCCACCGGCGTTCCGCATGGAACGCAGGATGAAGAACCACACGATGAGGAAGATCAGGATGATCGGGCCGAACCCGATCAGCAGATCCATCCACGTGGAGTCGGAGGTCTTCTGATAGAAGGCGACGCCGAGGGGCTTCAGCTCCTCGAGGACGTAGTCGAGACCGCCCGCGGCGATCTGGACCACGACCTGCGGAGCCTTGCCGTTGATCGGGGGGTATCCGGTGGTGCCGTCCTTGACCGAGGCGACGAGTTCCCGCTCGGACACCGTGATCGAGCCGGGCTCGATGTCCTTGTTTTCGACCAGCGTCTTGAACTGATCGAGCGAGATCTGGGTCGAGCCGTTGTTGGAGCCGGTCGCGACGACCCACACCAGGGCGACGAGCGCGAAGAGAATGACCCACGGCATCAGTCCCCGTCGGGGGCGGTTGGGCTGTGGCCCACCCGAGCCGTCGGGGCGTCCGGAGTCTGGTCGTTGCGGATTCTGGCCTTGATCACTGGGCATCACGAGGACCTCGTCGTGTTGAATAATCGAAAAGACACTTTGTCATCGTCCCACGGGTTCGCGGGAGCCACGCTTCCTGATGCGAAAATCACCAATCGTCGCGGATCGCGTCGACCAGATCCGCGGCGAGCTGTTCTACGACCCCGAATCGGGCGAGATCGATCGTTTCCTGAGAAGGTCGAGAAGGCGTGAAAAGGGCGGAAGAGGCGAATCCCTTTCGCTCGATCAGGGTCTCGCCCGTCGAGAGATCGACCCATTCGAAGTCCAATTCGGCCTTGAACAGCATTTCGTCGGCGAGGCCGGTGGTCACGCTGCTGGAGAGCAGGATCAGCTCGGCGGAACGGATCGTTCCCCGGAGCAGGGTGTCGGCGGTGCCTTGTCCAGTGACTTTGTAGGGCGTCCGCGACTCCATTTCCACCACCAGCGATCGTCCCAGTTCCCGTTCGAGCCCTCGGAACCAGGTGTCGTTCTGGAAGATCGGAATCGAGATGGTCTGGAAGCGGTCGTCGTGTGTCGACGTCATCGCCCAACCGGACTCGGGGTCCTTGTTGCAGCCCGGCAGGCAGGCCAGACTCGAGAGCCCGACCACGATCGTGACCGCCGCCCGTGCGGAGCGCTGCTGACCGAGGCTCATGGCGTCGACTCCGGCGTCGCCGTCGCGTCCACGGGGACTTCCGGCGCCAGCGAACGCGACGTCGGCAGCGGAACCTCCGGACGGGCCTCGACCCCGGTCTCGACCGGTCCGGCCGCGCCGAGCAAGGCCTCCGCCATCGCCCGGTAGTCGGGACATTCCGCGGCGATCCCCGCCGGCATGCTCGCCAGGATCGTCGGCGCGATCCGGAGTCCGTCGAGGGCCGCCACCGTCGCGGGATGCTTTTCCACGACCCGGCGGAGGTACTGTTCGGCGGAGACCGGATCGTCGATCGAGAGGTACCACTCCGCGGTCGTCAGCAGCTTTCGGGCCTCGGATTCCTCGATTCGAACGAGCAGCGCCTCGGCGCCGATCCGCTGGGCCAGTCCGGGTTGGGTCGTCTCGAGCACTTCGAGTCGACGCTTCGCGTCGCGAAGACCGGTGTCGTCGTACCGAGGTCCGCGGAAGGACGCCAGATAGGCCTGGATGAGTCGCTGCCGCGCCTTCTCGATCCGATCGGACCGCGGATAGTTCTGGATGAAGAGGTCGTAGGCATCCGCCGCCAGCCGCATCTTCGAGCGAATGAAGTAGAAGTCGGCGAGCTCCATCCCGGCGTCCTCGGCGAGTCGACTTCCGGGAAGCCGCTCCTGGATCCGGATCAGGAGTTCCTCGGCATCGTCGTCCGCGTTGATGAGCCGGATCGTGCCGAGAAACTTCCGCTTCAGGCCGTTCGCGTACGCGACCGCGATCTGGTATTCGCGTTCGAGGGCGGTCACGAAGGCTCGGCTCCCCGAATAGGTCCGCGTGATCGCCTCGTAGTCGAACAGCGCCTTGTACTCATCGCCCATTTCGACCAGGGCGTCACCTCGGACGAGGAGCATCTCGGGGCGAGCCTCGCCCCCGGGGAACTTGTCGAGGAAGGCCGAGGCGAGGGCGCGGGCCCGCTGCGGTTCACCGAGTGCCAGGGCCCGGCGGGCCAGCACGACCTGTCGGGCGGCGGCGTCGATCGGCTTGTCCTCGGCCTGCCAGACGTCGTCGTCCCCGAGCTCGTAGGTCTCCTGCCGCGCGGACGCGGGTCCGGCGAGCCCGACGGCCATGACCAGCGCGGCGAGCGTCAGGAAGCCGATGGAGGATGGAGATGGAACAAGGCTTTGCATCCGCTGCGAATGGTACGAGACCCACGTCGACGGCGTGCGGTGAATGATCGTTTCGGGCACTTCCTCCGCCGCCCCGGGGGTATGACCGGGGGTATCGTGGAGGCCTTCATGTCGACGCTGGTGATCTACAACCCGATCTCGGGCGCCGGTCGGGCCCTTCAGTCGGCCACGAATCTGGAGCGGGCCGCCGCGGACGCCGGTCTCGAAGTCGTCCTGATGCCGACCCGGGCCGAACCGCCCGCCGCCTGGTTGCGCGAGCCGCTGGCGTCGCATGATCGACTGGTGGTGGTCGGCGGCGACGGCGCGGTCCGAGCCGCGGCGGCCGAGGCCGCCCACGCGGACGTTCCACTGGTTCATCTTCCGGCCGGAAACGAGAATCTCTTCGCCCGTGAATTCGAGATGACCGACGACGTCGACGAGGTCGTCCGCCGCCTTCGTGATGGCGTGGTCCAGCGCGTCGATCTCGCCTCGGCCGCCGCGGACGGCGGGCCCGCGGAGACCATGGTGCTGATGGCGTCGGTCGGCTTCGATGCCGACGTCGTCCATGATCTCGCGTCGAAGCGACGCGGGCCGGTCCGGCATTTCTCCTACCTGCTGCCCGCCATTCGGAGTTTCCTGCGATTCGCCCCCGCAGCCGTTCACGCAATGGTCGATGACATCGCCGTCCCGGAAGTCGGGCCGGCGATCGTGATGATCGCGAACTCCCGTCAGTATGCCTGTCGGCTCGATCCGGCGGCCCGGGCTCGAATGGACGATGGCCGACTCGACCTGCTGATCCTGCCCTGCCGGGGGCGGTTCGGCCTTCTTCGCTGGATGTTCACCATCTTTCGCCGCCGTCAGTTGGAGGCCCCCCGGGCCGTCTATCGGGAAGGGCGGCGGTTCCGGATCGACTTCGACCAGCCGGTCCATTGGCAGGTGGACGGGGACCCGCCACATCACTCCAGCGTGGTTCGACGGCTCGAAATCGAGATCGAATCCGGCGTGCTTCCGGTGCTCGTACATCCGAGAACCGCCTGATCCGCGGGTCGTGCCGGCGGATTCCGCCCGAAAGTGCCGACTGGGGTCAAGGTCGATCCCGGGTTCGCCGATGCGACGCGAGGGACCGGGGCTTCCGGTCCATTCCGGGGGGGAACGCTCGTACGCGAGTGGCAGGGAGACTCAGGCGATGTCGGATCAGGCAACGGACAACGAGGACGTGAAGGGCACCGAGGATTCCGGGAAGCGGAAGCGGGGTGGCCTGAAGACCGCGGTCATGACGCTCACGCTGCTCGTCGCGGAAGCCGGACTCATCGGCGGGGGCTTCATGATGTTCGCCGAACCCGCGCGGACCGAAGCCAGCGCCACGGCATTCGATGCGCCGGCCCCGGTGCTCGAACCCGAACTGGCCGAGGTTCTGATCTTCGATGACCACCTCTTCAACGACGCCTCGGGAATCGGGTTCATGTACTCGACCCGGGTGTATCTCGAGATCGACCAGCGTGACAAGGCGTGGCTCGAGATCGAAGCCCAGGGAGCACCTGGAAAGATCGAGGCGGCGCTCATGTCGATCTGGAAGTCCGCGACTCGTCGAGACCTCGAATCAGACGAACTGGGCGCCCTCGAGGCCCGGGTCGCCCGCGCCCTGGTGAGCGAGGGGCTCTTCGATCGACGCCCCGCGTCGGCTGGACTCGTCGGTGTGGACGGCCACGACGACCATGGCGAGGTCATGCCGGTCTCGTTCGAGCTGCCTGACGGCCCGATCATCCACGACGTGATCGTCGTGATGGAGCTCGGGCGTCGGGTCAACCGCTGAACCGCGGTTTCAGGCCGATCGTGCGCCTCCGCTGAACGGAATCCATGAGATCCGAGGCTGTTGCGCGTCAATTGCGCGAAACGGTCGGGCGGGACAGGCATTCTCTGCAGTCCCGACATCGGCCCGTCCGATGATCTCTAGGCGGGTCCGGCATGGATGCTGGTGTCTTCCCGTCCAATTCCGGATCCCCACGGACGGCGGAGCCGCACCGAATGACCGAACCACCGACCGATCCCACGCCCCAGAGTCCGGAACCCGCCCCTGCCGAGATGGTGGAGGAGGCGATTCGCGACGCCGGTGAGCAGGTCGACGCCATGAACGACACCGCCGCCTCGGCGGCCGGAGCCGTCCCGCTCCCGGACTTCGGGGCGGGCACCTCGGAGGCCGCGGCCGCCGGAATCGGCATGCTCGGCGACGTCGATCTCGACGTCCGCATCGAACTGGGCCGGACCAGCATGCTGGTCGACGACGTGCTCAAGCTGTCGCCGGACTCGGTCGTCGAACTCGACAAGGCCGCGGGTGATCCCGTGGACATCTTCGTGAACGGTCGACACGTCGCCCGCGGCGAGGTTCTCGTGCTGAACGAGAACTTCTGCGTCCGGGTGAGCGAGATCGTCGGAAAGATCCCCGAGACGAGCTCCGGCTGACCCTCGAACACATCTCGTCGATCGCGACGACCGGAGGATCCGGTCGTGACCACCAGCCAGGAAGGCGTCCATGGACCTCGCGCGAATCCGTTCTCAAATCACCGTCGTTCCCGTCGTCACGTTGCTGACGTCGATGTCGATCATGACGACCATGGCCACCGCGACGCCGCCCTCTTCGGAGCTGAACGGCGTCGCGAAGATCGCCCCGGCGGCGGACCTCGACGCGCCCGTGATCATCGAACCCGGGCAGGTCGACGTGATGCCGACGACGTCGGACGTCGAGGCGTCGAGCCCATCAGTTCAGTCAAGCCTGTCAGTCATGGCCGTCGGTGCTGGTGATTCGCCGATCGAGCCCGTGATCGAGTCCACGTCCCCGGAATCGTTGGTGGTCGCGGACGGCGATTCCCGCCCGCTCGATGCCGACATGGATCCCGGGCCGGAACCGAGCGTCGAGGACGAGGACGCTTCCCGGGCCGCGGCCGCCGCGGTCCTCTCGACCGCGGGCGAGATCGCCTCGTTCGATCGCACGCCGATCTTCGGACGTGCCGGCAACGCGTCGGGCGAAACGGCCGCTGGGACGCCGCTGACCACGACCACGCCCGTCGGCACGGCCACGAGGTGGTGGAACGCCCCCGAACTGCGGGTCTTCGGCTTGCTCGCGTTGCTCGTGCTCGCGGCGGTCTTCATGAAGCGACACGGCGGCCGGAGCATCGGACTCGCGGGTGGGCCGAGGCCCTCCGGCGTGGTGTCGGTCCTCGGCCGCTTTCCGTTCGGACGTTCGGCCTCGCTGGTCCTGCTCGAATGCGGGCCGAAGGTCCTGCTGCTCCACCAACACGCCGGCAAGGGTGGCGAGGTCACGACGCTCGCCGAATTCAGCGATCGCGACGAGGTCGCCGATCTGCGCGGTCGGCTCACCGCGACCGAGCGAGATGCGAAGGGCGGCTTCGGTCGCGAACTCGAACAGAATCTGGGCCTCTACGACCGACGCGGCCGCCCGCGCGGCTTCGGCGGTGAGGACGGCCTGCCCGTCCAGGGACCGATCGAGACCGTTGATCTGACGCGTCGACGCCCCCGTCGAGGGGTGCGTGGCAACTGATGATCTCCGCACCGCGTTTCATGCTCGCCCAGTCCCTTCCCGGCGTCGATCCCGCATCGCAGCTCGAGAACCCCATCGGGTTCGTCGAGGCCGCGGCGCAGGCCGTGCCGGGCATGGACGGTTCGACGTCCGCCCCGATCAGCATCGTGCTGCTGCTCACGGTGCTGACCCTGGCGCCGGCGATCCTGATCCTCTGCACGTCGTTCACCAGATTCGTGGTGGTGCTCGGCCTGCTCCGGCAGGCGATCGGCACCCAGGGCCTGCCGCCGAGCCAGGTGGTCGTCGGACTCAGCCTGTTCCTGACCTTCGTCGCGATGTCACCGACCCTCGAGGCGATGTGGAGCGACGGCGTCCGGCCCTATCTCGACGCCCCCGTCGGGGAACGCGATTCGCTCGCGGCCTGGGAGGGCGTGAAGCAGCCGTTGAGGAACTTCATGATCGCGCAGATCCGCGGCGCGGAGAACGAGTCCTCGGTGGAGATGATGCTGAACTTCCAGGGGTACGACGCCGACGCGCGGGCGGGCATGGAGTGGAAGGACGTCGACATGGTCGCGTTGATTCCGGCCTTCGTCCTCAGCGAACTCAAGATCGCGTTCCTCATCGCGTTCCGCATCTACCTGCCGTTCCTCGTCATCGACATGGTGGTGTCGAGCCTGCTCATCTCGATGGGCATGATGATGCTCCCGCCGGTGTTCATCTCGCTTCCGTTCAAACTGCTGCTCTTCGTGGTCGCCGACGGCTGGACGCTGGTCGCCGGCAGTCTCATGGAGAGCGTCGTCCGGGTCGGCGGAGGCTGACCGTTCATTCGGGCGTCGCAGGATGCGACGCCTCGCCCCGGGAAGGAGTCCCGCATGGAGATCGACGCGCTCGACCTCGCCCGTTCCGCACTGCTGATCTCGCTCTGGCTCGCCACGCCGATCCTGATCGCCGGCCTGGTGGTCGGTCTGATCGTCAGCATCGCGCAGGCGGTCACGCAGATTCAGGAACAGACCCTGTCCTTCGTGCCCAAGATCGCCGCGATGATCCTCGTCGCGGTCGCGCTGCTCGGTTGGATCTCGGCCCAGATGGTCGAGTTCGCGCAGCAGATGTTCATTCTTCCCACCTGATCGGATGTCCCCTTGAACGGTGCGATCGAGTCCATCCAGGAGAGCGTGGGGCCGGCGATGCTGGTGATCATGCGGATCGGCGGCCTCGCGATCTTCGCGCCGGTGCTCTCGACCGCGATGGTGCCGATGCGGGTGAAGGTCCTGCTGATCTTCGTGATGGGGCTCGCGGGATACGCCGCCCTCTCCGCGAAGGGGGTCGCGATGCCCGCGGTGTCGATGGAACCGTGGGCCATCGTGCCGCTGGCGGCGGTGGAGATCGGGATCGGGGCGTTCATCGGATTCCTCGCGACGATGCCGATGCTCGCGATGCAGACCGCGGGCATCATCAGCGGTCAGCAGATGGGGCTCGGCTTCGCCCGCTTCTACAACCCCGCGGTCGGCGAGGAATCCGACGTCGTCCAGCAGCTGCTCTACTTCCTCGCCCTCTCCACCTTCCTGATGATGGGGGGGCTCGACGCGATCTTCCTCTCCACGCTTCGAAGCTTCGAATACGTCGGGGCCGGCGTGTTCCTCGACGGGGACCGGACCCTGCCGATCATGATGGGCATGGTCCTCGGGGCGACGGAGATCGGCATGCGGGTGGCCCTGCCGCTGCTCGGCGTGGTGTTCCTGGAGACGGTGGCGATGGGTTTCGTCTCGAAGACCGTGCCGCAGCTCAACGTGCTGAGCCTCGGGTTCCCGCTGCGGATCATGATCGGTCTCACCATCATGATCGCGGGTCTGGCGGTGATCGACGCGGTCGCCGCGGCGTGGATCGGCGAGGTCCTCGACCGGATCCACACCTGGGCGACCACCGCCCCCGCCGGGGGAGGCGTCTGACATGGCGGAAGACCTCGGCGAAAAGACCGAAGACGCGACCCCGCGCAAGATCATGAAGGCGAGGGACGAGGGACGCATCGCCAAGAGCGTCGACCTCGCCGGCGCCCTGCTCCTGACCTTCGTCACCCTGCTGCTCTGGATGATGGCGGCGCCGTCGATCGAACGACTCGGCGGCATGCTCGAGTTCATCCTCATGACCAGCGGTGATCCCGTCTCGCTCGGTGCCGCGACGTCGTTGGAGATGGCCGCGATCGGCGGGGTGGCGGTGCTCACGCCGCTTTCACTGGCGGCGTGGCTCGCCGCATACGTCGGGCACTTCTGGCAGGTCGGCTGGCTCATCTCCCCGAAGCCGCTCGAACCGAAGCTCGACAAGCTCAACCCGATCACCGGCGCGAAACGGATCGTGGGCGTCCAGGGACTGGTGAAGGGGGCGATGGATCTCGGGAAGGTGACGATCGCGGGCGGCGTCGCGGCGCTCGTCTCCTGGCGGATGCACGACGCTCTGATGGTGCTGCCGCAGGGCTCGCTGCTGCAGGGATTCGCCCTCATCGGTCGACTGATGCTCGAACTCGCGCTGATGGTCGCCCTCGCCCTCCTGATCCTCGCCCTGCTCGACTACATGTTCCAGAAGTGGAAGCACGCGAAGGACCTGCGGATGAGCAAGCAGGAGGTCCGCGACGAGCACAAGGACAGCGAAGGCGATCCGAAGCTCAAGCAGCGACGCCGGCAGTTCGCCCAGCAGATCGCGATGCAGCGGATCAACCAGTCCGTGCCGACCGCCGACGTGATCGTGACCAACCCCGAGCACATCTCGGTCGCGATCCGCTACGACTCGAATTCGATGCACGCCCCGCAGGTCGTCGCGATCGGCGTCGACCACGTCGCCCTCCGGATCCGTCAGATCGCGGCCACGCACTCGATCCCCATCGTGGAGCGGAAGCCGCTCGCCCGCCTGCTCCACGGCACCGTCAAGACCGGGGACTACGTTCCGCCGGACGCCTACTCGGCGGTGGCGGAAGTGCTCGCCTTCGTCTACCGCATGAACGGACGCGCCGCCTGAGCCGGCCCGTCCCCCGAACCGAACGAGGAATCGTCCCCTGTCCGAACAGCTTCAAATCCCGACCATCATCCACCGCATCGCGGCCCAGCGTCACCTGATCGTTCCGGTCGGGTTCCTCGGCCTGATCGGGGTGCTGGTGGTGCCGCTTCCGCCGCTCGCGCTGGACATCCTGATCAGCGCCAACATCGCGGTCGCGGCGATCGTGCTCCTGACCACGATCTACATGCGAAGACCCCTCGACTTCAGCGTCTTCCCGGCGCTGCTGCTCGCCACGACCCTGTTCCGGCTGGTGCTCAACGTGGCGTCGACGCGACTGATCCTCGCGGCCGGCGAGCTCAACGAGACGGAGGCGGACGGTGCGGCGGGCGAAGTGATCCAGGCGTTCGCGAACTTCGTCGCGGGAAGCAACCCCATCATCGGGGCGATCATCTTCCTGATCCTGATCATCGTGCAGTTCGTGGTCATCACGAAGGGTTCGACCCGGATGTCCGAGGTCGCCGCGCGGTTCACCCTCGATGCGATGCCGGGCAAGCAGATGGCGATCGACGCGGACCTCTCCGCGGGACTGATCTCGGAGTCCGATGCCCGGACCCGTCGCGACGAGATCACGCGAGAAGCCGACTTCTACGGGGCGATGGACGGTGCCTCGAAGTTCGTCCGCGGTGACGCGATCGCCGGCATCATCATCACCGGGGTCAACATCATCGGCGGATTCGCGATCGCGATGCTGATGCACGGATGGACCGCGGAACAGTCGATCTCGGTGTTCGGCATGCTCTCGATCGGCGACGGTCTGGTGTCGCAGATCCCCGCGTTCATCGTCGCGATCGCCGCGGGCCTCATCGTGGCTCGAGCCGGCGGCGAGCAGAACATCGGGTTGGAGATCCCGAACCAGCTCGCCTCGCAGCCGATGGCCCTCTTCCTGATCTGCGGATTCCTCGGACTGCTCTCGCTCACGCCGCTTCCCACCATTCCGCTGCTGGTCGCCGCGATCGGCACCGGCGGCATCGGCTGGTTCATGCGTGACGCGAAGAAGGCGGTGGAGGTCGCGAAGGAGCTGGAGGCCCGCAAGGAGGCGGAGGCGGAACGGTCGGAACCGAAGCCGGTCGAGGAACTGCTCGGCGTGAGCACGCTCGAACTCGAGGTCGGCTACGGCCTGGTCCGGCTGGTGGGGGGCGATCTGCTCGATCGGGTCTCGATGATCCGGAACCAGCTGGCGAAGGAACTCGGCCTGGTCATGCCGCCGGTCCGGATTCGCGACAACATGCAGCTGCCGCCCGATCGATATCGCCTGAAGATCCGGGGGGCGACCGTCGACGAGGGCGAGGTCCATCCGGACCTGCTGATGGCGATGGATTCGGGGATCGCGACCGGGACGCTCGAGGGGCTTCCCGGCAAGGAGCCCGCGTTCGGGCTCGACGCGACCTGGATCGACCCGGCGCTGCGGATGCGGGCGGAGACCCAGAACTACACGGTGGTCGATCCGACCAGCGTCATCGCGACCCATCTCACCGAAGTCGTCCGTCGCCACGCCGACGAACTGCTCGCCCGGGAAGAGGTCGGGAATCTCATCGAGCAGCTCAAGCAGTCGGCCCCGAGGCTCGTCGAGGAGGTGGTGCCCGCCCAGGTGAAGATGGGGGAACTCCAGAAGGTCCTCCAGAGCCTGCTTCGCGAGGGCGTTCCGGTCCGGGACCTCGAAACGATCGTCGAGACCGTCGGCGACTGGATCGGGCACACGCGGGACCCCGACGTGCTGGTGGAATATGTCCGGAACGCGTTGCGGCGATCGATCTGCACGATGCATGCGGAGGCCAATCCCGAAGGCGGGGCCCGCCTTCACGTGGTCACGATGGATCCCGCGGTCGAGGATCGGGTCAACGGTTACATCGATCGGGGGGCCGGCGGAACGACCGTTTCGGTGCCGCCCCAGCTCGCGGGCGACGTGGCTCGGGCGGTCGCGGACGCGGCGAAGCCGCTGCTCGCCGCCGGACGTCCGGTGATCGTCGTGGCGTCTCCGACCGTTCGGGCGCCGCTCCGTCAGATCCTCCACCCGCATCTCGCGGGGGTGGTGGTCCTGGGCTACAACGAACTCGTCGACGGTTTCGACGTTCAGTCGGTCGGGCTGGTCCAGCTCGGTTCACCGGAACCGATCGCGTCGTCGAGTCCGGTGGAGGTGGAGCAGGCCGCCACGCCGGGGACGTCCCCGGTCGGCATGAACTGAGCCGATCGAGCCTCGATTCGCGCTGGAACCCACCGATGTCCTCGCGACGTGGAAAGATGGCGGTTCCAGCGTGATTGTCCCCCGAGTCGGGTATCCTTCCGGCACGGCCCGCGTCGGAGGATTCGACGGCGAGGCCGCGGGCCTTGATCGGCGATCACGATCGTCGAGGGGCCGTCGTCGGTGGGTGGAACCCCGCCGGCCGCGTCGGGAAGCGCCAGGAGGGCGACACCATGCGACTGAAGACCTTTCGAGCATTCACGCTGAACGAAGCCCTCGAGGCGGCGAAGGCCGATCTCGGCGATGAAGCCGCCATCCTTCATACGAGGACGTTCAAGCGGGGCGGTTTCCTTGGAATCGGTGGGCGGCAGATCGTCGAGATCATCGCTTCCGAAGCCGTGGAATCGACGGAGGAGACGACCGATGTCGGCGGCGAGGCGTCGTCGGGCATCGATCCGATCGCTCGAGCCGAAGCCCGAAACCAGCAGGCCCGCGTCGATTCGCCCCAGGTGACGACCGCCGCGACCCGCGCTTATGCCGCGTCCGCAGCGTCCGCGACGGCGGGGGATGCCGATGCCGATGCCGACGAGGGATCGGCGGTCGGTGGTCTTCGCCCCGAGGACGCACCGGCGAGCGGCTCGCTCGAAGTTGACCGGGAAAAGACGAGGACCCTCGCCCGGGCGCTGGCCATCCGGCTCGAACGACAGCAGGCGGCGCGATCATCCGCCGGGGTGTCGGGGCCGGACGATGTGATCGAGACGCCCGCCTCGCCGTCGGCCCCGGATCCGAGTCCGGTGCCGCGAGCGACTGTCGCGGTCGATTCTCCGGTCGTCGCTTCCCCCTCGCCTTCCCCCTCGCCTTCCCCCATGCCTTCCCCGCCACCCCGCGATCCCAGTGAGCACTTCGTCATCGGTGCTGGAGGCGTCCTGATTCCCGAGCGCCAGGCCACCCCGCCCGCACCGCGGGTGATCGAGCTCACCCCGCCGACCGAATCGGTATCGCCGCGTGCCGCCGACCGTGTCGTCGTTCCAGTCATCGAGACCTTCGAGACGGGCGAGACCATCACTGACCCCGCGCCCGCCTCGCCTCCGTCCTCCGAGACGCAGCCGGAACGTGTGGAAGACGCGGAGGCCGCGGTGAACGCGAGTTCGGCCGTGACGGCCGCATCGCCCGGCCCGAACGCCACTGATTCGAACTCCACCGAGCCGACCTCCACCGAGTCGAAGCCCGAACCCGAGGCCGACGAACTCGACGCGATCCGCTCGACGGTGGGGCGGTTGCTCGCCGTGGGCGGCGTGCCGAGCCCCGACGCCGAGGATCCGGCATCGCTCGCGAGTGGCCGGAGCGACGCCCTCGCCGACGCCTACGCATCGCTCATCGCCCAGGAACTCTCCCGCGACCTCGCGGAACGAGTCGTGTCCGCGCTTCAGGAGGAACTCGACGAAGCGTCGTTGGAGGATCCGGAGGCGGTTCGCGCCGCGTTGCTCGGCCATCTCGCCACGCTGGTGCCGACCGCCGAGGATCTCGAGTTCACGCGTCCCCGGGACGGCCGGCCTCGGACCATCGCCTTCGTCGGGCCGACCGGAGTCGGCAAGACCACCACGCTCGCGAAGATCGCGGCGACCATGACCCTTCGAGATGAAATCAAGGTGGGGCTCGTCACCTCCGACACCTACCGCATCGCCGCGGTCGATCAGCTGCGGACCTACGCCGAGATCCTCGGCCTTCGTCTGGAGATCGCCTCGACTCCCGTGGAGATGCGGGCCGCCCTCGAACGATGTGCCGACCTCGATGCGGTCCTGATCGACACGCCGGGTCGGAGTCAGAACGACACCGATCGAATCGCGGATCTGAGAGCGATCGTCGACGCGGCACGTCCGCACGAGACTCACCTCGTCCTCTCCGGCACCGCGGCGGAACGGGTGCTGCTTCGGGAGGCGGAAGCGTTCTCGACCCTCGGGCCCGACCGCGTCGTGCTGACCAAGCTCGACGAAGCCGTGACGTTCGGCATGCTGGTCTCGGTGGTGCGTCGGATCGGTCGTCGGATCAGCTGGGTCACCACCGGCCAGGAAGTGCCCACGGACGTTGAACGGGCGACGAGCCACCGCCTCGCGAACCTCATGCTCGGGGAGTCGGTGAAGTCGTGACTGATCAGGCATCCATGCTTCGAGGGCTCGTGGCAGGCAACGCCCGTCCGAGCGTCGGCCCCAGCGCCAGGGAATCCGTGGCGAGCGTCCGCAGCGGCCGGGTGAGTTTCGCGCCGAATGCGCGACCGGCGTCGCCGAAGCTCGAGACGCGCCGGCTCGCTCGCGCGATCGCCATCGCCAGTGGCAAGGGTGGTGTCGGCAAGTCGAACATCGCCCTCAACCTCGGCATCGAACTCGCGCGGTCGGGCCACCGGGTCGCGCTCTTCGATGCCGACCTCGGGTGTGCGAACGTCGACGTCCTGTGCGGACTCTCGGTGAAGGCGACCCTCGAGGACGTGCTGCAGGGGCGGCGTCGACTCGCGGAGATCGTGATGAAGGTCCCCGGCATTCGCGGCCGCGGCGGGCTCGGTTTGATTCCCGGGGCGAGCGGCGTGGCCGAACTGGCGGCGTTGAACGCGGTGCAACGGCAGGGAATCGTCGAACAGCTCTCCGCCCTCGAACGCGTGGTCGACATCCTGCTCATCGACGTCGGCGCGGGCATCGGCGCGGACGCGATCGGGTTCGCCAGCGCCGCGGATTCCGTGCTTCTGACCTGCACGCCCGAACCGACGGCGATGACCGACGCCTACGCGGCGGCCAAGGCGATCATCGCGCGCGATTCCGCCGTCGACCTCTCCCTCGTGGTGAACATGGTGGGGTGCGAGGACGAAGGCGTGGCCGTCCACAAGCGCATCGACGGTGTGTCGCGGCGGCATCTCCGGCGATCGATTCCGCTCGCCGGGGTCGTACCCTTCGATTTCTCCGTGGTGGCTGCGGTGAAGCGGCGTCGGCCGCTCTCCCTGGTGGCGTCGGAGACACCGGCCGCCATCGCCATTCGTCGACTCGCCGCCGGGTTGCAGGCGAAACCGGAGCAGATCGATGGCGAGGCGGGCGTCGAGGATCGTGGGTTGATCGCCGGCTTGATGCGGGCGTTCCGCCGGCCGCGACGATCGAGCTCGTCGCAACGCCAGTCCGGGTGATCCCCCGAGCAAGGTGCTGACGCATGGAAACCGCTTCCCATTCCCAACGATCTTCGATCGCCGTGCCGACGGCGTGCATTCTGGCCGTCGGGGGATTCATGGTCGCCGTGCTTTCCGGGATGTTCGTGGAGAATCCATTGAGCGCGATTCTTGCGCGTGCATTGGTGACGCTGGTGGTCTGTTGGCCCATCGGACTGGTGGTCGGACTGGTTTTGGACCGTCTCTTCCGAGAACATGTGTCGAATCAGACCTCACAGATGGATCAGGAGGACCGTTCGGCCGAGGAACCGGGTGGAGATGTCGAGATTCTTGACGAATCCGAAGGTGTACTGGATTCTTCAGGGGTCGACGCCGCGGTCACATCCGCGTCCGACTCGGCATGATCCGCTCGATCGAGGGGCGTACCTCGTTCACGGATTTTCCACCGCGTGAAGATGGACACCCGCACGTGTCCGGAAACTCGCGGTATGATCGGCTCGTCACTCGTCAAGGACCGGCGACTGACGAACCCCGGGAACCGACCCGTCGGAACCTGGATGATCCCGAACGTTCTTCGCACGTCGCAACGACGCGACCACGCGAAGACCCGCTGGAACGGCGGGAGTGACGGATCGACAATCACGCGACGCATCTGGACGCGTCGCGATCAGACATGGTCATCGAAGGTCAAGGAGCGGACCGATGACGACGAAGGCATCTGCCACGGCGACGGTTGAATCAGCCGTCGAATCCCCGAAGCGCGTCAAGGCGTCGACGAAAAAGTCGACGCGGAAGTCGACCCCCAGGTCGTCGAAGGCCGCTTCTCCATTAACCAAGAAGTCCGGACCGAAGCCCTCGGCCACGAAGACGACCGTCGTTGAAGCGACGATCGCCGCCGTCGTCGAGAAGCCGAAGCCCGCGCCTCGCAAGCAGCGGGCGGCCAGTCGGAGCGGGACCAGTGGATCGCGAACGCGAGCCACCGACACCTGTCTCTCGGAGCTGCCGATCGCCGAGATCTGGAGCATGTATCGGGAGGAGCAGACGCAGGACGTCCGTAACTTCCTGATCGAGAAGTATCACGATCTCGTCCGCTTCACCGCGGAGCGGATGGCCATGCGGCTGCCCTCCGAGGTCGACACGCACGATCTGATGCAGGCCGGTTCGTTCGGTCTCATGGACGCGATCAACGCGTTCGATCCCGGCCGGAACGTCAAGTTCGAGACCTATTGCACGCAGCGGATCCGCGGTGCGATCTTCGACGAGCTGCGTTCGATGGACTGGGTTCCCCGACTGGTCCGATCCCGGACCAGCAAGTTCGAGTCGACCCGCAAGCAGATCGAGATGGAGACCGGCCGTGCCGCCTCCGACGACGAGATCGCGGATCGGCTCCAGCTGCCGCCCGAGGAATACCGGAAGCTGAAGCGGGACTCCCGTCCCGTGACCCAGGTCAGTCTCAACCGAAAGTGGTTCGAGACCGATTCGAGCAAGGACGTCCGCGAGATCGACGTGGTCAAGGACACCCGGCAGGAGAATCCGCTCACCGCGGTCCAGCGACAGGATCTTCAGTCGCTGCTCACCAAGGGCCTCTCCCGCGCCGAACGCCTGATCGTCATCCTCTACTACTACGAGGAGATGACCATGAAGGAGATCGGCATCACGCTCGACCTCTCCGAGAGTCGCGTCAGCCAGATGCACTCTTCGATCCTCGCCCGGCTCAAGGCCCAGATGCAGCATCGCGAGCGCGAGTTCTGAGGCGAGGATCCGCCCGGTGCGGATGACGGCCGAAGCGGTCTGATAACAACCAAACAACCGCCCTGATCCAACGATCAGGGCGGTTTTGTCAGTAAGCCCCGACTTCGGCCGGAATCTGCAGGATCGTTGCTGGAAACATCGATTTGGAACTTGTTCCACGCGTGGCCATGCAATACGTTCGCCCCTCCGAGACCTGACACGTCGTCAGTCCGGCTGCCCGGTGCAAGCGTGATCCGGGCACGAGTCGCTCAATTTGAAATGGAGAAAGAACGCATGATTCGTACGATTCTTATGACGGCCGCCGTGGCGACCGCCATGACCCAGTTCGCGGAGGCCGGTGAGACCTACGGCTACAACAGTTTCGGCAATCTCGGCTGGGGTGCCGAAGGCAGCCAGTCCGCCCTCGACTTCGATTCCCTTGCGAGCGCCAATGGCATCGGCAGCAGTAATTTCTGGACCCGGAACTACCAGGTCAGCAACGGCGATTGGCTGACGCTCGGGCTCAAGGGCTCTTCCTACTACGACAACATGCCGACCAACGGTGGCGATCCGCGGAGCGGCGGAGACGGTTCGATCGGCGATTCGTCCAGCAACTCGCTCTACAACGACGGCGCCGGCACCTACTACGGCTCGGCCGGCGGTTCGACCGGCGGAGGCAACGACGGCAACTTCAAGTGGATGTTCGACTGGTCGTTCACCATCAACGGGCAGATTCCCACCGACGCCAACTACGATCTCAAGTTCAACTTCTTCAAGCCCGGCAGCTCGACCGCGGACGGGTCCGTCACCAAGGCTGCGGATGGTACCTACAGCGGCCAGAACCTCCGATGGGGTGATGCGTTCTACGCGAACTCCTGGAACTTCGGTTACACGTTCTTCTCCCTGCTCGGTTTCGATCCCGACGTGACGGGTGAGTACAAGATCGAGCTGCAGGTCCTGCAGGGTGGCAGCGAGGTCACCTCGCACTCGATGCTGATCGACAACCTTTCCGGTTCGCAGGCGGTTCCGGGCGTCGGTGGCCTCGCGGCCCTCGGCGGTCTCGGTCTGATCGGTCGTCGTCGACGCCGCTGATCGGACTTCCCGTCGCCGGGAACACGTGGACGAGACGAGCGATGCACCCCTCCGGCCGAATGGTCGGAGGGGTGCTTTCGTCCAACGCCTCGATGTGCGGGAGGGAATCGTCGATCGGGCCCGGAGTCGCGGGGTTCCAGTCGTGAGCCGGCGATCGCGAGTTCGTGAACATGCAGGTCACGGAAGCGGACTCCCCGTTCCGTGGACCTCGAAGATGATCGCCCCCGGACCTGCCATCTCGCTCAGGCCGTTGGAGCCCGCGGTCTCGCCGGTCCGGCTCGCTTCCATCGCCCCGGACCTCGGGAGGTCGAGTCCTTCGATGACACCCGGGAGGTTTCTTCGCCGGTCGAGGTGCGGTGGCAGGGGCTCCAGTCGCCGCGTGTCAGGCGTCTCTCCGAGGCCGGGCGGCTGATCGTCATCCGCCGCGGCGAGGCGAGGATGGCGATGAAGAGATCGGCGGCATCCCCGATTTCGTCGAGCGTCCAGATCGCTTGACGCATCGCCCGATCCTCGTGTGTCCCGACGCGCGAGTGCCAGGCCACGCGCGGCAACTTCGATCGACGGCCCGCTCGTCCTCGTCGATCCCCCCGTCATCGTCTGCGATGTTGGACGGCATCGCCCTTTGTTCCTGCATGAACAAGAGCCTCCCGGTCAGTGGGTGCGCTGCGGGCGAACGACCGAAATAATCGAAATCCGGTCTTGAAAATGATCTGCATTTGCGCTAGATTCGCGGTGTCTCGGCAGGGCGTGGCGGCGCTGCGCCTTTCGAGTCACCACAGTACGTGCACGCTCGTGCACATTCGTTTTCCGGGGACTCACGAAAGAGCCCTCTCACATCACGGCGTTTCCTTTTCCGGGGATGCTGTTGCACAGGAACGTTGCGATGAACACTATTTCATTGGGGGCTGTCGTTGCAGCCGTAGCTTCCGGATCCGCACTCGCGGGCACGATCGACCAGTTCGGGACGCTCACCGACGGTTACGGGTCGGGGATCTCCTTCGATGCCGGCACCGGTAATTCGAACACCGATTTCATCTACCAGAATCATGCCGGCAACAACGGGTTCCTCACCATGGGGCTCAGTACCCAGACCTATTACGGCGGTGGCAATGGTCCCGTCACCAACAACGGTGTCGACACCTTCTACGCGCAGGCAGGGGCTGATCAGTCCGGCAACCCGAGCGCAACCGCGGGCGCTGGTTCTTGGGGCTTCAAGTGGAGCGTCACCTTCAGTGATCAGGATGGCGGCGGGGCGGGCGTGCCGGACGACTATTTCATGGCGCTTCGCATCGAGGGGCCGAGCGGCGGCAGTTGGGGAAACCTGGACCAGGCCTACTCGAGCGGACTGATCGCCTACCCCGGTAGCGCGACCAACTACGCGAATCAGAATGTCTGGGTTCCGGCCTACGGCTTCATGCAGGGCGCAGCGCCGGGCGCCTGGAGCGGGCTGGGCTACGACTTCGACGAGTTGGGGACCTACGCCGTCTCGATCAAGGTCTGGGACAACACGCTTGGAAACATGGACGAGGTCGGAACCCTCGGCATGAACATCGTGGTCGAAGGCTCGCAGGCGGTTCCCGGCGTCGGTGGCCTCGCGGCCCTCGGTGGTCTGGGCCTCGTCGGTCGCCGTCGCCGTCGCTGAGCGACGACACGAACCACTCGAACTGCATGAACGCCCCGCCGACCAGACCGGTCGGCGGGGCGTTTTCATATTGCCTTGGAATGTTCCTGGTCAGTCGTCGGCGACGATCGGTCGCACGAGGATGTCGGTGAACTGGATGCCCGAGCCATGGGCTTGTAGACCGATGGGGCCGGCATCGGGGACCCCGGGCAGCACGCAGTCCACCAGCACGTGCTGGCCGTTGAGATGGACGTTCAGGGTCTCGCCCACCATCGAGATTCGGAAGGCGTTCCACTCGCCCACCGGGCGGTCGGCGCAGGCGAGCGGGGTGGCAGCGGCCCGGGTGGCGGCGGGCATCGACCCGTCCGTGCGGTACCCGTAGACCTCGCCGCTTCCGGCCGGCCACTCCCAGATGTTCACCTGGCTTTTCGAATTGCCGCGGAGGTAGACGCCGCTGTCCCGTTCCTCGACGAGTACGGTCACCGTGTCGCCGGCATCGTCCTTCCGATACGACCCATCCGGCTCGATGACCGGGCGCTCGATCGGGCCCTGCGACGGGCCTTCCCATCTCCATTTCAGAAGGAGTTCGAAGTCTTCGTAGGACTCGAGCGACCAGAGATCCCCCTTGACCCCGTCGAAGTCGAGGGTGCCGTCGACCACCGACCAGTGCCTGGTCACGAGCTCGTCGACCTTCCAGCCGTCGAAGTCGGTTCCGTTGAAGAGGGGGACGAATCCCGCCTCTCGCGGATTCACCGAGTCCGGGCCGGCGCAGCCGATGGAGAGGGCCGACGCCACGAGGAGCACGCCGGCGGAGGTGAGCGATTTCATGCGTCGATCATCCGAAGTTCGTCGGCGAAGAGGATTTCGGCGGTGGTCCGCTCGGTGATCTCCTCGCGGGTGACGTCGGGGGCGATCTCGATCACTCGAAAGCGTCGTCGATCCGGATCCATCTCCATCACGCAGAGGTCGGTGATGATCATGTCGATGCAGGCGAGGCCGGTGAGCGGCAGGGTGCACTCGGGAATGATCTTGGCCGCGCCCTTCTTGTTGTTGTGTTCCATGGTCACGATGACCCGGCGGACGCCGGCGACGAGGTCCATCGCACCACCCATGCCCTTGACCATCTTGCCGGGGATCATCCAGTTGGCGATGTCGCCCGCCTGGCTCACTTCCATCGCCCCGAGGATCGCGAGGTCGATGTGGCCACCCCGGATCATCCCGAAGCTCTCCGCGCTCGAGAAGAAGGAGTGGCCCGGAACCCCGGTCACCGTTTGTTTACCGGCATTGATCAGGTCCGCGTCGACCTGCTCCTCCGTCGGGAAGGCACCCATGCCGAGCAGGCCGTTCTCGGACTGAAGCCAGACCGTCATGTCCTCCGGGACGTGATTCGCGACCAGGGTGGGCATTCCGATGCCGAGATTGACGTAGAAGCCGTCTCGGAGTTCGAGGGCGGCGCGGCGGGTGATTCCGTTTCGGTCGAGCGGCATTTGCGGTCCTTCGGAGAAGTCGACGGGAGGCGTCGCTGGTCCGCAGAGTCTACGAGAGTCGGCGGGCTTTCGGGAAAAAGGCGGTCGCGGCGAAGCCGGATCCGGCGCGGGAGCGAAACCCACCGACGTCTTGATCGGGTTCGGCCCGACCGCTAGCCTTAGATGTTCATTCTTTCGAACCCGCACCGTCGTTTCGGCATTCTGGAGTACCACGAGATGAAGTCCCTCGCCCTGATCGCCTCCCTGACCATCGGTTCCCTTGCCCTCGCGGATCTCACCGATCCGGCCGTCCCCACCTGGAGAGGAGACTCCGGAAGTCTCTACTATCAGTGGGACTCGTTCAGCGAGCCGTTCGCGGCCCCGAACTTTCCCACGACCCCGCCATTCGACTTTTCCGCCCAGGTCTTCAACTTCGTGGGCGGAGCCCAGATCGTCGACGGGGGGATCTTCAGTCCCGGCGGCCTGAACGTCCATGTCTACGGTGAAGGCCGCCCGACCGCGGCCGCGGTGCTCAACGTGACCTACACGTCCTTCGATCCCTCGCCGACGTCGGTGGAGTTCTTCATCGGCGACTTCGGACCCGGTGGCGCCGGCGAATACTTCGACTCGGTCTCCTCCGAGCGGACCTACTCCCAGTTCATCGGCGACGGCCTCTTCCGGGTCACCGACGCCTTCACCTTCGACGTCGCGGACTACGTGGGCGACGGGATGTTCTGGGCCTCCTTCTTCAAGATCGACGGCCCCAACACGCTCGAAGGCGTCTCGATCGACGTGCAGTCGGTGATTCCCGCACCCGGTGCCCTCGCCCTGCTCGGTCTCGCCGGACTCGCGGGCCGACGCCGTCGCGACTGACCGTCCGTTCCGATCCTCGTTTGATCCTCCACGACCCGCGCCGTCCTTCGGCGCGGGTCGTTTCGTTCCGGAAGTGCCGCACTCCTGCTAGATTCCCGGGATGACCACGAATCAGCACCATCCGGCCCTCACGGGCATCCTCGAGCGTCTTTCGCTCGCCGACCATCCTGCGATTCTCCCCGCCGAGGCGGGGACGGACCGAGTCGTCAGTCTCAATCCGAGCGACGGCCGCCCGCTGGCCGCGGTCGGTCTGGTCGGAACCGACGCCTACGACGCCGCGGTGGAGCGGGCACGG
Source organism: Phycisphaerales bacterium (assembly GCA_029248335.1). Taxonomy (GTDB): domain Bacteria; phylum Planctomycetota; class Phycisphaerae; order Phycisphaerales; family SM1A02; genus UBA12014. The sequence goes on from JAQWJM010000128.1 coordinate 21,682, forward strand.
CTGGTGCAGACCGAATGGCGGATGCTTCCGGCGCCGAAGCGCGGCGAACTCGTGCGTCGCATCGGAAACGCGTTCCGCGAGCATCTCGAGCCGCTCGGCGATCTCGTCACGCTCGAGATGGGCAAGATCCGGCCCGAGGGCATCGGCGAGATCCAGGAATGCGTCGACATCGCCGACTTCGCGGTGGGCCTCTCCCGGCAGCTTCACGGGCTCACCATGCACAGTGAACGGCCTTCGCACCGCATGTACGAGCAGTGGCATCCGATCGGGACGATGGGAATCATCACCGCGTTCAACTTCCCCGCCGCGGTGTGGGCCTGGAACGCGATGCTCGCCGCGGTCTGTGGCGATGCCATGATCTGGAAGCCCAGTCTCGTCACGCCGATCACCGCGATCGCGATGACCGAGGTGGCGCATCGCGTGATGCGGGATCAGGACGTCTTCACGCCGAAGCATGGTGATCCGTGCGACGTCTTCAGCCTCGTCATCGGTACCGACGACGAGGTCGGCGAGCCCATGATCGCCGATCGCCGGCTGCCGCTCATCTCGGCCACCGGATCCTGTCGGATGGGGCGTCGCGTCGGTGAAGTCGTGGGCGGACGTCTGGGCCGCAGCCTGCTCGAACTGGGCGGCAACAATGCGATCGTGCTCATGCCCGACGCCGACCTCGAACTCGCGATCCGTGGCGTGCTCTTCGGTGCGGTCGGCACCGCCGGACAGCGGTGCACCTCGACGCGACGACTGCTCTGTCACGAGTCGATCGTGGACGACGTCGTGGCTCGCCTCCGGAACGCGTACGCCTCGGTGCCCATCGGTGATCCGCTCGCCCACGGAACCCTCATGGGGCCGCTGATCTCCCCCGATTCGGTCGCCGCGATGCGTGCCGCGATCGAACGGGCGGTCGCGGAAGGGTGCGAGGTGGTGTGTGGTGGCGTCGAGGGCATCGATCGTCACGCGACCGAAGCCGGGAATTTCGTGGAGCCGACGATCGTCCGGGTGCCGAAGGGCGTGGTGCCGGAAGTCACGAAGGACGAGACCTTCGCGCCGATCCTGTACGTGTTCCCGGTCGAGGATCTCGACGCGGCGATGCGGATCCACAACGACGTCGATCAGGGGCTGTCCTCGGCGATCTTCACCGACAGCGTGCGAAGCGCCGAGCGGTTCCTGTCCCACGCTGGAAGCGACTGCGGCATCGCGAACGTGAACATCGGCACCAGCGGCGCCGAGATCGGCGGCGCCTTCGGTGGCGAGAAGGACACCGGTGGCGGCCGGGAATCGGGTTCGGACGCCTGGCGGGCCTACATGCGACGCCAGACCTGCACGATCAACTGGGGCGACGACCTGCCCCTGGCGCAGGGAATCAGCTTCGGCTGATCCCCCGCGCCGGGGACGGATCGATCATTCGTCGTCCGCGATCTCCGTCGCCACCACGCCGGCGGTGGCCGGTCGCGGGGTGCCGGGATCCACGAAGACGAGGTCGACCTTGCCACCCTCGTCGACGTGGCTGCTGAAGAGCAGGATCCGTCCGCGATAGGGCATCATCCGGAGGTGGGTCGGGGTGACCGGAATCGTCTCCATGACCGTGGACCAACGATCGGTGGCGGGGTCGTAGACCTCGAGACTGGGGTTCGGTTCGAATCCGCCGTCCGCGGTGGGACTGGAGCCACCGGCGAAGTAGAGCCGGCCGTTGAGCGGGATGAGCTGGCCGCTCAACCTCGGGCGGTTCGGCGCGGCGATCTCGGTGAAGCGGCCCGTCTCGAAGTCGAAACGTTCGGCCGAGTCCACGATCTGGAAGTTCTCCCGCATGCCGTTGACGAGGTAGTAGGAGCCGTCGAGGACGGCGCCGCCGAAGGCCCGCCGGGGACCGGTCAGGTTGACGCCTTCGTAGGCGAACTCCTCGTCGCCGCGATCGATCGAGGCGGAGACCACCTCGGTGACGTGACGGAATCGATCTTCCTTCGGTCGTCGCGGGTCGTAGTCGAGGCCGCCGAAGACCCAGAGCGTTCCGTCGTGCTCGGCGAATCCGAACTGGCTTCGGGGGACCGGAAGACTCGGTGCGTCGTCCATCCACGCGTCCTCTTCACGGTCGTATCGATACCCCTCGGTCCAGGTCCGGGCGACTTCGCCGTCGTGGCCGAAGCCGCCGAGGGCGTACATCGCGCCGTTCGATCCCGCGGTCGCGGTCTGGATCGTCTGTCGGCGGTGCGGATACGGCTCGAACGTCTCCCACTCGAGATTGGCGAGTGAAAGCCGGTAGGACTCCTCGAGGAAGTTGTCGGCTTCGAAGTCATGCTGGCCGGTGCTGTTGTTTCCACCGAAGAGGTGGAGCCAGCCGTCGTGCACGAACATCCCCTGGCGGTTCTTCGAGGCGATCGGGGTGGGAATCGTGAGGTGCCGGACCGTGGTCGCCATGCGGTCGTCCTCGAGATCGAGGTGCTCGACATGCGCGGGCCGGACGCCTCGCGAGATGCCGCCGACGAACATCAGGTCGTCTTCCGGGGTGACGGCGATCTGGTGGAAGAACCGGGGGAAGGTGAGGTTTCCGACGTGTCGCCACGCCGATTCGCCGGGGGCCCAGTCGAAGACCTTGCCATCCGCACCCGAGGCGACCACGCGGCCGTCGCGGGTCTCGGCCGCGACGCCGAACGCGACGCCGGGATAGGCGGGCCCCGACGTCCAGCGGCCGGTCTCGAGATCCAGCACGTCGACCGCGTCGCTCATCTTGCGATCCGCGGTGATGCCACCGATCGTGACCAGCTGGTCGTCGACCGCGGTGGTGGCGAGCGCGCGTCGCTTGAACGGCGCTGGCATGCTCGTCCATCCCTCGTCGAGATTCTCGAGATCGAGGACGAGGACGTCCTCGTGCCACGTCTGGGTGTCGGCTTCGTGATCCATGCCCCAGCCACCGGCGACCACGATCCGCGAGCCCGCCATGGCGCTGTCGTGCGAGGAGCGGCGGTGGGGCAGTCGCGGCAACGGATACCAGGACTTGGAGTCGCAGTCGAAGACGAGGACGTCGTCGATCGAATCGAGTGCCTGCGCCTCATCGCGGGAGTTGCGGGCGATCATCCCACCGATCCGGAACACGCGACCGTCATGGGTCTCGAGCGAACAGCTCTGGATCTTCTCGTCGTGGGGGAGATATTCGACGTGGGACGGATCGAGCATGTTGATCCGCAGGAAGTCGCTGCACTGTGCCTCGCGGAAGTAATCGTGCGGCGGGCCGGTGTAGCCACCGAGCACGTAGATCCAGCCGTCTCCGGTGGCGGCGCCGAAGCTCGTGGTGGGACGTGGCAGGAGGCCCATGGGCTGGGCGACCGGCATCGAGGGATCGTTTGAAATCGACTCGGGCATCTCGAAGTGCTGGCCGCGGGCTTCGCCGGCGGTGGCGAGGGCGAGCAGGCCGCACGAGGCGACGAAGGGGGTCAGGTGGGGGCGGGACATGCGGAACATGCGGGACATGGGCACGGGGATCTTCCTGAATGGATGGGCGAGGGGGCCGCGACGGCGTCGGGCTCGCAGAATCTGAAAATCTACCAAATCGAAATGATTTTGAGACTCAGTCTCAAAACGATTCGCTATATTTCTCCAATGTTGAGACTGAGTCTCAATATCAACAAAGGCGGGTCGCTCGTGACCGGCCCATGGAGCTTGAATCGATGGCCCTCTTGAATCGTCCGCGTTTCCGCCCGGTCGGACTCGCAGCCCTGACCACGGCCTGTCTGGCCGGACCGCTCGATGCTCAGTCCTACGACATCACCATGTCGACGACGGCAGACCGCTGGATGTATCCGTTCAACGCCACCCCGGGATATCGACCGGCAGGATCGACCTTCGGTTACGTCCCGTTTCCGGACGAGACGTCCTTCGACAACCGCGACGGGCAGGTGATCGTCGCCTTCGACACCTCCAAAATCGTCCCGCCGGGGCAGGGGGCCGGAAGTTACGACGTCTCGGTCTTCGTGCTCGAGATCACGCTCGCCGGACCGGCCTCCGGTCCCATCGACCTCACCGTGGACGACTGGCGGACCTACCTCCCCGAGGAAGCCGAGAACGCCCTTCCCGACGCCGATCCCGGACGTCCGATCGAACTCTTCGCGGCGGGATTCCGGAACGGCTACGACCGACTTTCCTGGAACGAGGGCGATTTCTTCTCGGATACCGACATCTTCGGCCAGGGCACCCGCAACGTCTTCGCCGCCGAGATCGCGGCGGACGGCTCCCTGTTCGACGCCTCCTCCAGCATCACGGACGACTTCACCGCGACCCCCGTCGCCGTCGCCGCATTCCCCGGTTTCGAGGCCGGCGAGACCCCGCCCGAGGGTGCGGTCGCCACCTTCGAGCTCGACACCTCGGATCCACGGATTCATGGCTGGCTCGGTGAAAGCCTCGATGAGGGACGTCTGGTCTTCTCGGTCACTTCGCTGCTCGGGGCGAGTCAGGGCGACGCCCTCCTCACCCAGTTCTATCTCCGCGAGAACCCGCTCGTCGAAGTCGGTGTCCGCGAGTCGTCCGCGATCGCGTTCACCGTCGACCTCGTCGACGTCTGCAAGGTTCGAGAGGACCTCAACGGCGATTGCATCGTGGATGGCGCGGACCTCGGACTCTTCCTGTCGCGCTGGAACACCGCGGACGAGTCCGCCGACTACGACGGCGACGGCATCGTGAGCGGCAGCGATCTCGGTCGGCTGCTCGCGGCCTTCGGGCTCTGAATCGATCG
>JAQWJM010000137.1:0-8628 GCA_029248335.1 Phycisphaerales bacterium
GTCTTCCGAGCGGCGCCCTTGCCGGCCGATGGTTTACGCGACGAGGTCGCCCGCGTGCCGCCGGCACGGGAACCGCCGGATCGGGAACCGCCGGAACGAGAAGTCCCCGAGCGAGAAGTCCCCGAGCGCGTGCTGCCGGAACGAGCTTCGCCGGAGCGAGTGGTCCTGCGTCGGTCCGCACCCAGGGTCGTCGATTTCCGGCCGGAGGTCTTCTTGGGCGCGGAACTGCCGCCGGTCCCGCTCGTCTTCGAGGGGGCGGTCGTCTTGGTCGTGGTTTTCCCGGTGGCCGCCTTCTTCGCCTTGCGCTTCGTCGCCCGAGCGACGGCCTTCTCCCGCCGCTCGACGCGCTGCGAGGCACGACGGATCTGTCCCAGTTCACCCGGCGTGAGTTCACGCCAGTCGCCGACCGACAAGCCCTTCAATTTCAGTGGACCGAGCGCGACGCGACGAAGCTTCTTCACGGGATGTCCGATTCGATCCATCAATCTTCGGATCTGTCGGTTGCGCCCTTCCCGGAGTTCGACGTACAACCGCGTGCGATCCCGGTCGCGTCGAAGCACCGTCACCCCGGACTCCGCGGTCCGGGTCGCCTCGCCCTCCCGCCTTCGGTCGCTCAGATAGAGGCCTCGGCGGAGCTTCTCCACCGCCTCCTCTTCGAGCCGACCTCGGACCGTGACGTCGTATCCTTTGTGAACCTCGAAACTCGGATGGGTCAGACGATTCGCGAGATCACCGTCGTCGGTCAGCAGCAGCAACCCCGAACTGTCGATGTCGAGCCGCCCCACGGAGAAGAGCCGGACGCCGGACGGATGCTCGACGAGGTCGATGGCTTTCTTCCGGCCCTCCGGATCGCTCGAGGTGCAGACGAATCCCCGCGGCTTGAAGAGCATGATGTAGTGGTGCCGTCGAGGCTTCTCGATTCGGCGGCCGTTGCAGAAGATCCGATCGGACTCCGGATCCACGAAGCACGGGAGCTTCTGGATCACGCGTCCGTTCACCGTCACCGCCCCTTCCTCGACGAGCGATTCGCACGCGCGGCGCGAAGCGACGCCGGCATCGGCGAGCACCCGCTGGATGCGGACGCGGGAGGTGGATTCGTCATTCTTTCCGGCGCGGGGGGTCGGCATTCCGATCATTCTATCGAGAGAGCGGCCCTCGCCCGGCCGACCCCCGGATCAGACCCCCCAGTCGGGACAGGAACCCCATGATCAAGACCCTCCTCCAGACCTTCGAATGGCTTCGGCTGGCCGTGACCCAGCCCATGGGCCAGCTGACCGCGATGCAACGGCAGATTCGACGCTGGCTGGAGGTCCTCCGCTACTGCGGGCGACACCTGAGCGAGGATCGAGCCCCGGTCCTGGCCGCCGCCCTGTCGTTCAGGACCCTTTTCGGGCTCGTCCCGGTCCTGGTGGTCGCGACGGTGATCGCTCGAAGCTTCCTCAAGGATGAATTCCCGAACTTCGTTCGGAACATCATCACCGAGCTGGGGCTGGCGGAAGTCTCGCTCGGGGGCACCGAGGGCGTCAGCGGCAAGGATCTCGGTTCCTGGCTCGAAGGACTGGTCGCCAATGCATCCAGCGTCGACCTCTCGACGCTCGGCTGGGTCGGATTCGTGGTCGTCGCGTTCTCCGCGATCTGGGTGCTGGTCACGATCGAGGAGGGCTTCAACCGGATCTACCGGGCTCCTCACGGCCGGACCTGGCTCAAGCGGCTGATGATCTACTGGTTCCTGCTCACGTTTCCCGCGGTCCTGATCGGCGGTGCCCCCCTCGTGATCGACCGGATCGACGCGATTCGCAGCATCCTGCCCGACTGGGCGTGGCTCGCGACGACCATCGAGTTCCTCGCCGGCGCGTTCGTCCTGTGGATCCTGCTCTTCATGACCTACCTCTGGGTGCCGAACACCGTGGTCAAGGTCCGGCCTGCGATGGTCGGGGCGTTCACCGCGGCGATCCTGATCGAGGCCGCGAAGCATCTCCTCGGCATCTACACGTCCCAGGCCCTGACGCTGAACAAGCTCTACGGCTCGCTCGGCCTGATCCCCCTCTTCATGTTCTGGATGTATCTGATGTGGATCTTCGTCCTCCTCGGACTCGAGGTCTCCGCGATCATTCAGGTTCTCCGCGGCCGGGACATCGAGTTTCTCGCCCGTCAGGACGAAGAGGAGGGACTGGTCGATCCCGCGATCGCGATCCGGGTGGTCCAACTCGTCGCGGCGGGTTTCGAGGATGGGGCCGCCACCGAACCCGACGCGATCTCCCGGGAGCTCAAACTCGACCTTCGGCTGGTCCGGGCCATCCTGGACCGCCTCGAACGGGCTGGAATCCTCCTCCGGCTCGATTCCATGGACGGTTACAGCCTCGCGAAACCCGCCGATCGGATCGATCTCGACGAGATCCTCTCGATCGGATTCGACTTCGCCGACGAGAAGACCATCGAGTTCGGCCCCCTCTTCGAACGCCTCCGCTCCGCCCAGCGGGCCGCCGTGGAGGGCATGAACCTGAAATCCCTGGACGCCGAGACGCCGCCGGTCGGGGGATAACTGGACGCCGCGGTCGTTCCCGGCCGAAATGAAAGGAGCAGACGTTCGAGCGCGTTGTCCATGATCGACCCCAAGACGAGATCGAGGCGGATGCCTCGATCGCCTCCCGGAGGATCCGGGATCTCGACCGGGGTCGGTTGGTCGGAGACCAGCATGCCGATGGACGAATCCCCCGTCAGCCACGAAGATGTGAACGCCCCCGACACCGTCGACCGTGACGTGGGCGGCATGAACGACATCTGGTCGTCCATCGGTCCGGGTCGACCCACCAACGAGATCGAAGGACCGCCCACCATTCGTCCCATCGACGATCCGGGCAGGACCAAAGAGAAGAACAGGACGCCCATGACCCCGCCGACGCCGAACATCGACCTGACCGGAAACGCCTCCAACCCTCCCGCCGATGGCCAGGTCGGCACGAGCGACGCCATTCGCGATGAACTCAGGATCGGCGTTCGGATGCTGGAGGCGCTCGAGTTGCAGTTGAAGCGGGCCGAGGATCTCATCGCCGCACAGAGCGAAACGACCCGCCGGGCCGAACTCGCTTCCGAGCGACTCGAGGCCGCGCTCGAACGCACGAACTCGCCCATGAACACCGAGCCGGCGAAGCCGGCGTCGACCGACGCGAAGATGGCGGCGACGGCCACCGTCGAACTTCGCCAGATCCTCCATCACGCGAGCTCCATGCGACGCGACTTCCACGGCGACCTCTCCGCCGTCGCCAAGGCGACCGCCGCCCTGGTGGAATCGGTGGAGATCGCCGCCGGGACGGAGCGAACCCTGCGAAACGCGATCGGCGAGGCCGACCGCACGACCCCCACCACCAAGGCCCCGGGGATCGGTGCCGCCGCCGAGTCGATCGGCGAGGTGCTGCGACGACTGGCTCGCGAATTCGACGCCGCCGCGGACTCGAGCATCGCCGTCTCCACACCACCGACGACCACGCCCGCCCCCGCCGTCACCCCCGAGCCCTTCGACGCGACACCACCGCCCTCGATCGGCAGCATCGATCCACACGAGCGGCGTCGGGTCGGCACCCTCGAGATCACCCGGCCGCTCGAATTCGACCTGACCGAGTCCGCGGAACGCCACACGCCGACCGCCGACCCCACGGCGCACTGAGCGACGCGACGTCATCCGACCTTGGATGCGGATCACGCGATCCCGGCGTGGACGGCATGTCATTCGATGTCTGGTGGCCGGCGTTCAGTGACGCGGCAGTCCGGCCGCCGCCCGCTCCGCGTCGAGCCATCGCCGCTGGATCGACGCGACCGGACCGAAGGCCTGCTCGAAGGCCACGTGACGCCCCAGTTCGGGGGTCGCGGAGACGGCGTTCGGGCGGTCGAGATACTGCGCCATGCCGGCCGGCTCGTTGCGTACCAGCCAACTGCAGAGCGTCGCGGAGGCGTCGTAGAACGCGGCCCGCGATGATTCACCCTCCGGCACCACGCGGGCTTCGATCATCGAGGCGATCGACGGTACCCGTCCTGCGGCGAGTTGCAGTCGGAACTCCGCGGTCCGACCGTTCTCGGGCCGGCCGGGGCCGAAGCGCTCGGTCACCACGCGGGGTTCGAAACTTCCGGCGAGTCCTTCGACGAGCCAGATCGGATTCTCGGTGGAGGCGGTGAGCGTGCCCTGCTCGTGGAGCAGGAGATGGACCGCCTCGTGGATCACGACCGACGCCGTGGCGTGATCGGAGAACGCCTCGAGCGCCATGAGCTGACCGGGATCGACCTCGCCTCCCCTGGACCGGTGGCGGGCGAGTCGGTTCGTCGCGTCACGGACCGACGGATTGTCGCTGGCGTGGTGGTACACCATGTGGCCGCCCTTCGGCGCGAAGTACCCCGCCAGCCAGCGGGCGTGGACCTGGTCGCTCCAACCGGCGAACCCCATGAATTCCGTTCTCGACGTGAATGCGATGACGAGTCTCCGGGCCTCACGCGACGCGTCGTCACGTTCGAGTCCGAGGGTGTCGCAGAAGTCGTCCACCGCGTGGGCGGTTCGTTCGAGCAACCGGCCGTGGCGGGCCGATTCCTCGTCGGGCAGATCCGAAAGCAGTTCGAAACGAGTCGTCCGATGCCGCTTCATCGCCGGATATCGATCGAGAATCCCCTCGATCTTCCGCTCCAGCGCGGCATCGCCTCCGCCGTCGAGACGAATCTCGATCGGTGGCCCCGCCTCGGTCTCGTCCACGGGCGGCGTGACCAGGCGAAACGCTCCGGCGGCGAGCAGCAACGACAGAATGGCGAATCTCATGCAGGTCGGGTCGGCCGGATCATGCCGGCCGTTCAGGGGACTTCCCCACGATCCCGGTCAAGTCGCGCGCCGGGGTTCAAGTGTGCGGATCCGGCGTCCGATACCTCCAACATGTCCCGCGCCCGCCATCGGTCCAGCAATCGACTTGGTCATCGATCAGGCAACATTCGGATCATCGGTGTCGCCATCGCGCTGCTCCTCGCGGGCGGCGCGGCGGCAGGCGGCGATCCGCCCGCTCGAACATCGCCGATCGGCGGACGGACGCATCCCGCGGTCTGGCGTTCCGAAGCCCCGCCGCGAATCGCGGTGGCCGACGCCGGTGCGGCGACCCTCGACCGAACCGCGATCCTGGTCGGTGGATTCACCGCGGACCTCGCCGCGACCGCCGCGGTGCAGGTGCGGAATCCTCGGCGCGGATGGGAACCGGTCGGGTGCGCCCTGCTGACCCCACGCGCCGACGCCACGGTGATCGCCCTCGATGAGGAACGTCTGCTGGTGATCGGCGGCTGGACCGGCGTCCTGCCCGACGAGATCACTCGACTGGGCAGCATCGAGATCTGCGAGCCGGCTCAACCGCACCGGCGCCGGACGACGCCGTCGCCGTTCGAGACGGCGGAGGAAGGACTCGACGGGCATGCCGCGACGGTGCTTCCCGACGGACGCGTGGTCCTCCTGCACCGGAATCGACTCGCCGTCTTCGATCCCGACTCGGAACGCTGGTCGCCTCCGACCACGCTCGACACGACGTGTCTTCACGCTTCGGTCGCATCAGCGGGCCCCGATCAACTCGTGTTGATCGGTGGCGAGCTCGGAGAAGGTGACGCCGTGGTCCGCTCGATCCATCTCGAACCGGACGGCGGGCGTCGCATGAACTGGAGCGAGACGTCGATGCCCGCGGTGCGGGACGCCGCCTCGATCGGTCTCGATGATTCGCGAATCCTCGTCGTCGGCGGGGCGATCGAAGGCACCAGCGACCCCAGGACCTGGATCCTGGACGTCGCGTCACGTGAAATCCGACCGGGGCCGACGCTTCCGATCGACGGCGGCATCGCCGACGCCACCCTGCATCGGAGCGGATTCGGCGTCCTCGTGGTCGGCGGCGAACGCCGGATCGAGGGCCGCCCGATTCCCCCTGACGGACCGGCGATCGTCCAGCTCGATCGAAACACCGCTCGACGGCTCCCCATGCCGCCCACCTCCGCGATCCGCACCGCGATCCTCACGAGCCCCACGGGGGTCGAGCGCGTCGGCGGCTACCACTTCCAGGCGGCCATCCGCGACCGCGGCCGGGCATCGGTCCTCGAAGACGCCGCATCGCTGCGACTCGTCCCGGTCGTCATCGCGGACTGAACGTCCGGATATGGCCCGCCGGCCGCCGCGTGACCCCCACCACTCCGACATTCCCACCACCACCCCGCCGCACCCTGGACGGAACGCGTGCATGTCGTCCGGTCGTATTCGACCTGTTGTTCATGCAGTACCCGAACCACGACGGAACGATCGAGATCGCCTGGCAGGACGCTTCCGGAGCCCGGGGCTCCGACCGGACGCCCCTGGCCACGGAGCCGGCCGAACTTCGGTTGGCCCCGAATTCGATCCTCGTACGGCCTCTCGGGCCGGGTATCGATCGGGAAGAGGCCTCGGCGATCGCCGGGCTCGTCGCGGCGGAATACCGCGACCGACGGACCACGCCGAAGCGGCTCCTCGTCGATTTTTCGGCGGTATCGGTCCCGTCCAGCATGGCCATCGGACTCCTGCTCGAGCTGGCCCGGATGGCGGAAGAACGAGGTTCGGATCCGCATCTCCACGCCTCCCGCAGAATGTTGGAGGTCTTGAGGATGCTTCGACTCGACGGGCGATATACGATGGTGGTGTCGGAACGACGGCTCGTCGAACTGCTCCGCTGATCCAGCGGGTCCGTGACGAGTGGGTCGGTCCGGTCGATCCTCGCTCCACCGGACCCCTGATGCCCGAACGCACCGCCATTCGAACGCTCCTCCTCCTCGCCGCCGCGGCCTCCGTGCTCGCCACGGCGGGCTGCTACAAGCGCGTGGTGGGCGTGAAGAACGCACCGAACTACACCGGCGACGTCTACGAGCCCAACGTCAAGGAGGGCAACGAGAACCTCTTCAAGACGAAGACCCGGACGTACAAGGGCACGACCTACGTCGACTGACGCATCCGACCCCCGCGGTCGGACGAATTCACCCAGGTTCCCAGAACTTCGAGAACACGCACCATGGGCATTGAAGCCGCACTCCCCACCGACAGCATCCTCACCACGCAGTTTCACCGTGTCGCCAACTGGGCGCGGCGGTCGAGCGTCTGGCCGATGCCCTTCGCGACGGCCTGCTGCGGCATCGAGTTGATGGCGACGGCATGCAGCCGTTTCGACCTCGCCCGCTTCGGCGCCGAGGTCATGCGATTCAGTCCCCGCCAGAGCGACCTGATGATCGTGGCCGGACGCGTCTCGGTGAAGACGCTTCCCGTGCTTCAGCGGATCTACATGCAGATGGCGGAACCCAAGTGGGTCATCTCGATGGGTGCCTGCGCCTCGACCGGCGGCGTCTTCGACACCTATGCGGTGGTCCAGGGCGTCGACCAGTTCATCCCGGTCGACGTCTACGTGCCCGGATGCCCCCCGCGTCCGGAGATGCTGATCGAGGGGATCATGGCGATCCAGAAGATCATCGACAACGACAACCTTCCCCGTGACCCCGACGGCAAGCGGCTTCCCCTGCAGCTCGCGGTGCAGCCGAACTTCCAGCCCGCACCGCAGCCGGTCGACGTCTCGATCGGCGCGAGCTGATCGACCGCGGCGACGGCGGACGCCCGTACGTCTCGGAGCGGAAACAAGCATGAACAAGGCCCCTGCATCCGCCGGATGCGGGGGCCTTCTTCTTCGACTCTCCGGACTCAGAACCGGACGCGACCGTCGGCGTCGAGGGTCACGGATGGATTCCACGCGATCTCCCAGGCGAATCCGTCGGGGTCCGCGAAGTAACCACGCACCCCGCCCCATGGCGGTGACGAGGCGGGCCGGGTGATCCGCCCGCCGGCCCGTACCGCCCGCTGCAGGATCGCGTCGACCTCGGATTCCTTCGAAACGTTCATCGAGAGTGAAGCCGCGATCCCCCCCGCGGCATCCGAGGCGGGCACGCCGGCGTCGTCCGCGAGCGCCGCCCGCGGAAACAACGCGAAGATCTGCCCACCGAGGTCGTGGAAGACGACGTGTTCGTTGCTGCGCGGATGCGCTTCGAGTCCCATCGCCGCGTAGAACGCCCGACTCCGCGGGAGGTCGGTGACCCCGAGGGTAACGAAGGAGATGGCGGATCCGAGTCCGGGTTCGCGGTCGGTCATGATCGAAACTCTATCCGCGACCGACGTCCCGAAACGGACGAAGGTGTCGACCTCCTCCGAATCCGGCTCACCGGGGTTCCCTCCGGGGATCCGCACCGGGTTCGAGGACCGGGAACGACGTGGGCCGTATCCTGCACGCCATGACCACGGTTCCTTCGAACGATCGTCGCAGGCTCCAGACCATCTCATCCTCGGTCCGCGGCGCGGCGGAAGCGGCGATGGAGGCGACCGGCGGCCTCCTGCGACTCGCACCCAACTGGGTGCCCCGATCGTTCCTGCAACCGGGTCTGCGGATCAAGCTTCATCCCGACGACACCTACGCCTACGGACTGGAGCGGGGCGGCATCGACGAACGATGGTTCGGCTCGACCACCGAGGCCGCCAACGACGGTCGCGAACCCGATGAGGGGCTGTCGTACGTGGTGCACGGAGGAACGCGTTTCCTTCTGCGGGACGTCGTCGCGGAACTC
>JAQWJM010000158.1:0-2680 GCA_029248335.1 Phycisphaerales bacterium
GGGGCAATCGGCCTCGCACGAAAAACGCCGCGTCGCCGGAGGCGGCACCGGTATGCCGAGCCTTCGCGAATCCGGCCCGGTCCCTGCCATGGAACGGTGCGGGACCGGTACCCTCGAATCCTCCCCATGACGACCGCCGAGACGATTCCCGAACTCCTCTACGCCGATCCCGCGATGCCGGGCGCCGTGGCCGCGACCCGGCTCGGCCGGGACGATCGACCCGAGATCGGGCTGCGGCGTGCCGATCTGCTTCGTGAGGTCGAACGTCTCGCGGCCGAGCTGCATCACCGCGGGCTCGCGGGCCGGCCGGTCCTCATTCCCGAACGCAACCGCCTCGAATACGTCGTCGCCTTCCTCGCCTGCCTTCGGGCGGGCTGCATGGCCGTCACCGCGCACCCGCCACGCTCCGGCGGCGGTGGTGAACGACTCGAGGCGATCGTTCGGAACAGCCGTCCCGCCGCGGTCGTCGCGGGCCCGGACCTGTTCGCCTCGATCGATCGGATCGCGCCGGCCTTGCTCGGCGAGATCGATCGGATCGCCTACGAAGCGCCCACGGATTCCGGCATCACCGACGACGAGTCCTGTCCCGTCGCCACGCCCGATCCAACGATCCCCTGGCCGGATCCTTCGAGCATCGCCCTGCTCCAGTACACCTCCGGTTCGACCCGCGACCCCGCACCCGTCGCCCTCACCCAGTCGAACCTGCTCGCCAACGGCCGCGCGATGCGAACGCTCTTCCAACGCGACGGCGTGACGGGTGGCACGGTCTGCTGGATGCCGCTCTATCACGACATGGGACTGATCGGCCTGCTCGTCTCCTCGTTGCTGGTGAAGGTGCCGATCCATCTCATGGATCCGGAAGCGTTCGCGATGCGCCCGATCCGGTGGCTTCGGGCGATCTCCAACACCGGTGCGGCCTACAGCGGCGGCCCCTGCTTCGCCTACGACCTGTGCGTCGACCGGATCCCCGAAGCCGATCGCGCCGACCTCGATCTCTCCACCTGGCGATTCGCGTTCAACGGGGCCGAACCGATCCGTCCCCGATCGCTGCGACGCTTTCAGGCCGCATTCGGTGCCGCCACGGGTTTCGACGGCATGATGCCGTGCTACGGCCTCGCCGAACACACCCTCCTGGTCTCGGTCCGTCCCGAGGATTCGCCGGTACGGATCCGGATCGCGGATCGCGCGGCGCTCGACGACGGCCGACTCGACGTCCTTCGCACCGTCGGACTCGACAATTCCACCACGCTCGCGGGCACCGACGAGATCGCGGTCGTCGCCTGCGGTGCATCGCTTCCGGGACACGAGGTCGTCGTGCGCGATCCGGAATCCGGTCGAAGACTCGACCCGGGCACCATCGGTGAGATCACCCTCCGGGGCCCCAGCGTCGCGTCGGGCTATCACGACCGTCCGGATCAGACCTCCGAGATCTTCCCTGACCGGCTCGCGGGAGACGCCGGGCCGTGGCTCCGAACGGGCGACCTTGGCGCAATCTTCGACGGCGAGCTCCACGTGCTCGGTCGCCTCAAGGACCTGCTCATCGTCGACGGCCGGAACGTGCATCCCGCGGACGTGGAGGCGACGCTCGAAGGATCCCATCCGATCGCCTCGAAGGGTCGGGCCGCGGTCTTCGCGCTCGGCGAGGCCGGAGACGATCTCCCCGAGACGGTCGGGGTGGTGCTCGAGATTCCACGCGACGTGCATCGTTCATGGCGAAGGAATCCCAATGTCGTCGAAGATGAATCCATGCCGATCATGAACGCGCTCCGCGCCGGTGCCTCCTCGGTCCACGGCATCCGGCTCGATCGAATCACCTTCGTCGCCCCCGGCGTCCTGCCCAGGACGACGAGCGGCAAGATCAGGCGAGCCGCGGTCCGCACGTCCCTGCTCGCCGGCGAACTCCCCTGCCTCTCGGCCGGAGCCGACGGGTGCTGACCCTGCGTTCCGAGATGATCGGCACCCGGGTCGTCGCGATCGACGAACTCGCCGCCCACGGCGCCCGGGGCCGGAACGGAAGGCCCGCCCGGTTCATCGATGATCCTGCGCAGGCGGAGGCGATCCTGCACGCATCGACCTCCGATCGGGGACGACTCGTCCGCGAGTTCTTCGGCGGCGGGATCCTCTTCTCCGACGGCGATCACTGGCGGAAGCGACGCCGGACCATCCAACCCGCCTTCTCACCTCGAGACATGGACCACCATCTCGCGGACGTGACGTCGGCGGTCCCGCACCTGGTCGGACGATTCGAGACCGCGGCACGATTCGACCGCCCCCTCGCGATCAACGACGAGGCGCTGCGATTCACCATGCGGGTCCTCTACCAGGGCGTCTTCGGCGTGCCTTTTTCCGATGACGACGACCAGACGATCGCGATGGTGATGGACTACTTCGACGCGGTGGGCGGCGTGCTCGCGACCACCATCTTCCAGAGTCTGCGGCTCGATGGTTCGGCCATGGCCGGGATCCGGACCGCGGAGCAGGCCATGGACGCCGAGATCGATCGTCTCGTCGAAGCACGGACCGGACTCGGCATCGACGCCACGGATCCACGGCTCGACGCGCTGGGACGAATCATCTCCGGCATCGACGACGAGGCCGGCGTGCGGGACGAGGCTCGCGCCCTGATGCTGGCCGGCGCCGAAACCACCTCGAACGCCCTCGGCTTCCTGCTCCTGCTGCT
>JAQWJM010000165.1:0-10753 GCA_029248335.1 Phycisphaerales bacterium
CGAACCGAGGGAGGCGGCATCGAGGAGCCATCGGCGATCCTGCCTCCGACGACCGCGCTCCAGTCGATCGTCGACGACTACGCCTCGTCGGGGTTGTCGGTGGATCGACATCCGGTCGCCTGCATGCGTGGCGATCTGGCGACGCTCGGCGTGCGGTTCGCATCGGAGCTGCTGGACGAAGGGACGTGTCCCGGCGGAACACGGATCTCGGTGGCGGGGGTGGTCCTCGTCCGGCAGCGTCCTTCGACCGCGGGCGGAATCGTCTTTCTCACGCTTGAAGACGAGACCGGGATCGCGAATCTGATCGTGAAGCCCCGGGTGTACGCCCGGCATCGAAGAACGATCCGACACGCCGGGATCCTGATCGCTGATGGCCGGATCGAGCGTCGACGGGATGTGGTTCATCTGGTGGTCTCCCGGACTCGAGAGCATCGCCCCGGCGAGGAGGCGATCCGGACCACGGGGCTCCGGAGTCGTGATTTCCATTGAACATCCCCGACGCGGTACGGCCGGGACCTCACGGCAGTGGGCGTGCGTCATCAAGACCGGCAACACCGGCACGACCGGACCAGATCCACCATCGTGCCCCGAACCGTTTCGAAATCACTTGCCATCCGCCCTGATGAAATCGAGGGTTTCGAGGACCGCAGTCCGATGATGGGCCACCGGCTGCGGATCAAGGGAAATGGGACGCACATGAAGGGTCTTCGAACGACATTCGCATGCATCGCCCTCCTCTTCGGGGGACATGCCTCCGTGGTGAAGGCCGCCGGGAACGGTGGTTCGGACGCCACGAACTCCGACCATCGGGCGATCATCGAGATCCGGGTCGACGATGGGGCCCCTCGGCGTCTCGTCGCCGCCGGTGCCATGGTCAAGGGTGCCCTCCGATTCGTGGGCGAACACGAGGATCCCGCCGGCGACTTCAAGATCGCCTGGAACTGGACCGCGGATCTCGACCCGACCGGAGACGCCCGGCTCGACGGCAAGGCTTCCATCCACAACCTGACCGCGGACCGGCATGTGTACGACCTGCGGGCCGCCTTTCTGCTGAACCCGGTGATCTCGAACGCGTCGAAACTCGGTGGCAGTGTTCGAGTCACGCTGGAGATGGATCAGGCCGGCGGGGTGATCGACGTCCCCATGGGCGAATCGCTCTGGGAGATCGGGCTCGACGAAACCTCCGCCCGGCGACTGCACACCGGGCCGTTCATGATGGGCGGCGGCGGCGCGGGAACCGCGGTGGCCGATTCCAACTTCGGAGCGCCGTGGCCCGGATTCGACGCCCCCGCGATCGAACGCGGATTCACGATGCGTCATCACGGACGGATCACCTCGGGCGACAAGGCGATCTTCGAGACCGCCCTCGTGATCGGCGGCGATCCGGAACACTTCGTCCAACGCCGGGACGTCGAGTCGCCGGTCCGCGTGGGTGGCGGCGACACCGGACGACGGGTGATCGAACTCGGACGCACGAACTCCAACCGAGGCATTCGAAGCAACAAGCGGAATCGAGGCCGCGGAACGGCAGCGCCGGGCCGAGGCATCAGCGTCTCGAAGACGGGCCGGAAACGCAGCGGTTCGACGAAGATCACGCCGCGATCCTGAACCACAGGTGAATCACGGCTGGACCTGCCCGGCTCCAGCCTGCTCCCGAGGACTCGTCCCGATGCCCGTCCCGCATCGGGACGTGTCCGTTTTTGGCGTCGAGGTCTCCGGGGATCAGGGACGCACCGGCCCTCGACCGATCATCTGGATCGACGTGATCGGCAGACCGAAACCGATGATCGGGTCGCTTGATTCGAGTCGATACACCCAGCCGGCGGGATAGCCGAGCACGCGGCCCTGGTTGAAGGGCGCGAAGTCGTACGCGATTCCGACCCGCCTGTTCATGCTGTCGATGCTGCCGAACCAGCGCCAGGGACGGGCGATGTCCGCCCGTCGAAGTCCCTGTCCGCGCATCTCGAACGGATCGAAGGGAACCCATCCGGCCCCGGGGAGATGGAACTCCGCCCAGCAGCAGAACGTCCGTCGCCCCTTCGGCCGCTTCGAATCCTTGGCGTCGCCGTCGCCCGAGTGGATGCCGATCACCGGGCGGGCCGGGATCCCGGCGGCCCGAAGGACCGCGACGCAGGTGCAGACCATGTCGGCGGGCGTGACCTGGACCGCGGAGGTCGCCGCCGCGGCACCCTGCAGCTGGAACCCGACGATGCGACCGTCGCCTTCGCGCCGGAGGGAACTCCCCTCGACGTTCCGGAACTCGAGGATCGTGCTCCGGACGAGTTCCTTCGCCGCGACGTAGATCGGCGTCCGCCGCAGCCTTCCCTCGGTCGTCCGTTCGATGAACGTCTTGAAGATCTCGTCGTCGGACTGGATGAGATCGCTCGCCGCCAGATACGGACGCACCGAATCGGGCCATTCCCGCGGCCAGGTGACCTGTGCCGCCGCCTTCTCGTCGACCACGATGTCGAATGCGATGGCCGGCCAGGAGGCACGGGTCGAGATGGCGGCGGTCGATTCACCCTTGGGAAGCCGGAGGGTCACCCGCTGCTGTCCGGCCGCCGGATCACCCTCGATCTCGAGCCCCGACGGCACCGGCGATCCGTTGATGCGGACCGACGCCTCGAGGCCGCGAAGATCGGCCACCATCGTGGTGTCGATCGTCGCGATCTCCATGGTGACCGCACCGCCGGCCATGAGGAACCGCTCGGTCCCGAAGTCGACGAAGAGGCCGACCGTGTAGCCACGCGGGTTCCCGCGATAGAGCGGTGGATTCGGTCGTCCGGGCCAGGGATCCGCATCCTGCGTCTCGACCACCGCGGTGCGGATGGGCGTCGGGTTCGCGGGTGACGCGATGGGGGACACCGGTTCGACGAGCATCGACGCGATGATCAGGCCGATTGATCCATGCATGGGGCGGACTCCTTGGGCCTTTGGTCCGGTGCGGGCTCGGACTGGCATTCGAACGGGATCGCGACCCGGTTCCTGCGATCGTGCCGTCGGCTCATCCGAGCACTGATCGGACCCCCGTCGGGAAGAACACGTAGTACAGCTCGTTGAGGAAACTCGCGAGCACGAGATTGATGACGATAATCGCGAGGAAGCTTGTCACGAAGGCGCTGGTGGCCGAGCGACCGACACCGCTCGCCCCACCGACGCAGTTGAAGCCGCGCCAGCAGGAGACCAGGCCGATCGCGGCGCCGAAGAACACGCTCTTGAGCAGTCCTGCGGCGGGGTCCCACCAGTGGACGACGAGTCCCGTGTAATACCAGTAGTCGGCCGTGTTGACCCCGAAGAGCCCGGTCAGGATGGCCCACGCCCCCCAGACGCCGAGGGCGTTCGAGTACATGGTGAGGATGGGTGTCATCACCACGCACGCGACGAACCGCGGGACCACGAGGTTTCGGACCGGATCGACCGACATCGCCTGCATCGCATCGAGCTGCTCGGTGACCCGCATGGTCCCGAGTTCCGCGGCGAGGGCGCCGCCGACCCGCCCGGCGACCATGACCGCGGCGAGTACGGGACCGATCTGCTTCACGACGCTCGAGTTGATGATCCCGCCCATGCGGTCGGCCATGCCGAGGGCATCGAACTGGGCGAACCCTTCGAGGGCGAGAATCATCCCGATGAACATTCCGGTCGTCGCCACGACCGGGATGCTGGCGACCCCGACCGTGAAGATCGGGGGGGCGATGTGACGCCGGCTCATCCAGGACCGGGGGCTCGCGATGGTCCAGGCCAGAACGGACAGCGAGAATCGCGTGAAATCGCCGACCGGCGCCAACAACCGGACGATCAGCGATCCGAGCCAGGCCGGAAGCACCAGTGCGATTGGAAGTGAAGCGTTCGGCATCGATGAGAGCGTATGACGGATCGAGGCGTCCGGGGGCCGTCGATGCGGCAATCCCCCAATGAAACACGGGGCGGCCCGAAGGCCGCCCCGTGGATTTCAGCGTGTGGTTCCGAACTCGATCAGGGGCAGGGGCCCCAGACCGCGAGCAGGAGGCCGACGTCGGCACCGTTGACGGTGCCGTTGCCGTCCAGATCCTCGGGGCAGCCCGGGCAGGGGCCCCAGGCGGCGAGGATGAATCCGAAGTCCGCTCCGTCGACGACGCCGTCGCCGTTGAAGTCACCGGTGCAGTCGCTGCCACCGCCGCACTCGAGGTCGGCTTCGACGTCCACGACCCAGTTGATATCGGGGAAGCCGATGTCGATCAGGTTGGTGAAGGTGGCGAGGCCACACGAGTCGCTGAGGATGAACGTGCCGCTCGAGGAGGGCAGGTTGTTGCCGCCGAAGGTCGCGAAGCCGTCGGTGCTGGGCTCCATGCTCAGGGAGACGACGAGCTGCGAGTCCGCGGGGACGCAGATCGGGGGATCGAAGGAGGCCCGCTGCAGGTTCACACCGGTGACCGCCACGGTTTCCCGCGTTCCGATCAGTTCGAGGTCGACGCCCGGCTGGACCGGGTCGCCGCCGTCGGTGTCGATCCAGAGCTGGACCGAAGCCGGAACGGCCGAGCCACCGTTGTTCACGCCGAATTCGACGCAGGAGACGGAGACGTCGGAGCCACCGGTCGTGCCGGTCGCGAGGTCGATCGTGACCGCCCAGGTGTTCTCGGTGGTGATGCCGCCCGCAGCACAGCTGATGCCGCCCGCGGTGAGCTCGAGACCACTGTTCGGGGTGATCGACTCGGTACCGCCGGCACACTCGTCGAATCCGGGGCAGCCGTCGACCGGCTCGGCTTCGAGCGAGGCGACGTATTCCGGGAACTCGGGAAGATCACAGGGAAGGTTTCCGTCGACGACCGGGGCGACGAAGGCGCGGTAGGTACCGGCTTCGAGGCAGGCGGTGTTGACGTTGGGGCATTCGCCACTGCCGACCGCGACGATCGCGAGCAGATCGTCGCACTGGTCGTTGATGATGAAGTTGTCGACGGCGACCCGGCTCCAGACGGTCCAGGTGACGATCGAGCGTTCCTCGATCGTGAACTCGTACCAGTCGGTGTCGCGGACCTCCGCGGTCTCGTCGGCGAAGTAGGTGCCGGCCACCACGTCACCGACCGAGATCGACTCGAAGGCGGGGACGTCCATGTTGCAACCGCCGTTGGTGTCCTGCCCGCAGGGCTCGGTCTCGGTGGAGGTCGCGGTCGGGAAGTCGCAGGGGAAACCGCTGACGCCACAGTAGGCCTCGGCGAGTGCGGAGCAGCTGTCGTCCCACGTCACGTCGCAGCAGAACTGGTCGAAGCTGCAGACCGTCGCGGAACAGATGGGGTCGTCGCAGCCCGGCTCTTCGTGGGGCACGAAGCAGTCGCTTCCGGTGTAGCAGTCACAGACCACGCCGTCGCAGCCTGCTTCACCGATGAGCTGCTGGGCCCAGAACTGGGTGTCGAAGCCGATGGAGGCGTAACTGACGTATTCGTTGAGACCGCAGTCGTCGGCTCGGATGAAGGTCTGGTTGTCGGGGCCGACGTTGCCGGCGATCGAGGCGAAGCCGTCGGTCGCCTGCGGAATGCCCATCTCGACCACGTAGGTCCCACCGGCGCCGAGGCACAGCGGCGGATCGAAGGATGCCTGAAGGAGCACGTTGCCACTGGCTCCCGCGAGTTCAAGCGTCGTCGTACCGATGGCTTCCATGTCGACGCCCGGCGCCCGGGGGTCGCCGCCGTCGGTGTCCACGTACACGGTGATCGTCGCTTCGAGCGCGGTCGTGTTGCCATTGGTCGCACCTAACTCGATGCAGCTCAGCTCGAAATCCTCACCGGGAAGGAGCACGCTGAGGTCGTAGCTCTTCGCGAAGAAGTTGGCGGTGGTGATGCCGGTGTCGGCGCAGGAAACGCCGCCCTGGGTCAGGTCGAGGCTGCCGGTGTTCAGCACGGTGTCGCAAGACTGTCCGTGGACTCCGGCGGCGAGGAGGAGGCCCGCACAGCCTCCGAGCAGTTCGGTAACGCGTCGCATGTCTCTTTTAACTCCGGGTTTGCAAAAAAATGGTACGTCGAACGATTCTAGACCCTAATGACGCCCGCACACGTGAAAAGATCCCGATTCAGTGGGGTTCGCGAGGGTTCCAACGTTCGTTTGCGGCCTTGAGGATGAAAAAGCGAGCCGGACGATCCAGTGGATCGCCCGGCTCGCGGTCGTTATCGGGTGGACGGTTCCAGCCCGTCGAACCGTTCCGGTCAGGGGCAGGGACCCCACACCGAAAGAAGGAGTCCGACGTCGGCACCGCTGACTTCGCCGTCACCGTTCAGGTCCTCTGGGCAACCGGGGCACGGGCCCCACGCCGCCAGCAGGAATCCGAAGTCCGACCCGTTGACTTCACCGTCGCTGTTGAAGTCACCGGGGCAGTCGTCACCGCCACCACAATCGGCGTTGACGACGCCGGGGGTGTCCGCGGCGGGCGGCTCGGTGCTCGCCGGATCGAAGGTGCCGATGTTCCAGACGCCGGAGTCGTCACACGCCCAGACCTGGGCGGGGACGAAGGCGTTGTCGTCGATGTCCACGTCGGGACCGATCTGAACCGGGCTGTAGTAGCAGTCGCCCTCGTCAGGGGTCTCGACGAGACTCACGGAGTCGATGATCGATTCCCACGGCGTGACGTCGAGTTCGCTGTCATCGTCGGTGTCGAGATCCATGCCCGACTCGCCGACGAAACCGAACACCAGCAGGAAGGTGAGGTTGTCGCTGTTCTCGAAGGCGAAGCGACGCACGGTTTCGAGCGAAGCGAGGGTGAACGAATCGGTGGACACCAGGGCGGTGCCGTTTCCGGAGATGGTCACGCCACCGAGGGGCACGGCCACTTCCAGACTGCCGCAGCCGCCCCCACCGTCGCCGATCACCAGCACGGAGACGCCGTCGAGCGCGGTTCCGGGCTCGCCACGAATCTCGATGAACTCGTCGACGTCGGCACCGGGCTGATCGATCCGGATCTCCGCGATGCGGAGGTCCGGTGCGTTTCCGAGGGGGAGACACATGTTCAACGCATGGGAGACGCAGGTCTCGTCCCACGAATCGGTCGCACAGAAGGGATCGAGGCTGGTGACCAGGTCACAGCAGATCTCGTCGTCGCAGCCGGGGGAACCGATTTCGAAGCAGTCGCCCGAAGCGGGGTCGCCGCAGAGTGCCGGCGGAGCGCCGCACTCGAGATTCGCGAGTCCCGGCGTGTCGACGCCGAGCGACGGATCGAAGGCGCCGAAGTCCCATTCGCCGCTCGCGCACTTGTAGACGTGGGCGGGCGTGTAGATCGCGTCGGGGCCGACCTCGATCGCGTTCAGGTAGATGCAGTTCTCGCTGGAGTCGCCGAACATCGCGACCACGTCGCCGACGGTCGCATCCCACGGCGTGGAGTCGAGGGTGCAGTCGTTGTCGATGTCGAGGTCGCCGCCACGGGCGCCGACGAAGTTCCAGACGAGGGCGGCGGTGAGGTTGCCACCGTCGATGAGCTCGATGTCGATCGGGTAGTCCGGTGAGCCGGTTCCGAGGCTCAGGGTGGGGTCACCCATCACGAAGTAGCCGCTGCCGGGGATGGTCTGCCCGATGAGGTTGTACTGGTGGACCACGACCCCGTTGGGCTCGCAGCCGTCGGAACCGATGAACACCACGCTCAAGCCGTCGAGGCTCTCACCCGGATCGCCGATGATCTCGACGTACTCGTCGTCATCGCCACCGGGCTGCTTGGTTCGGAACTCGTTGATCGCGACCGCCGGCGGATCGCCGTCGGCGAGGTAGGCGGTCGCGAGGCTGGCGCAGTTGGTGTCCCATTCGGCGGAGCAGCAGGCGCTGTCCGCTTCGCACACCAGCTCGCAGATCACGATGTCGCTGCAGCCGGGACCGTCCTGGGCCTCGAAGCAGCTTCGGGCGAGGCCGCCACAGCCGATCGAATCACACTCGATGTTGATCGTGCCGGGCGTGTGCTCCTGGGAGTAGTCGCCGAAGGAGAAGCCACCGACCGTCCAGTCGCCGCTCGGCTCGCATCGGAAGATGCCGCCGGCCGCGTAGATGCCGTCCGGGGGCACCACGACCGCGGCGTAGCCCCATTCCGTGGTGGTGGGGGGTTCCACGCAGGTCTCGAGGATGGTCACGCCGTCCTGGATCTCGTCCCAGAAGAACGAGTCGATCACGCCGTCGTCGTCGACGTCGATGTCGCCGCCGAGTTCACCCGTGAAGTTCAACACGAGGAAGATGGTGACGGTGTCGCTGTTCTCGAACTGCAGGTCGTCGAAGATCCCGTCGGGGATCCCGAGGGTGAAGGTGCTCTTCGCGCCGACGAAGTAGCCCTCGGCGTTGAGCTGGTAGCCGTCGAGGAGCGAGATGCTCTCGATCGCACCGCTGCCGACCGCGCCGTCGCCGATCGCGATGACCGCGTACCCGTCGAGGGAGGCGTTCGGATCGCCCTTGAGCTCGAAGAACTCGTCGTTGTCGGCACCGGAGTGGTCGATCCGGAGTTCGTTCAGGATCAGACCGTCCGGACCACCGCCGCCACCGCCGTCGCAGGTCGCGTTGGGGAGTCCGGGTGTTTCGTTGTCACCGCCGACCGCGTCCGAACCGGGACGCCAGACGAGCGTGTCGCTGCAGCGCCATCCGTGGAGCGGGGGGAAGCCGGCGATGGGGCCGATGGTGGTGTCGCTGTAGTAGAACTCCGAACCGAATCCGTCGGGATTCTGGTCGGCGAGCACGGCGAGCGAGTCGACGACCGAGATCACGCCCTTGTCGAGCACGCCGTCGGCATTCGAATCGACGGTGTCGCCCACCGTGCCGGTGTACCCGTCGGCGAGGAAGAACGTGAGGTTCTCTCCCGACTCGAAGTCGAGATCGGCGGTCTGGTCCGCGCCGCCGAGGGAATAGGTCGGTGAGGCGAGGAGGAAGATGCCGTCGGCGGGAATGACCCCCGAAAGATCCACGACGATTTCGACGCCACCGTTCTGGTCTGGTGGGAAGGCGCCTTCCAGGTCGCCGACGACGACGAACTGCAGGCCGTCGAGCGAAGCGCCGGGTTCGCCGACGAACTCGACGTACTGGTCGACGTCGAGGCCTGGCTGGGCGATTCGGAACTCACTCATCCGAACGTCGGCGAGACCGGCGGACGCGGCACTGGTGGCGGCGGCGGCGGTCAGCAGGGCGAGAGATCGGGTCATTGGATCTGTTACTCCTCGAGAGGTATCTCGATGGTGCGGGGATGGAGAAACGGGAGACGGAACCCCGGAATGGGGCACGATTTGAGACCAAGAGCGCAGAAACCGCCTGTTGGGAACGGGCGTCCGGACTTCAATCTAGCCTCACGAGGGGATTAATCCCATCGAAAAGGCTATTTCTGCATTTGTTCAGTGATTCCACACCCCTGAGTCTTCGTCCCGAAGCGTAGGAGGGCACCTACCGGACGACAAGGCTTGAAATCAGACTTTTCCCAACATCAAGACGCCGGAGCCTCCTGATGGTGGCTCCGGCGTCGTCGGTTGCGGAAAGAAGTGCTCGGATCGCGCTACTTCAGCGGTTCCTCTTCGGCCGCGGCGGGACGCGAGGGCTCGATGATGTCCACCGAGGTGGACTCCACGATCTCGATGACCGCCGGCATCGGCGTGAGGAAGATCTCGACGCGACGATTCGTGGCGGAACCTCGCTTGCCGTTCTCGGCCACCGGGCGGAACTCGCCATACCCGGCCACCTGGACCCGATTGGCCGCGATGCCATCCTTCACGAGGGCGTCCCGCACGGAGATCGCACGGTGCGTCGAGAGATGCATGTTCGTCGGATGCTTGGCCCGCGTCTCGGGCCGACTGATCGGCATGTTGTCGGTGTGTCCGACCACCCGGATCTCGAAGGCGAGGGCGTCCTTGGTCTCAAGGATGCCGGCAAGGGCCCCGATCGCCTGTTTCGCGGCGGGATTGAGGGTCGTGGAGCCGAGATCGAAGGTCAGATCGCTCGAGAATCGGAGCATGCCGGTTCGCTCGTCGAATTCGAGGAGGTCGTTCTGCGAAGCGAGGCGTACCAGCGCCGCGTTCAGATCGGCGGGCAGGGGACCCGTGTCCAGACCGCTGACCGTTTCGAGCATCGCTTCGAAGTCGCCGCGGAGCTGGGAGATCTCGCCGTTCTGATCCTCGAGCTGCGACATCGCCCGATCGAGATCGGTGACCGCCTTCTGGAGCTGGCCGCGAAGCATGGACTCGTTCTGCTTCATCGCCTCGAGTTCCGCCTGCGACTGGACGCCCTCTCGCTCCTCGGCGCGATAGGCGTTCAGGAGGTCGTCGTACTTCTCCTGCGGCACACAGCCGACGGCGGAGAGGGCGATGGGCGCGAGGAGCAGGAGACGGAGACGGCGTCGTGGCATCGGTGGGATTCCGGAGAGGTCGGAGCAATCGAAGAGAGACGGCCTGGACGATCGCCCGGCGACCGTTCCATGCGTCTCCTAGAGTGTAGATCGAGCGGCGGATCGCTGCCCCGTCGCCCATGGAAAGGATCGGCCGAACCATTGACCTCACTTGAACCCCGCGACGCGATCCCCGGACAGGGGCGGATCCTTCTGAGGGCCGCCGCCGCGATCGATGCGTCGCAGGCGATCGCACCGGCGGCGATCCTCGTGGAGGACGCCCGAATCGTCGCCGTGGACGCTCCGGCGGCCATTGGAGCCCCCCGCGTGGATCAGATCGTCGAGCTCCCCACCGAGCTCGTGTGCCCCGCGATGGTCAACGCGCACGCCCATCTCGATCTGACATCCCTCGGGCCGATGCCGTGCGAGGCGGGCTTCGATGCCTGGCTCGAG
>JAQWJM010000187.1:0-4233 GCA_029248335.1 Phycisphaerales bacterium
GGGAATCCACTACCTCGGGATCGTCGCGATCGCCTGGGCCCTCGGGTTCGGACTCACGCAGCTCGGGCCCGATCGGTTCCTGAACTGGTGGTGGGACTGACGCCAGTCGACGTCGGAAACGCCCGAGGTCGATCCGGCGACGGCGATGAGGACACCGGGGTGACCGGCGTCGACTCTCTCGCCATCCCGTCGAACGTTCTCAATCCCCGAGTCGAACGATGGTGACCTGGGCGAACGGTCGGTTGTACGACGGGCCCGCGGGATCGTCGTCGACGCAGGTCAGGTACAGGCCCTCGACCTTGCGACCCGACTGGTGATCCAGGCAGATCTCGGTCGCTTCATCGAAACGGGTGATCGTGTCGAATCGGCTCGGCACCCCGTTCGCGGACTCGGCGGTATTGCCGATCGCGAGCTCGTTCGCGACCATCCGAGTCCGATCGTTCTCGAAGCGTCCGTCGTAGAGGATGCAATATCCGGGCTCCGGCCGCGGCGTCGACGGCGCGCCCGGAGACGGCGCGAGGTGAGCTGGGAAAAGCCCGTGATTCGATGGGTGCCCGGTTCGATTCGAACGATCCGGGGGTCGGGCTGGTCGGCGTTCGCACCAGCGGACGAACCGACGGTGTAGAAGGCACGTCGGTTCATTCCCGGTTTCATGGGCTCGTTGCGTCGGCCGTATTCGAAGAAGACGACGTGGCCGGGCGGATCGTGCTTCAGGGCTCGATTCTCGGTGATGCCGGTGCCAACGCATCCGACCGCGATGAAGAGGAGTGGGAGTATCGGAAGCAGGAGGCGGTGCAGCGGGGTGTCCCCGGCCGAGCGATGGAGCATGGACCGCCTTTCTCGGGAGGTGTGGGCGCACCATGGCCGACGCCTTCGAAACCATGGAAGGACGCCCGCCGAACGGTCGGCCCCGTGCCACGGACCCGCTCATGGCGTCCATGGTGATTCCAGTCGTTCGAATGACGGATTTCGGCCGCCGGGGGTGATGACAGCGACGCCGCTTCGGGTGACAATGCCGCTCGCGATGAAATGACCTCGTCTCGCCGCCGAAGAATCAGGCCGGTGGGCTGCGGGAATTTCGATGTCGCCCAGTCTTTCTCACGTCTCCGGAAACCTTCCTCTCATGTCCATTCGCACCGCACTTCTGGCCACGGCAATCACCATGACCACCACCACCGCCACCATCGCGGGCACCACCGACGTGCCACTCATCCCCCGGGACACGCTCTTCGGCAACCCCGAGCGGGCCGGCGTCCAGATCTCGCCGAACGGGAAGTGGCTCTCGTATCTCGCGCCGCTCGACGGCGTGTTGAACGTGTGGGTCATGCCGGTCGACGGTGGTGATGCCCGCTCGGTGACCGACTCGACGGATCGACCGATCCGTTCCTACGGCTGGTCGTGGAACAACGAGCAGATCCTCTACGTGCAGGACAAGGGTGGCAACGAGAACACCCACGTCTACGCGGTCGATCTCGAGACCGGCACGACCACGGATCTCACGCCCGGCGACGAGGTCAAGGCGAGCCTGGTGGGCGGTCACCGAGATCGTCCCGATCAGATCCTCGTGCAGACCAACGCCCGTGATCCGCAGGCGATGGACATGGTCCGGATCGACACGACGACCGGTGACGCCGAACCGATCTTCCTCAACGAGGACGGCTTCGTCGGCATGGTGCCCGACGACGACTGGAACGTCCGGGTCCGCACGCGGATGACGCCCGACGGCGGCAGCATGAGCGAGTTCCGGGATTCGCCGGACGGTGAATGGCGGGAACTCGATCGCGTCGGCCTCGAGGACGCGATGACCACCAGCACCGCCGGATTCGACAAGACCGGCAAGACGATGTGGGGGATCGACGCCCGCGGCGGCGACAAGGCGCGGTTCGTGGCGATCCGTCCGAACCTCGACGGCACCTTCGAACGCGAGACGATCTTCGCGAGCGAGGAAAGCGACGTCGCCGACCTGATGATCAACCCGATCACCCAGCAGCCCGAAGCGGTGGCGACCAACCGGCTTCGCAAGACCTGGACGATCCTCGACCCCGCGGTGAAGCCGGATCTCGACGCCCTGGCGAAGCTCGTCGACGGCGAAGTCGAGGTGATCGATCGGTCCGGCGACGACCGCACCTGGATCGTCGCGTACCTCGTCGACGACGGCCCGGTGCAGTACTGGCTGTGGGATCGCGACACGCAGGAGGGGCGGTACCTGTTCACCAGTCGTCCGGATCTCGAAGGCCTTCCGCTGGTCAAGATGACGCCGGTCGAGATCGAGGCCCGTGACGGCCTGATGCTTCCGTGCTACTACTCCCTCCCCGCCGGCTGGAACGGCGAGGCGAAGCTTCCGCTCGTCGTGATGGTGCACGGTGGCCCGTGGGCCCGCGACAGCTGGGGATACAACCCGTATCACCAGTGGCTCACCAACCGCGGCTATGCGGTGCTCAACGTCAACTTCCGCGGCTCGACCGGCTTCGGCAAGGACTTCCTCAACGCCGGCAACCGCGAGTGGTACGCGAAGATGCAGGACGACGTGAACGACACCGCCCGGTGGGCGGTCGACCAGGGCTGGGCGGATCCCGATCGGCTCGCGATCATGGGCGGTTCCTACGGCGGCTACGCGACGCTCGCCGGCATGACCCGCGACCCGGAACTCTGGGCGTGCGGCGTCGACATCGTCGGCCCCTCGCACATCTCGACCCTGCTCTCGACGATTCCGCCGTACTGGGCGCCGATGAAGGTGATGTTCGAGACCCGAGTCGGCTCGCAGGACGATCCGGCGTACCTCGATTCGATCTCGCCGCTCACCCACGTCGACCGGATCTCGCGGCCGCTCCTCATCGGGCAGGGTGCGAACGATCCCCGGGTGAAGATCTCCGAGAGCGATCAGATCGTCGAGGCCATGGAGGCGAGCGGGATTCCCGTCACCTACGTGGTCTTCCCCGACGAGGGTCACGGTTTCGCGAAGCCGGAGAACAACAACGCGTTCAACGCGGTGGTCGAGGCGTTCCTCGCCGAGCACCTCGGCGGCCGGGTCGAGCCGATGGCGGGGGAGATCGCCGCGTCGACCGCCCAGCTTCGAAACCTCGGCGGGCTCGAGTTCGACGGGGTGAAGGCCTGGGATCCCGCCGCGGAACCGGCGCCCGTCGCCGAGACGATGATCTCCTTCGACGCGCTCGACGAGACCCAGCAGGCGAAGATCCAGGAGGTGTTCGCCCAGATCGAGTCGCAGGTCCCCGAACCGCAGCGTCCGTTCGCGTATCCGGCGATCGCGACCCAGCTTCGCACCCAGGCGGCTTCGGCGCCCGAGGAGGATCGCGATGCGATGCTCTACGCGGCTCAGGAGCTCGAACGGCGGGCGGCCGCCGCGGGCTCGGGCGGCTAGGAAAATATCAGTATTCTCCGCAGGGGCCTGCGTCTCTCGCATGAGTCACAGGGCGTGCGCGCACGAGCATCGTCCACGACCAGGGCGGACGTGCTGCTGATACGCAACGATGACGATCCGGGGCGGAGTCTCTTCGCGTGAGGATTCGATCCAATCTCGTGTCGCTCCCGACGAGGCTTCGCCTCGCGACGTCGCTCCTGCTTCGGCGAAGCCGATTGCACTGGGGCATGGATCCGTGGCTCGACATCCGGACGCTCCTCCACGGGATGGGACGTCCGCTCGACCGCCGGAGCGTGGTGTTCGACGTGGGTGCGAATCTCGGGCAGACGGCACGCGCCGTACGTCGATGGCTTCCGAACGTCGACCTGCATTGCTACGACCCCTTCCCGTCGACCTTTCGGCGTCGGCAGGCCGTCCGTCCTCGGGCTTCGCTGCACCAGGTCGGGCTCAGCCGGAGATCCGGCTCGGCCACGATGGATCCGGGGGTCCACCACATGTGCGCTCGGATCGTCGCGGATGCCGCGGGCGCAGCGGAAGGTCACGGCCCGCCGGTCGAAGTGCCGGTGCGAACGGTCGACGAGGAGCTGGGCCGACTGGGATTGTCACGGCTCGAGGTGCTCAAGATCGATGTGGAAGGCCACGAACTCGATGTCCTGCACGGCGCCGAGGCCGCCATTCGCCATGATCGGATCGATCTGGTGCTCGCCGAATGTCGGATCGGCGCTTCGGGGAGCCTGACGCAGCACGTGCCGATCGAGGCGCTGGTCGCGCATCTCGAGCCACGCGGTTTCCGTGCCATGGCGTACTACACGGGCGCGATCGCCGCCGATCGCGGGGTTCACGATGGAGACGTC
>JAQWJM010000200.1:0-9945 GCA_029248335.1 Phycisphaerales bacterium
GTCGCCCCGACGCCGCCCACCGTGTTCGACCGACTGGAACCACTCGTGCGTCGTGCCGTCGATCGCGAACTCACCATCGAAGAACGAGGTCGCCTCGAACTCCTGCTCTTCGCCCACTGGAGCGGGCGACTCGGACTCGCGGACGATCCGGTCGAGGCGGTTCGAAGGATCCGGACCGATCCCGAGGCGGGTCGACTGCTCCGCCGCGTCGAGTCGTGGTTGCACGCGCCGGGCGGACGAACGCCGTCGGCCACGGAACTCGGTGAACTGCTTGCGCCGTATCGGGAAACCATGCCGGGAGCGACGCCATGAGCTTCACGCATCCCGGGGTGCTCCTGTTGCTCGCGGTCCCCGCGATCCTGCTGGTCTGGGCCTGGCAGCGTCGGAACTGGGGCGTCGTGCTTCCATTCGACCACCGGCACCACGGATCCGGCCGCGCGATCCGCTGGCTGCTGGCGGCCTTCGATTCACTGCCCGCGATCGCCCTGATCGGCGTCGTCTTCATCCTGGCGGGACCACAGGTGCTGCGGCGTCCCGCCGACCAACGCGTCCTGACGAACATCCAGTTCTGTTTCGACGTCTCCGGAAGCATGTCTTCGGGACGCCGGTATGAAATGGCCCGGGATGCGGTCGTCGAATTCATCGACGCCCGTGACGGCGACGCGTTCGGGCTCACGCTCTTCGGGTCGTATCCCATCCGTTGGGTCCCGCTGACCCGCGACCTCGAGGCGATCCGGAACGCGCTGCCGTTCGCGGATCCCCAGCGGCAGCCGATGCACATGGGCGGCACCCGGATCGGGCGGGCCCTCGAATTCTGCCTGGGCAACATGGTGCAGGAGGCGGAGGACGGTGACCGGATGGTCATCCTCGTCTCGGACGGCGTGAGCAGCGATCTCTCGGATTCGGGCACCGCCCTCGCCCTCGCGGACGACCTCAACGCGTCGAACATCATGGTGCATCACGTACACGTCGGAAACGGATCGGTGCCCGCGGTGGTCCAGGACCTCGCCCGCGAGACGGGCGGCGAGGCGTTCGTCGCGACCGACTCGAAGGGACTGCAGCGGGTCTTCGATCAGATCTCCGGACTCCGTCCCGATCGATTCGCGCCGGGCGGCACGGTCCCGATGGACTTCTTCGCGCCGTTCGCGGTGCTGGGGCTGATCGGTCTCGGCGGGCACCTGGTGGGGCTCTGCTGGGGGAGGTACACCCCGTGGTGATCACCCCGCTCGTCGCCCTCTGGATCGCCATCGCGGTCGCCGTCCTGGTGCTGCTCGCGGAGATCCTGCACCAGCGCCGGATCCGGCGGATCGCGCACCTCGCCTTCGGTCCGGACGGTCGGCCCGCGGCGTGGACGTCGATCGCATCGCCGCTCCGCGTGTTCGCCGCCGCCGCGGCGACCTGGGGATTGCTGGTGCTCGCGTCCGCGGACCCGGCGGTGCGGGAGGAGACCCCGACCCGGGAGGCGTCCCGGCACCTGTTGATCGCCCTCGACGTGTCGCCGTCGATGCAGCTGGTCGACGCGGGGCCGGACGCGGAGAAGGAGTCGCGGGCGATTCGCGCCGGTCGGATCGTGCAGGGCGTCCTCGATCGGCTCGACGCCTCGACCACCCGGGTGTCGCTGGTCGCCTTCTACACGGACGCGCTCCCGGTGCTGACCGAGACCTTCGACAAGGAGGTGGTGCGAAATGCGCTCGACGGCCTGCCGATGTCGACGGCCTTCGAGTCGGGGGCGACGAAGATCACCGAAGGCGTCACGAAGTCGCTCGAGACCGCCCGGTCCTGGATGCCCGGCACCGCGACGCTGCTGGTGGTCAGCGATGGCGATGAACTGACCTCGACCGCGGTTCCGGCGTTGCCGGCGTCGATCGCGGACGTGCTGGTGGTCGGTGTCGGTGATCCGCAGCAGACGATGTCGGTCGGTGGACACGCGTCGCGGCAGGACACCGTCTCGCTCAAGCAGCTGGCGGCCCGGCTCGGCGGGGTCTACCACCAGGGGAACACCCGGCATCCACCCAGCCGATTGCTGGAGGACCTGACGATGATCGAACCGAGGCTCTCGGACGCCGACGGACTGCGCGAGCTGGCGATCTACTCGTCGGTCGCGGGCGTGGCGGCCCTCGCGCTGCTGGGGCCGCTGCTTTCCATCGCGGGGAGGCCGCGCTCGTGGTCGCGGGGCTGGCGTGGAACGGAGGAACTCTCCTGATGCGTCGAACCGAACTGATGCGACGACTCGGATGGTCGGCCTGGGCCCTGGTTCCGGTCGCCCTGCTGGCGTTCCATTTCGGACCCGGAAAGACGCTCGCAGCCCGTGAGATCGCGGCGACGCGGTTTCGCGAGGCGAGTGAACTGGAGCGACTCGCGATCGATCTCCAGGCCGAGGCGTATCGGGCGCACCTCGACACGATCGAACGTCGTCGCCAGGCGTTCCTCGATGGCGACGCGGCGGCGGATCCCACGGACGACGATGCCGGGGGCATCGACGCCGACGACCGGGAGCGGGTCGCCTACGAAACGGCCTCGACGGCGTGGGCGGCGGTGGCCGATGCGTATGCCCAGGTCGAGGAACGGCTCGTCGACGATGATCCCCGCACCATCGATCGGGTCCGCTGGTCGAAGGCCCGCGCCCGAGTCCGATCCGGTGCGATCTGGGACGGCGTCGTCGACCTCGAACCACTGACGGTGCCGCGATCCCGCGCACCAGGCGACGTGGAACTCGCGCGGGCGGCCCGCGAGGAACTCGCGACCGCGCACTACTTCGGGGCCCGGCTGCTTCGCATGGCGGGCGAGCCCGCCCGGGTGTGGCGGGCGGAGGCGATCAAGGCTCGGCAGCACTTCCGGTTGCTCGCGGAGACCGCGGCGGCGGCGGGGGCCGACGCGACCGTGGTCCGGGGACTCGAAGACAACGTCGAGCGGACGATCGATCTCGAGCAGATGGACAAGTCGGAACTGGAAGGCCGCGCACTGCCGCGGGAGAGTCCGCGGGGGACCCGCGGACGTCGTCCCGGACAAGGACAAGAGGGCGTCTCGCAACGGCCACCGACGCGTCGCGACGGTCGGGGGGCGGGCGGGCCGGGCCCGATCGGGCCGGGTTGGTAGGAGACGGGATCGACACGCCGATCCCGGGCTGGAACATCGACGGTCCCGCATCACGCGGACCATCCGGATCATCCGGATCATCAGGACCATGAAGATCACGAAAATCATCACGATCTCGAGTGGAAACGACATGCAAAGCACCGTGAACCATCGAACCTTCGGCCGGACCGGCCTCACCTGTCTCCTGTTCGCCTCCGCCGCGATGCTGCTCGCGACGCCGTCGGGCGCGGCATTGATGCAATCGAAACCGGCGCGGGTGCGGGTCGTGCCGCTCACGCCCGCTCGACCGTTGGTGCCTGCGACGCTTCTGGAGGCCGACGGGTCGGATCCGGGCGCCGAGATGCCGGGGGCGTCGGGTGCGGACGACTCGGGAACGGCTTCGGGGCCGGAAGCGACTCCGGACGACTCACCGGGGCCGGACGAGATCGCTCGACTTCGGCGGATTCACGACGCCCTGCCACCCGACGAGCAGGTCTCCATGCGGGCGTTCTACGAGGCGCTGGAGATCGATCTGCTGGCTCGCTTCGCGGCGCTCGACGCCGCGGCGGGCAAGGCGCCGCCGCTCCTGCCGTCGATCAGTCGGAAGAAGTTCGCTCGGACGCCGCAGACGGTGCTCGCGGCCCGTACGAAGCTGGGACTCGCCCAGCAGGACCGACCCGACGAGCAGGCGAAGCCCGCCGAAGTCGCCAACTGGCTGCATCTGAACGTGATGGCGGGAGAGTGGGACGTGCTCGCGTGGTTCCTCGCCGAACGCGCGGGCGAAGAGGCCCCCGGGATCTATTCGCACGTGATCCAGTCCACCAACCAGGGCGATCCGATGCTCCTGCCGGAAGAGGTGCTCGCGCTCGCGAACGCGGCCCCCGGTGAACCGACCGACTGGCAGATCGACGTTCTGGGCAAGCTCCTGAAGCGGGCGTCCACGAAATCCTCCACCGGTCCGATGCTCGGGGAGATCCGGGCCGGCACCCGGCTCTTCGGCGGCGAGGATGAAGCGAATCATCCCCGCACCGCGGCCCTGCTGGCCCGCGCCGGCATGCCCGACGAGGCGTACGCGTACCTGCCGCCGATCGATCGGGTTCGTGAACAGCAGGATGCCCGCGGGCTGCTGATCCACGGGATCTATCACGCGGATCGGAAGGAGACGCTTCAGGCGTGGGAGCTCTTCGGCGAGCTCGCGTTGATCGAATCCGCCGATTTCGAAGTGCGTCAGGAAGCGCTCCGGGAGGCTGTGAAGCGGCTTCCGGAGATCCCCGAGGCGCAGGCGACGGCGTGGCTCGAGGCGGTGTTCGCGAGCGAGCGGTTGGCGGCGGCCGCCCTCGAAGTCATCGCACTCGATGCGATGAACCTGCGAAAGAGCAACCTCGGCGAGGCCGAACGAGCGCGGGCGATCCTCGTGATGAAGTCCGCGGTGGAGACCCTGCTCGATTCGGGCCGGGTGGAATCCGAGGTGATCCGGGTCCCGATGCGGATGCTGACCACGGGGCTCGTGGCGGAGGCCGAGGCGGCGACGACCGCGAAGGGCGTCCGAGGCGGGCCGCCGAAGGGCATCGCGATGCTGATGCGGGCGAAACCGGAGGAGACCTGGCTCGATTCGATCGAACCCAGTCTGGCGGTGCGGGCGTATCGAGCGTTCACCGGGGTCGCGACCCGGGCCGACGAGATCGACGTCGCACTCGACATCCTCGAGGAGGGGATCTCGAAGCATCCGGATGAAGCGGAGGAGATGGGTGGCGAGTTTCTGAACCTCTGGACCGGTCGGCTGCGGCCGAACGCCGGCAGCAGCCAGAACGCCGCGATCTCCGCCGCGATCTTCGCCTACGGCGGTCGAGTCGGGATGGCGGCGGCACCGCTCACCCGAGGACGTCAGGCCCGGAATCTCGATCGATTGCGCCGGGTGCTCGATCTCATGGCCGACCGTGGCGTCGACCCTCGGGCGGTGAGCGGGGTGGTCGAGGCGTTCCAGGGATGTCACAGCGCCTCCGAGGCGTACACCGAGGCGGACATCGTTCGGATCCTCGGTCCGATCGAGGAACTTCCGCCGACGACCGCGGCTCGGCTCGCCGCCGCGATGCAGGGGGGATTGAGCGGTGGCTGGCGATCCCGAGAGGTCCAGCAGCGGTTCGGGATGCGGCGCAATGGCGCGGAGATCGCGGAGGTGGTCGAGACGGGATACGGTCTCGCGATGCGGCTCATCGATCGGGCCCTCGAAGTCGAACCGGACTCCTGGCAGCACGCGGTGCGGCGTGCGGCCCTCGCGTTCGAGCGGCTCGAGCATCGCCGATCGATGAACGACGACGACCTTGCGGACTACGCGCGAATCCGGGGCGAGAGCTTCGAAGCGTTCGAACGAGCCGCACTGGCCTATGCGGCCGCCGCCGGCCGGGGCGAGGAGAAGCCGTCCCCGGCGGTCTTCCGGGCCTGGTTCAACGCGGCGATCGGGGCGACCGATCTCGCCGAGGTCACCCGGGACAACATCCTGCTCGAAGGATCCGAACGCGACCAACAGATCGGTCGGATTCGCGAGGCGATGCTCGGGATGGAGCCGGGCCTCGCGGAGGCACACCTCGGTCTGCTCGCGAGCGATCTCTCCACGGCGGTCGACGGACTGAATCCGGAAGTGAAGCCGCGGATCGTCCGGCACGCGCTGCGGGTGGTCGGCGATCATCCGGCGGCGGCGCCGCTTCGACGGATCAACGCGCTCTACGAGGACCTCATCGACGACGAGATCCATCTCCGGCTCGCGGTCGACGGTCCCGACCGGACCGGCACCGACGAACCCTTCGCGGCGGTGCTCGCCCTTCGCTACACCAACGCGGTCGACCGGGAGACCGACGGCTTCGCGAAGTACCTGCAGAACGGGGTGTACGTCAATCTCGGGAACCGCGGAACGTCGGTGAACTACCGGGACCGGCTGGAGCGATCGATCCGCGATTCCCTGCAGGACGGATTCGAACTCGAAGGCATCGGCTTCTTCGATTCGATGCATCCGTCCGTCGAGGTCCGGGAGAACGGCGAGGCGGGCTGGCAGGAGAAGCCGCTCGCGTACCTGGTGCTCCGGGCGACGGACCCGAGCCTCGAGCGAATCCCGCCGATCCGCATGGACCTCGACTTCATCGACCAGACCGGGCCGGTGATCCTCGCGGTGGAATCCAACTCACCGCCGATCGACGCCGCTTCCGTGGCGCCGGATCGTCCGCTCTCCGAACTCACGGTGGACCAGGTGCTCGACGCTCGTGATCCGGACGGGGCGATCCTCCTCGAGATCACCGCCCGGGGCCGCGGGGTCGTGGGGGAGCTCGACGAGATCCTCGTGGGGGTCGAGGATGCGATCGCCGGTCACCGGATCACGGAGGACGGGGTCGAGGCGTTTCCGCTCGCGATGGTCGAGGCGTCGATGGACGACGAGGTCGTCTTCCGGTTCATGGCGAACGCGGACGACGAGAAGACCTACCAGGCGCCCGATGCCGACGGCGTGCAGCGTCAGATGACCGAACGGCGATGGTCGATCCGTTACGAGCCCGAGGCCGGTGCGACGACGTCGGGCGACTTCGAGGTTCCGCGTTTGGCGGCGGGGATCGACGGCGATCTCACCGTCCGGGTGTTCGAGGACATGGATCTCGTGACCGCCGAAGGTGACACGGTTCCGCTCCGCCGGGGCGTTCGTCCGTGGGCGCTCGCGGTGATCCTCGGGGCCGGTACGGCGATCTGCGTCGCCCTCGCGTTGCTGCTTCTGCGGCGAAGGCGAGCAAGTGGAGAGCCGGCCGACGATGTCGAGTCGATGCTTCCATCGCGGTGGTCGCCGTTCGCGTCGGTCGCCGCCTTGAAGCGGATCGACGAACGGTTCGGTGAACGGCTCGCGCCAGCGCGGCGAATCGAGCTTCGAACCGAGATCGCGGAGATCGAACGGCGCTACTTCGGGCCGACCGACGCCCCCGGCGAATCGGATCTCGAGACCCTGGTCCGCGCCTGGGTGCGGGAGGCTTCGCCCGGCCGCTGAACGAACGGCGGACATCCGTTCACCCGGTGGCGTCGAGGCTCACCGGGACCTGGATCGTCACGTTTCAGGCGTCGGCGAACTGGCCTTCGAGCAGCGTGTTGAAGATCGGACTGGGTCGCATCGCCGCGGCCGCCTTCGCGACGTCCGGCTGGAAGTAGCCGCCGATGTCCATCGGAACGCCCTGGGCGTCGTTCAACTCGGAGACGATCGCGGTCTCCCGGTCCTCCATCGCCGCCGCCATCGGGGCGAATCGCGTTGCAAGCCCCGGGTCGTCGGTCTGTCCGGCGAGGGCCTGGGCCCAGTACATCGCGAGGTAGAAGTGGGTGCCGCGGTTGTCGAGCTCGCCGGCCTTCCGGCTGGGGGATCGATTCTCCATCAGGTACCGGGTGGTCGCCTCGTCGAGGGTTCGGGCCAGCACGCCGGCGGAAGCGTTCCCGGTCGTCGAAGCGAGATGCTCGAAGCTCGCCGCGAGGGCGAGGAACTCGCCGAGGGAGTCCCAGCGGAGATGGTTCTCCTTCTCGAACTGCTGGACGTGCTTCGGGGCGGAGCCGCCCGCACCGGTCTCGAAGAGGCCGCCGCCGTTCATCAGCGGGACGATCGAGAGCATCTTCGCGCTGGTGCCGACCTCGAGGATCGGGAAGAGATCGGTGAGGTAGTCGCGGAGGACGTTTCCGGTGACGGAGATGGTGTCCTCGCCCTTGCGGATCCGCGCCAGGCTGAATCGGCAGGCCTCAGCGGGCGCGAGGATCCGGAAATCGAGGCCGTCGGTGTCGTGCTCGGCCAGGCAGGCTTCGACCCGGGCGATCAGGTTCGCATCGTGGGCGCGGGTCGCATCGAGCCAGAAGACCGCCGGTGATCCGGTGGCCCGGGCGCGGGAGACCGCGAGCTTCACCCAGTCCCGGATCGGAGCGTCCTTGGTCTGGCACATCCGCCAGATGTCGCCGGTCTCGACCTCGTGCGACATCAGGACCTTGCCGTCGGGGCCGACCACGCGGACGATCCCGGGGGCGGCGATCTCGAACGTCTTGTCGTGGGATCCATACTCCTCGGCCTTCTTCGCCATCAAGCCCACGTTGGGGACGCTGCCCATCATGGTGGGATCGAGGGCGCCGTGTTCGATGCAGTCGTCGATCACCGCCTGATATACGCCGGCGTAGGAGCGGTCGGGAATGACCGCCTTCGCATCCTCGAGTTCGCCTGCGGCGTTCCACATCCTCCCGGAATCCCGGATCAACACGGGCATGGAGGCGTCGATGATGACGTCGCTGGGAACGTGGAGGTTGGTGATGCCGCGATCGGAATCGACCTGGGCGATGCCGGGGCCCGCGGCGTAGACCGACTGGACGTCCTGCTCGATCGCCTTG
Organism: Phycisphaerales bacterium; assembly: GCA_029248335.1. GTDB lineage: Bacteria > Planctomycetota > Phycisphaerae > Phycisphaerales > SM1A02 > UBA12014. The sequence goes on from JAQWJM010000200.1 coordinate 8,458, forward strand.
CGGTCCGCTTCCGGCAGCGGGGTGATCTTCGAGACCACGTCGCCGAAGCCGTTGTTGCAGTCGACGCCGAGGCCGGCGAGGGTCTCGCCGTGCTTCTCGAAGACGGGCTTGAAGTAGGCCCGGACCGCGTGGCCGAAGATGATCGGATCAGAGACCTTCATCATCGTCGCCTTCATGTGGAGCGAGAACAGCACGCCGCGTTCGCGGGCGTCGGCCACCTGCTCGTCGAGGAAGGACACGAGCCTTCGCTTCGACATGAACGTCGAGTCGATGACCTCCCCGGCTTCGAGGGCGACGGGCGTTCGGAGGGCCGTGACGGCACCGTCCGTACCCACGTGCTCGATTCGGACTTCGGTGGCGTGATCCATCACGACCGACTGCTCGTTCGCAAAGAAGTCACCGTCGGTCATGCTCGAGACGTGACTCTTCGAGTCGTTCGACCAGACGCCCATGCGGTGGGGGTGGGCCCGCGCATACGCCTTGACGGCGCCGGGAGCCCGACGGTCGGAGTTGCCTTCGCGGAGGACCGGGTTGACCGCGCTTCCCTTGATCGCGTCGTACCGGGACTTGAAGTCGCGTTCCTCGTCCGTGGTCGGTTCGTCGGGATAGTCCGGAAGGTCGAATCCCTGCGACTGGAGCTCCGCGATGGCGGCCTTCATCTGCGGCATCGAAGCGCTGATGTTCGGGAGCTTGATGATGTTCGCATCCGGCGAGGTCGCCAGCTCTCCGAGCTCCGCGAGGTGGTCGTCGATCCGCTGCTCGGGCTTCAGGCGATCCGGAAACCGGCTGATGATCCGACCGGCGAGTGAGATGTCCCGGGTCTCGACCTCGACCCCGGCGGCCCCGGCGAAGGTGCGGAGGATCGGGAGGAAGGAGTGGGTGGCGAGGGCGGGCGCTTCGTCGGTGTGCGTGTAGATGATCGTGGGAGAGGACATCGCGGTGCTTCCAGGGGCGGTTCACGAACGCGATCCCGATCGGGATCGCGGGCGAGGATTCTAGGGCATCGTCCGGCCGACGGGGTCGTCGGCGGTTCACCCGGATCGGCCGCGTCCGTCCGGGGGAACCCGAAATCAGGGCTGGTTCGGGTGGGGATCGCGGGTGACGGGAGCATGACCGGCGGGATATTCCCCCTTCGGCCTCACGTCTCCGCCCGTACCTCGCTCAAGCGAGGCTCGCATCGGACGGCCTTTCGTCCGGCGGAATGGCCGTCGTGAACGAAGACGTCCCCGCGAAGGCGGGGGCGCCGTCGCGGGGACGTCATGTTCGGGTGATGATCGATCGAGTCTCAGGCGAGGACGAGTCGGTCGCCGAGGTCGTCATGGTGATCACGCATCGCATCCCGGGTGTCGACCACGAGTTTCGCGTGTTCCGCGATCATCGCGTAGTCGAAGGCGGTGTGGTTGGTGGACACCAGGATGCAGTCGAACGAGGCGATGCTCTCCGGGGTCAGTTCGACGCTCGTCATCTTGAGATCGTGACGTCGGACCC
>JAQWJM010000031.1:0-13782 GCA_029248335.1 Phycisphaerales bacterium
GAACCGAAAACGGCCGACATTCGACCGGGATGCCGGCCGACCGGGCGGATTCGAGGGCGAGTGCCAGCATCGTCCCGGGAAGGATCGGGAACGGACCGTCGATCTCGGGGGAGACGACGGTTCCGTCGAGACAGGCGAGCATCAGGTCGTCGCCGACCAGAACGTGTTTCGGATGGCTCCCGCGATCGACCCGATCGCCCCGGTCATTCGGCATGACGGGCTTCGATGATCCGGGCGATTCGGTCGGGATCGAGTTCGTTGTCCCATCGACCGTCGACCTTGAGCGCCGAGCCGACGATCACGCCGTGCGCCACGCGAAGCAACCCCGGCAGGGATGTCGCGTCGACGCCGCTGCCGACCATCACCGGGAGGGGCGAGGCCGCCGCGGCTTCCTCGATGTCGGCGGTGGACGCGGCATCACCGGTGTGGGCACCGGTGATGATCACGGCATCCGCGCCGGCGAAGTGCGTGCCGGAGACGAGATCCGCGATGGAGAGATCGGCGGTCAGGGCGTGGGCGGCGTGCTTCTTGCGGACGTCCGACCAGATCGCGATCCGGTCGGCGCCGATCATTCGTCGGAATCGAAGCAGCGGCCCGGCGTCCGCTTCCGCGAAGATCCCCTCGTCGGCGACCGAGGCGTAGGCGAAGCCTTCGGCCCGGATGAAGTCCGCCCCGGCGGCATGGGCGACCGAGATCGCCGCCTGGTTCGCCCCGGCGAGGATCTGGACACCGACCGGGACGTCGACCGCGTCGACCACCGCCTTCGTCGCGAGCGTCATCGACGCCACGATCTCCGGTCCGACGGTTCGAAGCAGGTAGGGGAGGTCGTGCATGTTCTCGACGAGGATCGCGTCGAATCCCGCCTCGGCGAGGACCCCGGCCTCCCGGGCCGCGAGGTCGGCGATCGCCGCCGGCGAGCGCGTGTTCCGCGGCGTGCCGGGCAGGGCGCGGACATGCACCATCCCCACGGTTCGGAGGTCGCGGGAATCGAATCGGGTCGGGGAGTCGGGCATGCTTGATCTCGCATCGGCGTCCGGGTTCGTACCATCAGCGAACCGATCCGAAGACCGTCCGCCCCGAGGAGCCTACCGATGCGGTTCGAACGATGTCACGAAGCAGCCGGCATTCCCGCCCGTTTCGAGCTGAGCGGCGCCGGCGACGTGGCCGCCACGGTCGTTCCCACGGCTGGAATGAACCTCGTGTCCCTCGCGGTCGCCGAACGACCGCTGCTGCGGCTTCCGCTTCCACTCGCTGATTTCATGACCAGACCCAAGACCGGTGGCGTCCCGCTGCTGCATCCCTGGGCGAATCGTCTTCGCGGCGATCGATATGGATTCGAGGGCACCGAGGTCGATCTTGGTTCGATCGACGGGCTGAAGCGCGACGGGGAAGGGCTGCCGATGCACGGCCTGCTGCTTCGCTTCGAGGATTGGCAGTTGTCGAGCGGTGTTGCGGCCGGCGAAGCGTGGGTGGAGGGTGTCGTCGAATGGGCGGATCATCCCGCACTGATGACGGGCTTTCCCTTTCCACATCGACTTCGCATCCGCTGGACGATTCGCTCGAAGCCGTCGGGCGTGGAGGCGACCTGCCTGCACGCCATCGAAGCGGACGCCGTCGACGTGCCCGCGGCCTCCGGCTGGCACCCGTACCTCGCCCCCGGCGGTTCCCACGAGACGCTCCGGCTGGAGACGCCGAGCTTGCGACCGGTCTCGCTGGATGCGACCGGGCTGCCGCGTCGAGACGCCTCGGGTGGACTGGTCAGGCAGGACGAGACGGATCTCTCCGGCCCGCTCGCCGGCAGATCCTTCGACGATCTCTTCGAGATGTCGGGCGAGGGCTGGACCGCGGCGGTGGTCGCCGCCGATGGCGCCCGCCTCGAAGTGATCGCCGATCGAAACTGGCGATGGATGCAGGTGTACGCTCCGGAGGATTCGGACTTCGCCTGCATCGAGCCGATGCTGGCACCGACCGCGGGACTTTCCGACGGTGACGTCGCCATCGTGGCGGCGGGCACGACGCTGGAAGCGTCATTCACGATTCGTTTCACGGCTTGATCGATCGACAGGGAGCCCACCCGGGACTTGGACATGAAGCGAGGCATCGGACCACGACTCGACGGCGGCAGGATCCTCATCACGGGCGGTGGCACCGGAATCGGCGCCGCGACCGCACGGGCCTGTGCGCAGGCCGGCATGAAGGTGCTGGTCTCCGGACGTCGGCCCGAGCCGCTCGAGCGGGTGGTCGACGAGATCGTCGGGCGCGGGGGCGTCGCCACGTTCCGGGTCGGTGACGTCGCGGCCGCCGGTGAGAGCGAGGCGTTGCTCGACGCGATGGACGCCGCGTTCGGCGGAACCGACGTGGTCTTCGCCAACGCGGGATACGGGCTGGAGAAACCGGTACTCGCCGCATCGGCCGAGGAGATCCGCCGGATCTTCGATGTGAACCTCGTCGCGGCGGTCGATCTCATGCGGCTCACCGGACTGCGGCTCCGGGCCGAGGGACGCTCCGGACACCTGCTTGGCTGCGCGAGCATCCTCAGCAAGTTCACGTTGCCCGACTACGGGCTCTACTCCGCGACCAAGGCGGCGCTCTCGCATGTCTGCCGGTCGATGCGGTGCGAGCTGGCGGACGACGGGATCGCGGTCTCCAGCGTCCACCCGGTCACCACTCGAACCGAGTTCTTCGACGTCGCGCGGAAGTCGAGCGGCGAGGGCCACGGACCGGTGGTCGAGGACGGCGTCCCCACCCACGCCCCGAAGATGTTCGTCCAGTCACCGGAGGTCGTCGCGAAGGCGGTGGTCCGGTGCCTCCGCCGGCCGCGGGCGGAGGTCTGGACCTCCCGGATCGGTCGATTTTCGGCCGGTCTCTTCGAGATGTTTCCGCCCGTCTACGAGCAGGTGCTCCGGGCGGAGATGCGGCGAAAGCGTCGAGAAGCGGCGTCCGCCGATTGACCGAATTCGGGATCCGCGTCCCCGGGTACCGCGGTGGGGGGTGCGGGGGGCGGAGGAGACTTCGGGGGCCTCGGAATCGGCAGGATCGGACGGGCGTCGGTATCTTGGCGGGTCTTCGGCATGCTCGTTCCTCGGGAAGGCCCCGAGGACTCGGAGCGCACGCCGTCCCTCGTTTTCAAGGACTTCGGTCAATGGCCATTCGAGTCGGTATCAACGGTTTCGGTCGCATCGGTCGTCTCGTCTATCGCGCGGGCATCCGCCGCGGTGGATTCGAATTCGTCGGGGTCAACGACCTCGTCCCTTCGGACAGCCTCGCGTATCTCCTCAACCACGACACCATGCACGGCCGGTTCGAGCATCCCGCGACCGCGACCGACGCCGGCTTCGACTGCCACGGGCAGTCGACCCGCTGCGTGAGCGAACGCGATCCCGCGGCGCTGCCCTGGGGCGACATGGACGTGGACTACGTGATCGAGTCGACCGGGCTCTTCACCACCGGCGACGCCGCCGCGAAGCACATCGAGGCCGGCTGCAAGCGGGTCGTGATCTCCGCGCCGACCAAGACGCCCGACACCGTGAAGACCATGGTCTTCGGGGTGAACGACGATCAGTACGATCCGAACTCGGACACCGTGGTTTCCAATGCGAGTTGCACGACCAACTGTCTCGCCCCGATCACCAAGGTGCTCAACGACGAGTTCGGCATCGAGGAAGGCCTGATGACCACCGTGCACGCGGTCACCGCGACCCAGCCCACGCAGGACGGTCCGAGCAGGAAGGACTGGCGAGGTGGTCGCAACGGCTACATGAACATCATCCCCGCGAGCACCGGCGCCGCGAAGGCGGTCGCCCTCTGCATCCCCGAGATCAAGGGCAAGCTCACCGGGATGGCCTTCCGCGTTCCCACCGCGAACGTCAGCTGCGTCGACCTGACCGTCCGCACCGCGAAGCCCACCAGCCTCGCCGCGATCAACGAGGCGATGAAGGCCGCGGCCGACGGACCGATGAAGGGCTACCTCGGCTACACCGATCAGGAGGTCGTCTCGAGCGACTTCATCGGCGATCCCCACAGCTCGATCTTCGACGCCGGGGCGGGCATCGAACTGAACGATCGGTTCTTCAAGGTCGTCAGCTGGTACGACAACGAAGCCGGCTACGCCAACCGCTGCCTCGACATGGTGGCGATGATGGCCGAGAAGGACGGAAAGGCCTGATCGACGCGGCAAGAGGAGGTGGGGCGTCTTCTTGACAGGCGTCCCGGCCTCGTCTAACCTCTTCGGTCCAACAACTGATTGCGGGGTAGAGCAGTCTGGTAGCTCGTCGGGCTCATAACCCGGAGGTCGCAGGTTCGAATCCTGTCCCCGCTATTGAAGGCCGCGTCGGACCAAGTGTCCGACGCGGCTTTGTTTTTGGGCGATCGAACATCGGGGGTGGGACAGGAGTCGAACCTGCCACCGTGGACGGCGAAGCCGGACACCTCGCAGGCGTTCGTGGCCGAAGGCCCAATGAGACGCCGAAGGCGTGCTCGTTCGTCCTGTCCGCGCGATTCACCCATGAACCCCGGGGCCGCGAGACTCTGGGGTCTGTCGTGCCCGGTGGGCCGCTCGCAAGCCGGTCGTCGACGATTCGGCGCGGTCGAGCAACGGCGGTCTGGCAGGTTGATCGACCCGGGTGCGGATCGGTGAGACGGCTGGACACACTGGGGCTCCGGCGTCTCTCCATCCATCCCGCCCATCCCGCACGACGCTTGAATTCAACGCGGTTCGCCGCGGTCCGGTCCGTTGCACGGGGTACGATCCATCCGATTCGAGTGGGCCCCATTCGACCACGAGACCTGGAAAGTCATTTTGACCCTCCCAAAATCATGCGCGGTGATCGGTGGCGGCCCTGCGGGGCTGATGGCGGCTGAGACGCTGGCCGAGGCGGGCTGCCTCGTCACCGTCTACGACCGGATGCCGAGCCTCGGGCGCAAGCTCCTGATGGCTGGCGTCGGCGGCCTGAATCTGACGCATTCCGAAGGGCTGGGGGTCTTCCAGTCCCGGTATCGCGGGATGCCGCTCGGTCCGATGGTCGAGGCCTTTCCGCCCGAAGCGCTGCGCGCGTGGTGCGAGAACCTGGGTCAGGAGACGTTCGTCGGCAGCTCCGGGCGCGTCTTCCCGAAATCGCTGAAGGCATCCCCATTGTTGCGTGCGTGGTTGCGGCGTTTGGCCGAGCTCGGTGTGCAGTCGCGGGTACGCCACCGTTGGACCGGATGGCGGGGCGACGCATTGGCATTCGACGCACCAGACGGACCGTTCGAGGCGATGCATGATGCCGCGATCCTGGCGATGGGTGGAGCGAGTTGGGCGAAGCTCGGCTCGGACGGCGCCTGGTCGGCGATCTTGGAACAGGCGGGCGTCGCGACGGCACCGTTCAAGCCCGCGAACTGCAGCTTCGAAGTCGACTGGCGTGAGCACGTGGGGGCGAAGTTCGCTGGAACGCCCATGAAGTCGATCGCACTTTCCTTCGGGGAACGGACGGTGCGCGGCGAGGCCATGGTGAGTGAGACGGGCATCGAAGGTGGAGCCGTCTACGCGCTCTCGCCGGACCTGCGTGACGCCATCGACGCGACGGGGTCCGCCAGATTGCTCATCGACCTGAAACCGGACAACGACCCGGCGGAACTTGCCGCGAGGCTCGAGGGTGGCCGGCAAGGGGACACCGTGACCAGTCGCCTGCGAAAGGTCGGCCTGCCACCGGTCTCGATCGCGGTGCTGAGAGAGGGAGTGCGTTCCCTGCCTCAGGAGCCGGTGGCGCTGGCGAACGCCATCAAGGCAGCCCCGGTCATGCTCACCGGAACCGGCGGCATGACCCGCGCCATCTCGACTGCCGGTGGGGTGCGGGCCGAGGCGATCGATGCGGCGCTCATGCTCCGTGCGAAGCCGGGATGTTTCGTGGCGGGCGAAATGCTCGATTGGGAAGCGCCGACGGGCGGGTATCTGCTTCAGGCGTGTTTTGCATCCGGTCGGGCCGCCGCCAAGGGGGCGCTCGATTGGTTGGTGGCGCCGAAGTCCTCGTGATCCAAAGTCCTCGTGATCCGGGAAGACACCCCCGAACTCGGTTCGTCGGTCCCACATTCGGATCGATCCGCGCCGATCACAGAAAGCCCGAAGGAAATCGACCTAGAGCGCGAGTGCCAGCAGCGGAACCGCCGCGATGCAGAAGACGGTTCGCACGTGATTCCATCGGGTCCATTCGCGGAGGTACCGCTTCCACAGGGCCCGGCCAGGCTCCGTGTCGATCGAGGCCTGATCGAGCCGATCGTTCAGCGGGACGTTTCGGACCGCCGTCACCCCGAATCCGCCCAGCAGGTAGCAGGCGGATCCGGCCACCGCGAACCCGAAGCCGGGCGTTCGAGCGATCACCGCGAGGATGATCACGGCCAGCGAAACCAGTGCCGTCCCCGCGAACAGGCCCAGGAACATCGGATTCAGGATCCGGCGGTTGATGATCTGCATGGCACGCATCCCCTCGCCGTCCGGCATCTCCTCGAACGAGCCCATCACGCAATTGGAGAAGATGAAGAACAGGCCGCCGTTCAGGCCGGACCCGACGAGCGCGACGATGATGAATGTCTCGAGCAGGGCCATGGTCATACCTCGGTCGGGAGGCTCGCCGCGATCGCGTCGATCTCGGCCATCGCCGCCTCCACTGACTTCTGGTGCCGGGCGTCCGCGAACTCCTCGTTACCGATTCGGATGAACTGGACCTCGGTCATGCCGATGAACCCGAGAACCGTCCGAAGGTGCGGCTCCATGTGGTTGAAGGAGGCCAGGGTCCCGCCGGGGTGCAGTTCGATGTCGCCGGCGGACACCAGCACCGTCACCGGCCGTTCTCCGGCAAGGGGGACGTAGGGATTCTCGCGACCGGGATCGATGTCGAAGGTGCGTCCCACGCGGACGATCTGATCGATCCAGGCCTTCAGCTGGGCCGGCATGCCGAAGTTGTAGATCGGGGCGCCGATCACCACGGCGTCCGCGGCGAGCAGCTCGTCGATCAGTTCATCGCTGACCGCGATCGCCTCGCGCATTCTGTCGTCATGCTTGTTCGGCTCGGAATACGCCGCCGCGATCCAGGGCTCGCTGACCGCGGGTGGCGACTCGATTCCGACGTCGCGATGCAACACCTCGCCGTCGGCGTGGGTCGTCTCCCAGCGTTCGACGAACCGCTGCACCATGCTTCGGGTGACCGACCGCGTGACGCGACCGCTTGCATTGACGGCGAGAAGTCTCTGCATGACTCGAGACTAGCACGTCGATCTTTCCCGGACGACGGCGGTGATGGTCGGTATCTTCCCCATTTCTCGAACGGAGAATCGACGATGGCGTCTTCGGCGACGCGACCGCGCTTCTGGAGAGCATCGCGGCTCGGTTCCAATGCGAAGTCCATCGATGCGGCGTCGGAGGCGGCCGCGAGGCCGTGCCCGGTCGAGTGGGGCGTCTCGTTCGGCTCACGATCGAACGGAGAGCAGGGGGATCCCCTCGATCGCCTGCCAGAAGAGCAACCCGCCCAGCAACGCGTATCCGACGGAGAAGGCGACGATCACCGCCAGCTGGCGTCGATCGTTCATTCGCGTCCGTCCCAGCAGGAAGGCGACGAAGGGGATCACCTGGATGCCGTGCAGGCCGATCAGATGCGCGACGCGGAGATCACCGGCGTTCGCATTCCAGTGAACCACCGGCAGTCCCGGGCCCCCGTCTTCGGCGCCCACGGAATGACCGCCGTTCGAGATCATGAACCCACCCACGCCGCTTCCGAGGAGCAGGATGAACAAGCCGATGCGGATGGACCAGATCCACGGCCGCGGGCCATCCGCCGCGCGGAACACGAAGAGGGCCGTCAGGACGACGAGCATCACCGTGTTGAGCAGGACGAGGATTCCCATCCAGCCGAAGATCGTGCCGTCCAGCGGTGTGTCGAAGTTGAAGTGGGATCGTGTTCCGCGGATCGCCTGCGTGAAGATCAACAGGTTCTCGAAGAACATCAGCACCGCGATCGTCCAGCCGATCGCGGAGGCCGGACCGCGGCCGATCCGCAGGGAGGGCAGGAACCAGGCGACGGTCCACAGATAGAGTCCGACGGAGAAGCCGAACTTCGCCGGCTTGATCCAGCGATCGATCCCGAGCACCGTGGTGTCGTCGATCAGCATCAGCACCAGGAACACGGCGGCCGCGATCAGGTTCAAGAGGCCGACCGCCGCGAGGCCGCGATGTCTCGACCAGCGTTCGATCAGTGGGGCGGGCGGTTGCATCGTTCGCGATCGGGGGTCGGACCCCCGGAATTCCATGTCGTGTGAACTGCAGCGGGTGGTCGGTCGCCCGGATCGAGTGGTGAGCAGGATACGGAGATCGAACCGCGGGTCAAGGATGCACCGTCGCGGTCGCCTTCGGCATTCCTTCCACGATTCATCGGATAGGCTGCGAATGCCGAGTGGGGGCGCCCGATGCGATCGGCGCGTCTGCTCGAGCCCGTTCGAACGACATTCCCAGTGATCGCGCGATCAGGAGATTCAACGTGATGCAGGATCCAGATGTCCGGATTACACGGCGGACCGCCCTCAAGGGTGCCGCGGTCGGCAGTGTCGGCGTCGTCGTCGGAAGTTCGCTCGCCGAACAGGTCGCGAAACAGGGCGGCGCCCCGCCGGAGATGACCATGACACCGAACGAGGAGTGGTTCGCCCAGCGGGCGTGGAGCGTCAGCGCCAACAAGGTCGTCCCGCGCGCGGATGGAACCACCACCGCCGTCACCACCCTGGCCACGCGGATCGAGCATCCATCCTCCGCCGAAGAGATCGCCGCCATCGTGAAGTCGCTTCCGGCGACCACCCCGATCGCCTGCGTCTGCGGCGGGCACGAAGCATCGGGTACCGCGCTCGTCGCGGCCCGCGGCGCGGTGATCCTCGACCTCGGCGGCCTCAAGTCGATCGAGTTCGAGTCGGCCGACGACGGAACGCTGGTCACGGTGGGATCGGGCGTGGTCTTTCGCGAACTCGTCGAGGCGGTCAAGGGCGAGGGTGGCGCGTTGCCCGTCGGAACCGGGCCCGGCGTCGGCGTGGCGGGATACGCCCTCAACGGCGGGCTGAGCAGTTACTTCTCGAGACGGCTCGGTCTGCTGGGGCAGCGCGCCGTGAAGATGACCGTGGTGACCGCCGACGGCGAGATCCGCGTGCTGACGCCGGAGGACGAACTGTTCACGGCGATGCTCGGTGCGGGAAGCGCCCTGGCCATCGTCGTCGACATCACGTTCCGAGTGGCCGACGCCAGCACCATCAAGGGCGCCGAGCAGCGCGTCTTCGGATACGAGACGCGAGCCCAGGCGGTCGAGTTCTCGAAGAAGGCGATGCAGTTCATGAAGGAGCGGGTGATGCCGAACGACTCGGTCTCGCTCGAGATCGTCGTGACCGGCACCAAGGCGATCGTCGCGACGACGGTCTTCTACGACACCTTCGAAGGCGGTACCGCCGAGTTCGTCGAGCCGCTCGAGGCCATCGCATCGGAGATGGAGCTTCCGACGTTCGCGGAGGCCCACTGGGGTTCGTGGTACGAGGCCGCCGCGGCGCTGTGGCCGGTGATCGCCGAGCAGCAGGGCAGTCCGCTCGCGACGAGCTATCACTGTGCCGGCACCACCGGGATTCCCGAGGACGCCGTGCTCGACTTCGTGGGCGATGTCCTGGTCGGCGAAGCGCCGCTCGACGAAGCGGAGATGTCGATCGTCGAGATCCGGACGCTCGGTGGCCAGGCTCAGCAGGGGCGTCGGATTCCGAGCGGCAACTGCGATCACGCCTTCTTCGTGGATCTGGTCACGCTCTACGACGCGAGCACCAAGTCGCCGGCCCAGCGGCAGGAGATCGTCGATCTCACGAACCGGGTCGTCGACAAGTCCCGTGCGGTCCCCGGGCTCGGCGTCGACTTCAGCGGGACCCATTCGCAACCGGACGACGTCGACCGATCCGCGGTCGCCGCCGAGATCTTCGGATCGGCCGAGATGGCCCGTGCCATCGAGTCGCAGAAGCGGAAGATGGATCCCGGAAATCGATTCAGGTTCAATCCCTTTGCGAAGTTCGTGGGGTGAACGGTCCCGATCGTGATGCATGACGGCTTGCGCCGAGCATCCGTCGTCGTCGATTGCAGTGAGGATTCGGACCCGCGATTCGATCCTCCTCCGGTACCGATGACCTGTCGCGACCGCTCACTTTCGGCGGCGCCTCTTCCCGGTGGTGGAGGACTTCGGTGATCGGCCGGCCGAGCGTCTTCGTTCGAGGCGTTCGGCCCGTTCCTCACGTTCCACGAGCGCCTTCGCATTCCGAGCCTGCTCTTCGTTGAGCGTCTGGAAGTTGGTGAAACGTCGTCGGTCGAGTTCGCCGGATTCGAGGGCGGGGCCGATCGCGCACCCCGCCTCGCCGTCGTGGCGGCAGTTGCGGAATCGGCAGCGGTCCGCGATCTGCACGACGTCGTCGAACAATTCGAGGATGCCCCGTTCGCAGTCCGCCAGCTGGCACTCCCGAACCCCGGGGTTGTCGACCAGCACGCCGCCGCTCGGAAGCAGATGGAGTGATCGGGCGGTGGTGGTGTGTCGGCCCTTGCCGTCCGCGTCTCGAATGCCTCCGGTCGCCAGATCGTCCGCGCCCAGGGCGTTGGCGAGCGTGGACTTGCCCACGCCGGAGGAGCCGAGCAACGCCACGGACTCGCCGGGACCGCACCATTTTCGCAGGCACTTCGCCTGATCCGGTTCGCGTGCGTCGAGCGACTCGACGATCAGGCCGGGATGAAGCCGTTCGGTGTCGCGGCGACACGCCTTCGCGGAATCGCTGAGGTCGATCTTGGTCAGGACCACGATCGGACGGATTCCCGCGTCGAGCGAAAGGGCGAGATAGCGCTCGATGCGGGAGAGATTGAAGTCCTCGTTGCAGGACGTGGTGATGAACAGCGTGTCGATGTTCGTGGCGATGATCTGCGGCTTGATCTCCTCGCCCGCCGCCTTTCGATACAGCACCGTCCTGCGATCCAGTCGTTGCAGCACGCGATCCGCATCCGCATCGAGCACGACCCAGTCGCCCACGGCGATGCCGCCGACCGCCTCCGCGGACTGGACTGGAATCCAGAATTCGCCCGTCTCACCGAGGAGCAGCACCCGGATGCCGTGGTGCGACGACACCCGGGCCACCTTGATGGGGGTCGACCCGTGGTCCGCGATCTGCTGTTGGAAGAACGGCTTCCATCCGGTTCTGAGGAGCTGGTCGTCGGTCATCTCCACCGACGATACGTCACCAGCCGCCGGCGGTCGCGCCAGGTTCGCCCGATTCGCGTCGTTCCAGTCGGTCGAATCGTCCGCTCTCCGGAGCAAATGGTGTCCTTCGCCGCCGCTCGCCTGGTTTCCGGGGCGTCTTCAGTCTTCCACGGGTCTCGCCATCGGGCGCCCGATGATCAGATGAAGTTCAACTGCGACGCGGAATCCGCATCGATGAGATGTGATTCAAGGGTCTCGTTGATCAGGTGCTTCGCGCAGCCGACGCATCGGCTCGGTTCGATGGAATCGATCATCTCCCGGTGGCGGGCACCACCCCAGAGTCGTGGGATCTCCTGCCAGTCGTCACGGGTGTAGTCGTCGGTCAGCACGAAGATCCCGCGGGCGTCGCAGCAGAGGTGGAAGGTGTGGCTCGCGTCGAAGACGCCGCCGAGCGGGGTGGCATGACACCGGGTGAATCGATACTTGTCCGCGAAGTCCCGGGGGTACGCGTTCTTCACGATCGCGCGGACGCCGAGTTCCGCCGCGACCTCGACGACCTTGTCGACCTCGCCGGCGTTGTCGGCGTCGGTCGTTCCGGGAGTGATCACGGGGAGCAGGCCCTGGCCGAAGTCCTCCTTGCGGAGGTGTTCGGCGGCGCTCCAGCGAAGGAACTTGATGGCCACGTCGAGCTTCGGGGCCTTGGCGCGGACCGCGGCGATGTTCTCGAGGATCTTCTCGAAGTTCTCGGCCGGGCTCTTCTTCAGGCGACTCCAGGTCTCCGCGGTGCCCGCATCCAGGCTCACGCCGAGCCAGTCCAGTCGCTCCAGCGAATCGGGCGTGATTCGTTCGAGGTAGACCCCGTTGGTGATCAGGCCCATGTCGATCCCCGCCTCGGCGCCGGAAGCGATCAGGACGTTGATGTTCTTGTTCAGGAGCGGCTCGGAGTCGCCGGCGATCCGCCACGACTTGACGCCCCAGTCACGGGAGAACGGTCCGAGTCGGCGCATCGTCTCTTCGGACATGAACTTCGTCGGTCGACTCGCCCGGCTCGCGGCCTGGCAGCACCATTCGCAGTCGAGATTGCAGACTCCGTCGACGGGGTCGATGTCGATGAGGATGGGCGCCGCGAAATCACCGGTCTGGATCCCCAGGAGTCGATCCGGATGGGCGAGCAGCTTCAGTCGATTGTCGATGCGGGCGTTGCCGTCCGCCTGTTCGCTCGAATTCAGATTCACGCGTCTCGTGCTCCGTCGATCGCGGGACGTCCCACGAGCCGGTGTTTCGGAACCTGATTCGTTCCTGATGGGTTCTGCATCAATTAGAGCCTGTCTCTCCGTCGTAGCGCGGGAAAGCATCTGATATTCGAGTATTTCCGATCGGTCCGGGACCCGAGGCCGCGGATGGCGGACGGTTGACGGAGATCGCTCGATTATCGGCGCGGCGGTGAGCGGTCGAGATTCAGTCGAGATCGAGGAGGCCGACCACCGCGAGCAGGATCATCACGAGGAATCCGATCGGAACCAGCATCGCGAGCACGCCGGGAAGATCGACCAGCCGGCGGGCGATGGAAATGCGCCGGCCTCGTGTCGGCACCGCGGTGGCCTCGCCGCACTCGGGGCACCGCTCCGGTGCCGCACTCGTTCCCGTCCAGACCAGCCGGTAGCCGCACCTTCGACAACGGCCGGGACCGTAAGGGCGGATCCGCCCGATCCAGCACCATCGCAGCCCCGCGATGAAGAACAGCAGGAAGAACGTGAGTACGGCGCACGGGGTGTTCGCGTAGTACGTGAGTGAGCCGACCTTGTAGGTGCCACCGCCCGTCCCGCCGAGAATCGGAATCGTCACGGCGACCGCGATCGCGACCGGCCAGCACCAGTCGCGCAGCCGAAACAGAAGCACCGCGATGGCGTCCCGGCAATCGAAGTTGGGTGGTTCCTTGGGCAATGCGGGGGATCCGGAACGATCGGACGTGGGTCGCCGTGAACGCGAGGCTCGCGACCCTTCGCAGGGCCGAGTGTATCGGCGGCATCATGACCGGCAGGGGCCGGCACGCTTCCGAGATCTGAGATGTGCGATACTCGCGTCATGTACTGCCGATCCTGCCGATACGGTCTCGAAGGGCTCAACGCCGGCCGATGTCCGGAGTGCGGACTCCCGTTCGATCCGACCGATCCCGCGACGTACGTTGACTGGCGGTACAAGCCGCAGGCGTTGATCGGATTCATGGCCGCCGCTTTCGTGTTCGGATTCGCGACGCTGGGCTTCTGGGGTGCCTTGCAGCCGAGCTACGGTTATTCGCAGTCAGCGGCGTTCTACACGCTGGCCGGAATCGGCGCGATCTTCGGGACCATCGCGGCGATCCTGGCCGGATGGCTCCGTTGGTGGCTCGGCCAGATTCCGCTGTTGCTGATCGGTGTCTTCTGTGCCTGGGCGGGTCTCTTTCTCGCGAGTGATCACGGGTACCGCGTCTGGCAGGGTGGTCCGAATCCACCGGACGAGGCCTTCGCCGACACCGCGCCCATCGGCTTCCTGCTGGCCGGTTGGATTCCCGGTGGCATCTTCGTCG
>JAQWJM010000068.1:0-32111 GCA_029248335.1 Phycisphaerales bacterium
CTCCCGACCCCATCGCGGTCCATCGACCTCGAGTGACTCGCGTCGCGCCCGGTGCGTCGCGACGAGTCCCTCCGGTGCCAGCAACGGCGTGTGGACGGAGTAGAACGAGAGCACCGCGAGAAACGGCGTCTCCTGCCGGCCTTCCATGAACTCGACGGTCTCACGGGCGAGCCGATCCGGCAGATGCTCGCCGGGCGGGCCGTCCTCGAGCCGGGGATTTCCGTACGGCGAGAAGTACTTCCCACCACCGTAGGGACCGCCGCGGGTCCATCCACCACGATTGATGTCGAATCCCTGGTCCTCCGGCCAACGCCCCTCGGGCCCGAGGTGCCACTTGCCGGCGAAGAAGGTGTCGTATCCCGCATCCCCGAGGCACTCGGCGATGGTGCGTTCCTCGAGCGGGAGTTCACGTCGATAGTCGGCGGGCAGCAGCCTGGCCTTCCGCGCTCCGCCGAACCAGTCGGTGGTCCGGGTTCGGGCCGGATGCCGACCGGTCATGATGCTCCCCCGGGTCGGACTGCAGACTGGGGATGCGGCGTAGGCCTGCGTGAACCGGACGCCGGATGCCGCCAACCGCTCGAGATTGGGCGTTCGGTAGAAGGTCGACGGGTTGTTCGGTGTGATGTCCGCCCACCCGAGGTCGTCGGCGACGATCAAGACCACGTTCGGCGATCGCTCGTGGCCGGGCGCCGGGCCCGCCCCCGGCAACACGATCCCGACGGCCAGAAGCATCAGGTAGGAAAACGGTCGTCGACGGCGAAGTGCGGACATGACCGAAAGGTACCCGCCCGAACATCCCCGGGGCGACCCGTCTTCAAAAGGACATCGCCCCCAGCCATTTTGGAGGTGGCCGGGGGCGATGAGGGAAAAGGTACGGGGTTGGCGATCACTCGCGGCCTGCAGCATAAGCCCGCGTCGCGTGACCCCGAATAAAAACCGACGAAATCGCGAAGATGGTTTCGGATCCCGGAAACGCCTCGAAAGAAATCACCTCTCCGGGGACTGAAAACCCCGATCTTTGACCGAGCGACGCTCGTCGTTCCCTACGATGCCTTCGTGTCGCTTCAGCATCGAATCCTCGTTCCCGAGTTGATGGACGACCCGAATCTCGGGTCGGCCGAACATGATCGCGCGCTTCACGGGCTCGCCCGCCTGAATCGGATCGCGTCAGCCGACCTCATCCTCTGGCGCCGTCTCCAGCCACACCTCGAAGCCCTGTCGGGCGATCGTCCGGTGCGCATCCTCGACGTCGCGACCGGGAGCGGCGACCTGCCGGTGCGACTGGCGATGCGGGCGAGACGAACCTTCCCCGATCGCGAGATCACCTGGATGGGATGCGACATCAGTGACCATGCCCTCGATTCGGCGCGACGCCGTGCCGACGCGAGCGACGTCCGATTCGAGACCCATCGCGTGGACATCACCGCCGACCCGCTCCCCTCCGCCGACTTCGTGATCTGCAGTCTGTTCCTGCATCACCTCGAAACACCGACGGTGGGCCACCTGCTCCGCAACATGGCCGAGGCGACCACGCGGACGCTGCTCGTCTCGGATCTCCAACGAACCCGGCTCGGCCTCGTGCTCGCGTGGGCGTCGGCGAGGATCTTCAGCCGTTCGCCGGTCGTGCATTTCGACGCCCCGGCGTCGGTTCGCGCCGCCTTCACGATCGATGAACTCGAAGCGGTCGTACGGACGGCCGGACTCGATCAGGCACGCGTCACCCCTGCGTTGCCCGAACGGATGCTGCTCGAATGGACCACGTCGGAGCATCGATCATGACGTCGCACCGAGATCCGGACGTGGTGGTGATCGGCGCCGGCCCCGCCGGTGCGACCGCGGCCTGCGTGCTCGGCGAGCGCGGACATCGGGTGCTGCTGGTCGATCGGGCGAGCTTCCCGCGGGCGAAGGTCTGCGGCTGCTGTCTCGCACCGGGCGGACAGGGCATTCTTCGATCACTCGGGCTCGACGACCTCGTCGACGAAGGCGTGCCGCTCGACACGACCATCGTCCACGGGGCCGGGCGAACCGCCACGCTCCATTTTCCGGGCTCGGTGACGCTGTCCCGGGAGCGGCTCGACCCCGCGCTCATCGATGCGGCACGCCACCGCGGCGTGGAGTTCCTCCCGCGGACCCGTGCCGCCGTGACGGCCGACGACGACGTCGAGTTCCGACCGCTCGATCCGTCGACCGACGCCTCGGTCGATCGCGTTCGACCGAAGGCGATCGTCGTCGCGGACGGACTCGGCGGACGATCCCTCGACGACCGTCCGGAGTTCGGTTGGCAGGTCGCCGGGCGCAACCGCTTCGGGGTCGGCACGGTGGTGGAACACGTTCGAGACGCCCCCCGCCGAGGTGAACTGCTGATGCTGACCGATCGTGCCGGCTACCTCGGCGTCGCGACCCTCGAAGACGGACGCGTCGATCTCGCGGCCGCCCTGCATCCCGAGCGCACGCGGATTGGCGGCGGTCCCGCGGCGACCTGCGGGCGAATGCTCCGAGCGGCTCGTCTCCCCGGAGTCGCGGAAGCGGCGGACACCGCGAAATGGCGCGGTACGCCGAGCCTGACCCGGCGCCGCCGCTGCGTGGCCGCGGGCCGCGTGTGCTGCATCGGCGACGCGGGCGGATACGTCGAACCGTTCACCGGCGAAGGGATGTCGTGGGGCATGGAGGCCGCGGTCGCGGTCGCCCCGTTCATCGAAGCGGTCATCGAGGAAGGCGACGCACGCGCCTGGAATCAGGCCCATGCCCGGTTGCTGTCCGGGCGACGACGTCGGTGCCGGACCGTCTCCTTCGCGATCAGACACCCCCGCGTCGCCATGCCGGTGATGCGACTGCTCGGCCGTCTCCCCCGGATCGGTCGACGACTCGCCGGCGTCGCGAGCGGCCAGTCCGGCCCTCGAGCGGATGCAGGAGCCCTCGGATGAAACAGGTCGTCCGACTCGGCCCGATCGCGGTCGCGAATCCCCCCCATCGGCTGTCGACCGCCCGGTCGCTGGAAGTCGCGCGAGCCCTCGCCCCGGACGACGTCTCCACGCCCGTGCTGGCGCGATTGCACGATCGTTCCGGCATCGAGCATCGGAACTGCGCGATCCTCGGCGCCGATGGAGGCGTCCCGCTCTACGGCGTCGGTCCCGAGGGCGGCGAAGACGAACCCCGGGTCCCCGGCACCGCGGCCCGGATGATCGCCTACGAGGAACACGCCCGTCGACTCGCGGTCGAAGCCACCGCCGCCGCCATCGAGGCCGACGGCGGCGGCCCCGACCGGATCACGCACCTGGTCACCGCCAGCTGCACCGGCTTCGACGCCCCCGGCGTGGATCGATCCATCATCGAGGCCGTCGGCCTTCCGGCGAACGTCCGACGCACCCACGTCGGTTTCATGGGGTGCCATGCCGCGGTGAATGCGCTCGCGGTCGCTCGGGCGTTCGCCGCCGAGGATCCGCGACATCGCGTGCTCGTGGTGTGCGTCGAGATCAGTTCGGTCCACTTCCACCGGGATCAGCGGCTCGATCGACTGATCTCGAACACGCTGTTCGCGGACGGCGCCGCGGCGACGGTCGTCGCCCTCGGTGACACCGGCCCCGAGGTCGCGACCACCGCGGCCACGATCATCCCGGACACCATCGACGTGATGGGATGGCGGATCGGTGATCACGGTTTCGAGATGACGCTGGGCGCCGAGGTCCCGGAGCATCTCCGCGCCAACCTCCCGACCTGGATCGAGCGGACCCTCGCGTCGCACGACCTCTCGATCGACGCGATCGGCGGCTGGGCGATCCACCCCGGCGGCCCGCGGGTCATCGACGCGGTGGTCGAGTCGCTGGACCTTCCCGAGGATGCCGGCGCGACGAGCCGATCGGTCCTCCGCGAGCACGGGAACATGAGCAGCGTCACGCTGCTCTTCATCCTCGACCGGCTCGCCCGGGCGGCGGTGCCCCGACCCTGGGTCGGACTCGCCTTCGGACCTGGGCTTGCCGGTGAATTCCTGCTGATCCGCTGAAACGCGGGCGACGCCCCGACCGGCCGCCTCCGGTATTCTTCGATGGTGCTCGATATCGCCGACATCACGAAGCAGTTCCCCGCGGTCCGCGCTCTGGACGGCGTGAGTCTCGAGATCGAGTCGGGCGAGGTGCACGGCGTGATCGGCGAGAACGGCGCCGGCAAGAGCACCCTGATGAAGATTCTCGCCGGCATCCAACCGCCGGACGCTGGTTCGTTGACCCTCGAGGGCCGCCCCTACCGACCACGGAACGTCAACGACGCGAGTCGGGCGGGCGTGGTGATGATCCATCAGGAACTGAACCTCGTCGAGGACCTCTCGGTCGCCGAGAACATCCTGCTGGGACGCGAACCACGACGACTGGGATTCGTGGATCTCGGCCGGATGCGGACCGAAGCGTCGAGACTCCTCGAGGAGATCGGCGCCTCCATCGACCCGAGGTCCCGGGTCGGCGATCTTCCGGTCGCCCAACAGCAACTGGTGGAGATCGCGAAGGCGTTGTCCCAGGAGACCCGCGTCCTGATTCTCGACGAGCCCACCGCGGTCCTCTCGGAACGCGAGACCACGCTGCTCTTCCGACTGGTGCGCCGACTCCGCGAGCGCGGTGTGGCCATCGTGTACATCTCGCACCTCCTCCCCGAGGTGCTCGATCTCTGCGACCGGATCACCGTCCTTCGGGACGGACGCGTCGTCGCCGAGACGACCCCCGCGGACGCCGACGCGGATCGGCTCGCCTCGCTGATGGTCGGCCGCGACCTCGTCGACGTCTATCCACCCCGCACCACGCCGGACGCCGCCGAACCGCGGCTTTCGATCCGTGACTTCAGCGTGCCGCACCACGCGACGGGCATCGATCTCGACGTCGCGCCGGGCGAGATCGTCGGACTCGCCGGGCTCGTCGGCAGCGGCCGCACGGAGATCGCCGAGGCGATCGTCGGACTCCGCGCCAGCTCGGGCGGCACGGTGCGACTCGATGGCGAGCCCGTCCGGTTCCGATCCGCCCGCCACGCCCTCGACCGCGGCGTCGCCTACGTGAGCGAGGATCGCAAGGGCCGCGGCATCCTGGTGGATCTCTCCTGCGTCGAGAACACCACCCTTCCGAATCTCGAGGCCTACGGCCGGGTGATCCCGAACCGCGGCCGGGAACGCCGCGCCACCGCGGACTGGATCGAACGCCTCGACATCCGATGCCCCGATTCCCGCGGCCCGATTCGAAGTCTCTCCGGCGGCAACCAGCAGAAGTTCGCGGTCGCGAGCCGGCTCGACGCGAAGCCCGCGGTCCTGCTGCTCGACGAACCGACCCGGGGCGTCGACGTGGGCGCGAAGCGCGAGCTCTACCACCTCATCTCGAAGCTCGCCTCGGACGGACTGGCCTGCGTGGTGATCTCGAGCGAACTTCCCGAACTGCTCGGGCTCTGCCACCGCATCGCCGTGATGCGACAGGGACGGCTGGCCGGCGTGGTGGACGGTGCCACCGCGACCGAGGAGTCGATCATGCGACTGGCCGCCGGCGTGGAGGAGAACGTGGCATGAGCGACGGAACCATGGATCGAAACAAGGTCGCCAGGGGCTGGCACTTCGCATTGTCGGGACTCGAACGCTTCGGCGTGGTCATCGCGTTCGTCGCGCTCTTCGCCTACAACGCGATCACCCAGTCCGAGACGTTCCTGAAACCGGAGAACCTTCGGAACCTGCTGAATCAGAACGCCGACATCGGCGTGATCGCCGTCGGCATGACGCTGGTGATCATCGCCGGAGGCATCGATCTCTCGGTCGGCGCGGTGATGGCGTTCGCCGCCGCGGTGGGCATGATCACCATGAACGCCCTGTTCAACGGTGAAACCAACGAGGTCCTGGCGGTCGTGATCGGCCTCGCGACCGGCATCGGCCTCGGCGCCGCCTGCGGCCTGCTCAACGGCCTGCTCGTCACGATCGGTCGGATCCCCGCGTTCATCGTCACCCTCGCCGGTCTGATCGGATTCCGCAGCGTGACCCTCGCGATCGCCGAGGGCGGCGAGATCCGGGCCGCGGACGGCCTCACGGCCCTGCAGACCCTCGGTCGCGGCGGCCTCGAGATCCCCGGCGTCCTCGACTACTACGACCAGCCCGTGATCTTCTACTGGAACATCCTGATCTTCTTCTCGGTGGTCATCGCCGGACAACTGCTGCTGAGTCGGACCCGGCTGGGACGGCACTTCATCGCGGTCGGGTCCAACGAGACCGCCGCGCGGTACAGCGGCATCGCGGTCAATCGGGTTCGAAACTGGTCCTACGTGCTGGTCGGGGCGTGTGCGGGCATCGCCGCCCTGATGTCCCTCACGCGCATGAACTCGGTGTCGAGTTCGGGCGTCGGGCACCTCGCGGAGCTCGACGCGATCGCCGCGGTGGTGATCGGCGGCACCGCCATGACCGGTGGCCGCGGCCGGGTCTGGGGCACGATGCTCGGCGTGCTGATCCTCATCATGATCAGCAACATGCTGACCCTCGCCGACGTCGAGGTCTACTGGCAGGGATTCGTCAAGGGCGTGATCATCATCCTCGCGGTGCTCATCCAGCGCGGCCGGGCGAACTGACGCGGACCCGGTCTCGGAACGTCCGCCTCAGGGTGAAACCGTCGGTCGGACCACCGTGGCCGGATCCCAGATCGTCTCCTCGACCTCGAGCACCGGGCGGGCTTCCCTGGTGATGACCGCATCCCGCTCGATGGCGAGGGCTCGCAGTTCCGCCACGATCTCCGGATGCCGGGCCGCCCGGTTCCACTGCTCACCCACGTCGGACTCGACGTCGTGCAGCGTGCCCGGTTCCAGCAGCAGTTTCCAGCGACCGCGGCGGATGCCCGCGAGTTCGCCGTGCGCCGTGTAGTAGAGAAACGACGAGGTCGGGGACGAGGCGCCTTCGATCCCCTCGAGCAGCGGCATGATGTCGTGACCGTCGATCGGTCGGTCGGGGGCGAGTTCCACCCCGGCGAGGCCCGCGATCGTCGGCAGCAGATCCATGGTGGTCGCGACCTCCCGCTGCACCAGCCCCGCGGGAATCCGGTCGGTATACCGGGCGACGAAGGGTACGCGTTGTCCGCCCTCGAGGTTTCCACCCTTGCCACCGGCGAGCAGGCCGGCCGAACCACCGCGTTCCTCGAACGGAAGCCACGGCCCGTTGTCGGTGGTGAATATCACCAGCGTCTCGTCGGCCAGGCCGTGTCGGTCGAGGGCGTCCAGCACCTCCCCCACGCTCCAGTCGATCTCCTCGATGACGTCCCCGTAGGTGCCCCGCGGACTGCGACCGGCGAACGCCTCCGACGCGTAGATCGGAATGTGCGGCATCGCGTGCGGCATGTAGACGAAGAACGGTGCGTCGGCGTGCGCATCGATGAATGCGACCGCCTCCTCGGTGCACCGGCGGGTGAGCAGTCGCTGGTCGGGTTCCCACTCGATCACCGCCTCGTCCCGGATCAACGGAAGGCTGTGGCGATATCCGTTCCCGTCCGGTCGATGGAACTGGCTCATGTCGTTCGAGTAGGGAATTCCGAAAAACACGTCGAAGCCCTGGCTGGTGGGCAGCAGTCCGGGACGATGTCCGAGATGCCACTTGCCGAAGCATCCCGTCGCGTAGCCCGCGTCCGAGAGCACGTCCGCGATGGTCGTCTCCTCGGGATGAAGCCCGTGGTCGTAGGCGGGGAAGATGACGTGCTCGTGCATCCCCACCCGCTTCGGATAGCAACCGGTCAGCAGCGCCGCCCGCGAGGGCGAGCAGACGGGCGAGGCGACGTAGAACTGGGTCAGTTTCACGCCTTCGGCGGCCATTCGATCGACGTTCGGCGTGTGGATCGTCGGATGCCCGAAGCACGAGAGATCGCCGAAGCCCTGATCGTCGGTGAAGAAGATCACCACGTTCGGCGGACGATCCTCGTCGGTGGCCGCCGCGGACGCGATCGGCGCCGTGGAGATCGTGGCGAGGACCGAACCAAGCAGACCGACGATGGTGGTTCCGTTCATACCGGCCACCCTATCGCGCAGCAGCGTGACCATCGCCCGAACGGTTAGAATCCTCGCTCCGGTGAGTCCACCGGAATCCCCCCGATCAGCCCGAACGAGAAGAGACAGGAGCCCCCCATGAACCCGATTCGAAGACTGTTCCTCGCCGCCGCCGCCGGCACCGCCGCGATCCTCGCCGGTTGCGGCGACGCCGGCAACAACCCGACCCCGACCGCCTCCACCGGCGGCGTCGACGTCGAAGCCGTGGCCACCAAGCTGCAGAAGCCGGTCCGGATCGGGGTGAGCATCCCCGCCGCCGACCACGGCTGGACCGCCGGCGTCGTGTGGTGGGCCAAGCAGGCCATGGAGCTCTACCCCGACGTCGAGTGGGTCTTCCAGACCGCGGAGTCGCCCTCGAAGCAGATTCAGGACATCGAGAACATGATGACCCGCGGGGTCGACGGCCTCGTGATCCTCTGCACCGAGAGCGCCCCCCTCACCCCCATCGCGAAGCAGGCGCACGAAAAGGGCATCCTGATCGTGAACGTCGACCGCGGCTTCCTCGAGCCGGTCGCCGACATCTTCCTCGAAGGTGACAACGCCTCCTTCGGTCGCAAGAGCGCCGAATTCATGGTCGAGAAGCTGGACGGGAAGGGCAACGTCGTCATTCTCGAAGGCATCCCCTGCACCGTGAACACCGCACGGGTCGACGCGGCCAAGGAAGTCTTCGCCATGCATCCCGGCATCGAGATCGTCGGCCAGGATTCCGGCATGTGGAATCGGGCGACCTCGCTCGACGTGATGCAGAACATCCTCGTCAAGGCCCCGAAGATCGACGCGGTGTGGGCGAGCGACGACGACATGGCCCTCGGTGCCGAGCAGGCGATCGTCGAAGCCGGCCGCGAGAAGGAGATGTGGATCCTCGGCGGCGCCGGCATGAAGGACATCGTCGCCCGGGTCATGGCGAACGACCCGATGTTCCCGGCCGACATCACCTATCCTCCCTCGATGATCGCGACCGGCATCCAGCTCGCGGTCGGCGTCCTCGAGGACGGCAAGCGAGAGAAGATCATGCAGTTCATGCCGCAGCACCTCATGATCGACGTCGAGCTCATCCTGCCCGACAACGCCGAGAAGTACTACTTCCCGAAGAGCGTCTTCTGATCCGGTCGCCGGCCGCGGCCGGCTTCCGATGACGACGAACATCGACGCGACCCGGCCCCGGAGCACCTCCGGAGCCGGGTCGTGCTCGTTTCCGGGAGCGGACTGCTACATTCGGGCGGCATGACGAAGTACGGCGGCATCTTCCAGAACAAGTTCAAGCGACCGAAGATCCGGCCCGCCCGAAACTGGGTCGACCTGCTGCTGGATGTCACCACCCTGTATCTCGTGCTCTTCTCGATCGGCTACGCGATCTGGCAGTACCCGGGCCTGCCCCCGACGATCCCCACCAAGTTCAACGGCGCCGGGCAGGTCGTCTCGACCGGCCCCGCGGCCACGATCTTCCTCATGCCCGCGATCGGCCTGGTGATCTGCATCATCCTCCGCGCGATCCAGCACTGGCCGTGGCTCTCGAACACCATCGTCGAGATCACCGAAGAGAACGCCGAAGTCCAGTATCGCCTGATCAACCTGCTGCTCGGCTGGTGCGGCGTGCTGGTCGGCGGACTCTTCCTGTTCATCGAGATCTCGATCGTGCAGGGCGCGGCCAACGGCACCCCTGGCTCGGCCGGCGCGATCGTGGGCTTCGCCACGCTGCCCTGGGTCCCCCTCCTCGGCTGGTACTTCTGGGCCTCGTTCAAGGCGGCGTGATCGGATCCCGATCCGGGGGCCGTCCACGGATCCGCCACCTGGATCTGAACCTTGCGAACGCGATGGTCACGCGAGCAATGCGAGCGTCCACCCCGAGCCGACCGAGACCAGGAAAGCCGGTCAGCCCGAAAGGCTGCTGCGGCGCTCAGGTCAGAACTGGTCGAGGAAGCGGACGTCGTTCTCGTAGAGCCAGCGGATGTCGCTGATGCCGTACTTCCGCATCGCGACCCGTTCGATGCCGAGGCCGAACGCGAAGCCGGTGAACTCCTCGGGGTCGACCCCCACCGCTTCGAGCACGTTCGGATCGACCATGCCGCAGCCGCCGATCTCGATCCACTGCCACTCGCCCTTGATCTTCATCTTCATGTCCACCTCGGCGCTCGGCTCGGTGAACGGGAAGAAGCTCGGCCGCATGCGGACCTCCGCCTCCGGGCCGAAGTAGGCGCGGGCGAACTGGAAGAGCGTGGTCTTCAGGTCGACCATCGTGACGCCGCGGTCGACGCAGAGGCCTTCGACCTGGTGGAACATCGAGTAGTGCGTCGCGTCGTGGGTGTCGGGCCGGTAGACCCGCCCGCAAGCGATGATGCGGACCGGCGGCTTCTGCGTCTCGAGCGTCCGGATCTGCACCGTCGAGGTCTGGGTGCGGAGCAGGGTGCGACTCCCCTCCTGCTCGCCCATGAAGAAGTTGTCGATCGGATCACGCGCCGGATGGCCTGCGGGGATGTTGAGCGCCGTGAAGTTGTGCCACTCGTCCTCGACCTCGGGGCCCTCGGCGGTGGTGAAACCCATCCGCCCGAAGATGTCGACGATCTCGTCGATGGTCCGGCTCAGGACGTGGCGACGACCGTCGGGAAGATCGAGTCCGGGCTGGGTCACGTCGACCTGCGGGCCGCTCGCAGCACCGCTCGAGGCGACTTCCGCCTTGCGGTCCTCGAAGCCCGACTCCAGGGCGACCTTCACTTCGTTCAGTCGCTTGCCGACCGCGGGCTTGTCCGCCTTCGAGACGTCCTTCAGGCCGGGCATCATCGCCTTGAGGCGACCCTTCGAGCCGAGATAGGCGATCCGCCATGCCTCGACCGCATCAGGGTCGGCGGCGGCGGCGAGATCGGCGAGGGCGGTGGTCTGGAGTTCGTCGAGTTGGGCGAGCATCGACGCAGTGTACGTCGAGGACGGCCGTCGTTCGCCCGTCGCGGAACGACGCCTGACGTGAAAACGAAAAACGAGCCCCGACCGGATGGTCGGGGCTCGTGATGCGAGCGATGGAGATCGGACCGAAGCCCGCCGAGGATCAGGCGTCCTCGGTCTTCTCTTCTGCTTCCGCCGCGGGGGCGTCCGCAGGCGCCTCCTCGGCGGGTGCTTCCGCGGTGGCGGTGCCACCACCGGCGGCGGCGAGCTTGGCGGCGAAGGCTGTCCGCTTGTCGGCCTGGCGGCGACGTCCACTGACGCCTCCGCCGACCTGCGGGCCGTCCTCGTTGCCGACGAGCATGAGCAGCACGAGGTCCGTGCCGTCACCGAGCCGGTGCTTGTCGAGCTTCACGATGCGGGTGTAACCGCCGTCGCGTCCCTCGAACAGCGGCGCGACCTTCTCGAGCATGTGCTCGACGAGTCGCGGCGACTTCTTCAGTTCGCCGAAGCGGTTGCGCTTGATCTCGGAGGCGTCGGGCGCCTCGAAGAAGGCGTTGTCCCGGCGATCCTCGGGGAAGCTCGGATCATCCGCCCAGGAGAAGATGTTCCGGTCGTTGATCTTCCGCTCCAACTGGCGGCGGGAGTGCAGCGACTTGGTCTTCGCAAGGGTGATGAGCTTCTCGGCGAAGCCCTGGACCGCCTTGGCCTTGGGGAGCGTGGTCTCGATCTGACCGTGCTCGAAGAGACCGGCCGCGAGATTCCGCAACATGGCGGTGCGGTGGGCGGACTTGCGATTGAGTTGCTTGCCGTAGATACGATGACGCATCGGTGGATCCTCGAAAACTGGAACCGGACGGGACGACCCGTACGGCGTGATGACTGCCGATCAGGAGATTCGGAACGCTTCCGGCACCTGCATGCCGAGGGCGAGCCCCATCTCCTCGAGCTTCTTCTCGACCTCGCGGAGCGAGGTGCGACCGAAGGCGCGGAGCGTGAGCAGCTCCTCCTCCGACTTCTGGACGAGTTCCGCGACGGTGCGGATCTGGGCGGATTCCAGGCAGTTGCTGGCCCGGACCGAAAGATCCATGTCGTTGGTCCCCTGCTGCAGCTTCCGGTTGATCTCCATGTCCTCCGCCGTGGTCTCCATGACCTCGGTGGAGACGGTGGACTCGCCGGCCTCTTCATACATGATGAAGGGGTTGAGATGCTTCCGAAGGATCTTCGCCGCTTCGACCATGGCCATCTCCGGGGAGACGGTGCCGTTGGTCCAGAGGTCGAGGATCAGGTTGTCGTAGTCGGTTCGCTGACCGACGCGGGCGTCCTCGGTGCGGAAACGGACCCGTTGGAC
Organism: Phycisphaerales bacterium; assembly: GCA_029248335.1. Taxonomy (GTDB): domain Bacteria; phylum Planctomycetota; class Phycisphaerae; order Phycisphaerales; family SM1A02; genus UBA12014. The sequence continues at coordinate 12,257 of JAQWJM010000068.1, forward strand.
CGGCGAGAAGATCGCGTCGATCGGGATCTCACCGATGACCTGTTCCTCGCCGTTCTCGTAGTACTCGCTCGCCGGGCGATAGCCGCGGCCGGTCTCGACCGTGAACTCCGCCTCGAAGTCGACGGCGCCGGTGAGGGTCGCGACCACGAGCTCGGGGTTGTGGACGGTGATCGAGGTGTCGCACTCGATGAGCTCGGCGGTCACGTCGCCGGGGCCTTCGGCCGAGAGCTTCATGGTCTTGGGACCGTCGCCGGTCATGCTCACCACGAGGTTCTTGACGTTCAGAATGATGTCGGTGACGTCCTGCAGGACGCCCTCCATCGTGTCGAACTCGTGGGAGACGCCCTTGATGCTCACCTTGGTGACCGCAGCGCCTTCGATGGTCGAAAGCAGGATGCGACGGAGGCTGTTGCCGATCGTCGTACCCATGCCCCGAACGAAGGGCTCGGCGGTGAATCGTCCGAAATTGTCGGTCGCGGACTTGACGTCCTTTTCGACCCGGGCGGGAAGTTCCAGCCCTCTCCAGCGAACCTGCATGGCTCGTTTCCTCTATCCGGCGGTGTTCGAAGTCGAACCAACCCGTGTGTTCTCGATTCCGGGACGTCCCCGCCGGGGCGACGATCCGGTCTCATCAGTGGACACGGGCACGAAAATGACGATCAGACGCGGCGACGCTTGGGAGCGCGGCAGCCGTTGAACGGAATCGGGGTGTGGTCCTCGATCGCCACGACCTTCAGGCCGGCGGCCTGCAGGGCGGTGACCGCGGATTCACGACCGGGGCCGGGGCCCTTCACGTGAACCTCGAGCTCCCGCATGCCCATGCGACGAGCCTTGCCACCACACTTCTCGCTGGCCCGGCTGGCGGCGAAGGGCGTCGACTTGCGCGAGCCCTTGAAGCCGACCGTGCCCGCGGAGTCCTGGCAGAGGGCTTCGCCGTTGAGATCGGTGATGGTGATGAGCGTGTTGTTGAACGTCGCCTTGATGTGCGCGACGCCCTTCACCACGTTTCGACGGACCTTCTTCTTGCTTGCCATGGAATCGAACCTCGTGCTTCGTCCGGTCGGCGGGCCAATACCCGCGCGTCGGGACGTGTGAATCGTGAAACGAACCCCCGTGTCCGGTGACCGGCGGTCGGGGACGACGCGAGTCGTCTCCGGCCGGGGGCGGCGGGCTTCAGCCCTTCACGCCCTTCTTGCCGGCGACCGTCTTCTTGCGGCCCTTCCGGGTGCGAGCGTTGCATCGGGTCCGCTGTCCGTGGACGGGCAGGCCTCGACGATGACGATCGCCTCGGTAGGACCGGATGTCCTTGAGCCGCTGGACGTCCTGCGACACCTGGCGTCTGAGGGCACCCTCGACCACGAAACTCGTGTCGAGGAGGGCGTTGATCGACGAGAGTTCCTCGTCGTTGAGATCCTTGGCGATCCGGTCGGGATCGATCCCGGTCTGCTCGCAGATGTCCGCGGCATACTTCTTCCCGATGCCGTGGATGTACTGCAGCGAGTAGAGGATCTTCTTACGTTCCGGAATGTCGACGCCGGCGAGACGTGGCATGCAATTGCTCCTGAAATCGGACGACGGCGGGTCAGCCCTGCCGTTGCTTGAGACGGGGATTCTTCTTGTTGATCACGAACCGCTTTCCCTTGCGGATCACGATCTGGCAGTCTTTGGTGCGACGTTTGATGCTGCTGCGAACCTTCATGGCTGGTTCCTGCTGTTTCGTGTTTGAGGACTAGTGGCGATACGTGATTCGACCCTTGGTCAGGTCGTAAGGACTCATTTCGACGGTCACCCGGTCTCCGGGGAGGATCCGGATGAAGAACTTTCTCATCTTCCCGCTCACATACGCGAGAAGTTCCTGGCCGTTCTCGAGACGCACCTTGAAGCGGGCGTCGGGAAGTGCTTCCACGACTTCCGCGTCGAGTGTGATTTTGTCCTCTTTGGCCATATGGAGTGATCGTTCCTGGGTGGTCGGGTTCCGGGGTCAGAGGACCGCGGGAGCAAGGCGTGGATCCTCGACCCGGGCGGTCGAGGCGGTGAGGATGGTCGCACCCGAGCGGCCGACGGCCACCGTGTGCTCGAAGTGGGCGGCGACCGCGGCATCGACGGTTCGCACCGTCCAGCCGTCGGAGGCCGTTTCGACCGGGACCCCGCAGGCGGTTCCGTCGCCGCGTACCGCGGCACCGGAAACCGATCCGACGAGGACCAGAATCGGCTCGATCGCAAGGACCATGCCCCGGCGAAGGGTGAAGTCACCCCGGCCGGCGAGGCCTCGCGTGAGGTGGGTCGGCACCGCGGGGAACTCATGGAGGTCCCGTCCGATGCCGTGTCCCGTGAAATCGTCCAGCACACCGTAACCGGCATCGAGGGCGAGTTCCTGAAGAATCCGTGCGATCTCGCTCCAGCGTCGTCCAGGGCGGATCAGATCGACCGCGGTCTCGAGCACCGTGCGGGTCGCTTCGAGGAGTTCGAGGCAATCGGCGGTGACGGCCCCCACCGGAACCGTGATCGCGGCGTCGGCACACCAGCCGTCGAGCCGGGCCCCGCAGTCGATCGAGACGACTTCCCCACCCTGCAGACGCCGTTCTCCGGGAATGCCGTGGATCACCTCGTCGTCGACGCTCACGCAGGCGACGGCCGGGAACGGCTGGCCGGCATCGGCGGCATCCGCGGGTCGCCCCACGAAGAGCGGTTCCGCGTCGGCGGCGACCAGTGCCTCCTGCACCGCGGAGGCGATGTCCGAGGTGCGGTTGCCGATGACGCAGGCGGCGCGAGCCGCCTCCAGGGCACCGGCGACGACCTCGCCACAAGCCGCGATCCCCGCCACGTCCGCGTCCGATCGAATCGCGATCGACGACGACCGACGCGGGGCGTCGCTCAGTTCGATTCGTGATGGGATGGTTCGGATCATGATGAGGTCTTGGTGGAATTGACGAGGTCTGGTTCGGGCGTCCAGCGAGCGGGACTGGATTTCGGGATCAGCCGCGGCGGCCGCGGATCTTCGAGCCGCCCTTGCCGTCACCGGAGAGGAAGCCCGCGTAGTTCCGCATGAGGAGGTTCGCCTCGATGCGCTGGATGATGTCGAGGCCGACGCTGACCACGATGAGCAGTCCGGTGCCGCCGAGGAAGCTGGCGACGAAGAACGGGATCTGCAGTCGTTCCGCGATCATGGTCGGGATGATCGCGATGATCGCGAGGAACCCGGCGCCGACGTAGGTGATTCGTTCCATCACCGTCTCGAGGTACTCGGCGGTCCGAGGTCCGGGACGGATGCCGGGGATGAACGAGCCGTACTGCTTCAGCTGCTTGCTCATGTCGTCCGGCGAGAACTGGACGGTGGTCCAGAAGTAGCTGAAGAAGTAGATCAGGATGATCTCGAAGATCACGTACGGATACGCCCCGATCTGGAAGTTGTCCGCGAGGAATCCCGTGGTCGCCATCCACCAGTCGGCACCGCCGCCCTGAGACGCCCGGGTGTTGAGCCAGCCGAAGATGGAGGACGGGAAGATCATCAGCGAGCTGGCGAAGATGATCGGCATCACGCCCGCGTGGTTGATTCGCAGCGGAAGGTAGTGACGCTGCCCGCCGACGACCTTGCGTCCGTCCCGGGTGTGCTTCGCCTGCTGGATCGGGATCCGCCGTTGCGCGACGGTGATCAGGATCGCCCCTGCCGTGACCAACACGAATGACGAGGCGAGGAAGATGACCTCGAGGAGTCCGATGCCTCCCGCGTCGTTCTGCTGACTGGGGTCGAACTCGGAGATGATCCAGTTGATCGCCTCCGGGAGCCGGGCCAGGATGCCCGCGGTCAGGATGACCGAGACGCCGTTGCCGATTCCGTACTTGTCGATCTGCTCGCCCAGCCACATCAGGAAGACGCTGCCGGCGGTGAGTCCGACGATGCCGGAGGCGAAGAAGATCATGCTCGCACCACCCGTGAGGAACTGCGGCTGCACGAGGTTGTTGGTTCGAAGATACGAGAGCCACATCACGGCCTGGACGATGCAGAGCCCGACGGTCGCGTATCGCGTCCATTCCTGGATCTTCTGCTGGCCGCTGGCGCCTTCCTTCTTCAGTTCCTGCAGACCCGGGAGCACCGAGTTCAGGAGCTGGAAGATGATCGACGCCGTGATGTACGGCATGATGCCGAGGCCGAAGATCGTCGACTGGCTCAGCGAGCCGCCGGAGAAGATCGAGGCGAACTGGGCGATCCGGCCGAAACCGGAGGCGTCCTGCGTCGCCTTGGCCGCCGACTCCGCCAGCTGCGTCTGGTCGACGCCGATGAGCGGCACCCAGAATCCGATCCGATAGATGACCAACATGCCCAGGGTGAAGAGCACCTTGTTGCGCAGGTCGGGGATTCGGAAGATGTTCAGGAACGCGTTGAGCATCGGTGGTCCGGAGTCGATTCGGTCGAAAGGATCAGCACTCGACCGCGGTTCCACCCGCGGCCTCGATCTTCTGCTTCGCGGAGGCGGAGAACTTCGCCGCCTTGACGTCGAGCTTCTTGCTCAGGTCGCCTTCACCGAGGACCTTCAGGCCCAGAGCGGTGTTGCGGACCACGCCACGCTTCGCGAGGAGCGCGACGTCGACGGTCTCGCCGGCCTCGCAGAGCTCTTCGAGCGCCTTCACGTTGATCACGTGATAGTGGGTTCGGAAGCGGGCGTTGGAGAAGCCTCGCTTGGGGAACCGCTGGTAGAACTGCTTGCCACCCGCGTCGTAGCCGGCACGTCGTGAATAGCCTGAACGGCTCTTCATGCCCTTGTGGCCTCGACCGGAGGTCTTACCGGTGCCGCTGGAATCGCCGCGACCGATACGCTTTCGCTGCTTGTGCCGCCCAACCTTGGCGGTGATGTCGTGAATCATCATGGCTCGGGTGCTCCCTGCCGGATCGAACGGACGCATGGTCCGAACGATCAGTGTGTCGAAAGAATCAGCCGGTGGACTCGCCACCACCCTCGGTGGGCTTCGGTGCCGCTGCGGCCGGTGCTTCGGCCGCCGGTGCCGCCGCGGCCGGAGCCGCTGCGGGTGCGCCGCCGCCGGAACCACCCCGGCCACCACCACCACCGCCGCCGCCTCGGCGACCGCCGCCGCCACCACCACCGCGACGACCGCCGCGACGGCGATCCTCACCGACGGTGTTGACGGGCGCCTTCGCCCGTTCGGAGGAGGCTTCCTGGGGCATGAAGGCCATGCCGCGTCGAACGGATTCCTCGACTTCGGTCTCGCCGATCTCGACGCCGCGAAGCGCCTCCACCGTCGACCGGAGTCGAAGCTGTGACAAGGCGTCGAGCGTGGCCTTCACGAGGTTCTTCGGGTTCGTCGACCCGTAGCACTTGGTGAGGCAGTCCTGGATGCCGAGCATCTCGAGGATGGCGCGGACGCTCGCTCCGGCGATGACGCCGGTACCGGGCGATGCCGGCACGAGTCGGACGCGACAGGCACCGAATCGGCCTTCCACGAGGTGGGGAACGGTCCGGTCCTGGAGCGGATAGGCGTTGAGCTTCCGCTTGCCTTCCTTCTGGGCCTTCTCGATCGCGTTCGGCACCTGGCCCGCCTTCGCGAAACCGATGCCGACCCGGCCCTGACGGTCGCCGACGACCACGAGGGCCGAGAAGCTGAACCGTCGGCCGCCCTTCACGGTTGCCGCCGTCCGGTAGATGCCGACCGTGGTCGACTCGAGGGATCCATTGTCGTCGAGTGCTTCAGCCATTTGCTGCTTCCTCACGGATCGAACCGTGACTGGAACCTGTTCCTTCGATCAGAACTTGAGACCGCCCTCCCGGGCGGCATCCGCGAACGCCTTGACCCGGCCGTGGTACCGGAAGCCGTTGCGGTCGAAGACCACTTGTGAGATGCCGGCGTCCTTCGCCTTGGAGGCGAGCAGGGCTCCGACCTTGGACGCGGCGTCGACGTTGCCGCCGCCCGCGTCGGCACCCTTGTCCCGCGAGCTCGCGGCGACGAGGGTTCGACCGGTCAGATCGTCGATGACCTGGCCGTACATGTGCTTGGCCGAGCGGAAGATCGAGAGCCGCGGTCGGTCGGGCATGCCCATGACCTTCTTGCGGATCCCCGTCTTGCGACGGCTTCGGCAGACGCTCTTGTGCTTGTTCTTGTCCATCGTGGAATCCTCTGACCCGCGGCCGTTCGCCGGGGTCGATCACCTGTGTCAGTTGCCGAACGCCTTGCCCTGCTTGCGAGTGATCTCCTCACCCGCGTATCGAATCCCCTTGCCGTTGTACGGCTCGGGCTTCCGCTGCATCCGGACGGAGGAGGCGAAGTTGCCCACCGCCTGCTTGTCCGGACCGTTGATCGTGATGTTCTGACCCTTGGCCTCGACGTTCACGCCGGTCGGGATCTTCATCTCGATGACGTTGGCGAAGCCGATGCTGAGGGCGAGATTCTGCCCCTTCACCTGGGCCTGCCAGCCGACGCCGACGATGTCGAGCTTCTTCTCATAGCCCTTGGTGACGCCTTCGATCATGTTGGCGATCAGCGACCGGGTCAGTCCCCAGTAGGCCTTGATCTGCTTGTCGGTCTTGCGGCCTTCGTCGACCGTCACGTGGACCGCCTTGGCGTCCGCGTCGTGGGCGACTTCGACCTCGGGACGATGCGTGATCACGAGGGTGCCCTTGGGGCCCTTCACGGTCACGTTGCGATTCCCGTCGATCGAAACCTCGACGCCTGCGGGAACTGGGATGGCCTTCTTACCTACGAGAGACATGGTCTGGTCCCTTTCGGGTGGATGCCCGAATTCGGTGAATGCTCAGATCGACGTACCGGCGGTCAGACGACCGTGGCGACGATCTCTCCTCCGACCTTCTCGGCTCTGCACCGACGGTCGCTCATCACGCCACTACTGGTCGACACGATGCAGATGCCGAGGCCCTGCAGCGGTCGGGGAAGGTCGTTCACGCCGCGGTAGACGCGACGTCCGCACTTGCTCTCGCGATCGATGCGGTTGATGACCTGCTCTCCTCGGGGGCCGTACTTGAGCTTCACGCGGATGAGGCCCTGACGGCCGTCCTCCACGAGCTCGAAGCCCTCGATGTAGCCCTCCTCCTGGAGGACGGCCACCACGCCGCGGTTGAGCTTGTTGCTCACCGCGTGGACGGTCTTGTCACGATTGCGGACCGCGTTTCGGATCCGAGTGAGCAAATCGGCGGTGAGATCGTTGATCGCCATCGCGTCTCCTGGACTGCGCCCTGGGGGCGTCTTCAGCGAGCCCTGTGGCTCGAGGACTGGGTCGGGTTCACCAACTGGCCTTACGCATTCCGGGGATCATTCCCTGGAGTGCGAGTTCACGAAGCATGATCCGGCTGATGCGGAACTTGCGGTACACACCTCGCTTGCGACCGGTGATCTCGCACCGGACCTGCTTGCGAGTCGAGAACTTCGGTTCCCGCTTCATCTTTGCGAAGGTTCGTTTACTGGCCATTCGTACGTTCCTGACGTTGAGTGGTCTTCCAGATGCCGCGACGAGCGACACCGGTCGATTGGTGCAAGGGGATCAACGGCGGCGGCCGCCGTCACCCTCCTTCTCGAAGGGGAACCCGAGTTCCGCGAGCATGAACCGGCTCATCGCCGGGTTGCTGCGCTCGAACACGAGGTTGATGTTCATGCCGTGGGTCTGGTTGATGTTCGCCATGTTGATCTCGGGCCAGACCGCCTGTTCGGTGAGACCGAACGAGTAGCTGCCGCCCGGATCGAACGACGTGGCCTTGACCCCGCGGAAGTCCTTGATACGGGGCATCGCGAGATTCACGAGCCGATCGAGGAAGCTCCACATCCGCTCGCGGCGGACCGTCACCATGAAGGCCGAGGGGGCGCCTTCGCGAACCTTGAAGTTCGAGACCGAGACCTTCGCCTTGACCATGACCGGACGCTGCCCGGTGATCGTGGTCAGGGTGCCGATGACGGCTTCCCGGTAGTCGGGCTTCAGCTTCTGGTTCTCGAGCTGCTTGCCGACCCCGACGTTGACGATGATCTTCGACAGCTTCGGAAGCTGATGAGGATTCTTCAGACCGAACTCCTTGAGGAGCTTGGGTCCGATCTCGTCCCGGTACAGGGCCTGCAGTCTGGGAGTTTGCTTCTGGGCGACCATGACTCTGGTTCCTTCCGATCGACGTTGGTCGATCATCGTCCCGATGCCCGCGGCATCGGCGTTTCAACGGGCTTCAGCCCTTCCGGGGTCCTCGCAGGACGTGGAGTTCCTTGCCGCCACGAACCGCGACTCGGACCTTGCTTCCGTCGGCCTTGGTCTCGAACCGGACCCGGCTCGGACGACCGTCGACGACGGGGCTCACGTTGGAGATGTGGATGGGCATCTCCTGTTCGATCTGCCCGCCCTGAGGACGCTGCTGCGTGGGCTTGAGATTCCGCTTGCGGACATTGATTCCGGAGACCACGACGCGGTCGCCTTCGATGTCGATCGAGAGGATCTCGCCGACCTGTCCCTTGTTGTTGCCGGAAGTGACCATCACCTGGTCACCGCGCTTCACGTGACGTGCCATGTTCAGACGACCTCCGAGGCGAGGGAAACGATCTTCATGTAGTTCTTCTCTCGAAGCTCGCGAGCCACGGCACCGAAGATGCGGGTCCCCTTGGGGTTCCCCTCCGGGTCCACGATCACGCACGCGTTCGAGTCGAAACGGACGTAGCTGCCGTCGGCGCGTCGGCTCGGGTACTTGGTGCGGACGATGACCGCCTGCACCTTGTCGCCCGCCTTGATGTCCGCATTCGGCAACGCCTTCTTGACGGTGCAGACGATGCGATCGCCGACGCCGACGCTCACTCGGGTGAACCGGCCACGGGCCGTCGAGACGCCCTTGGTACCGATCACCATGGCGACCTTGGCACCACTGTTGTCGGCGACGTCGAGTCTGGATTCCTTCTGAATCATCGCTGGGGATCCGCTTCGGTGTTCCGGGTCGCTGTCAGTCGCGAACCGGTGGTTTCAATTCGATCCGCGGGGCTCATTCTGAGCCCACGGCCTTTTCGACGACCCGGGTGAGGACCCAGGACTTGGTCTTGGAGATCGGCCGGCACTCGGCGACCTCGACGCGATCGCCGTTGTGGCTCTCGTTCTTCGCGTCGTGGACCTGGAGCACGGTGCGCCGCCGGATGTACTTGCCGTACTTCGGGTGCTTCACGGAATAGTTGATGACGACCTTCCGGGTCATGTCCCGGGCGTCGCTCTCGACGATTCCGATCCTGCGGGGCGCCTTCTCCGGCACGTTGATTTCACTGAGGTGGCTCATGGTCGTTTCCGCGTCCGGAGGTGCTCCGGACCTTGGTGTGTGCTCGAAAGGGAGATCAGGCGGAGGCCGCTGCGGCCTCCCGGGCCTTCTGCTCCGTCATCAGACGAGCGATGTCCTTCTTGATCTTGGCGAACTGCGAGACGTCCTCGATCTTCTCGGTGACCGCCTGGTTTCGGAGCTCGAAGTGGCGGCGACGCAGTCGGTCGATCTCCACGGTGAGTTCCTCGTCGTTCAGTTTTCTGACTTCCTTGGGGGTCATCGCTGGGTTCCTGATGCTTCCGCGGTCCGTGAGAGGATCGCAATCGGTTCGAGTCGGCGACGGTGCGTCGCCTCGAGGGTCAAACGGCCAGTCGTCGGCCGACGAATCGGCAGCGGACGGGCATCTTCTGGGCGATACGGGCGAAGGCCTGCTTGGCCATCGCTTCCTCGACGCCGGCGATCTCGTAGAGGATCGTGCCGGGCTTGATGCGGGCGGCCCAGTACTCGGCCTCCGCCTTTCCCTTGCCCATTCGAGTTTCGAGGGGCTTCTTCGACACCGGCTTGTCCGGGAACACGCGGATGTAGATCTTTCCCTGACGTCGGAGGAAGTGCTGCGCCGCGATCCGGCCGGCCTCGATCTGACGAGCGGTGAGCCAGTGGGCTTCGAGCGACTGGAGACCGAAGTCTCCGAACGCGACGTAGTTGCCGCGGGTCGCGTTGCCGCGAAGCTTTCCTCGCTGCTGCTTCCTGAACTTGGTTCTCTTGGGCAACATCGGCATGACGATTCACTCCTGCGGGCCTCATGGCCCTCGCTGTTCCTGACTTCAGACGCTCAACGACGACCACGGGCCCGGGCACGACCGCCGGCGGCGGACGTCTGGACGCTGTTGTCGTCCTCGTGATCACCGAACATGCCCTTGTAGACCCACACCTTGACACCGATGATGCCGTAGGTGGTGCGGCTCTCGGCCAGGGCGTAGTCCACGTTGGCCTGCAGGGTCGAAAGCGGGATCGAGCCCAGTCGCGTGTCGAAGCGACGGCTCATCTCGGCCCCGCCCAGACGACCGGCGACCTGGATCCGGATCCCCTTCGCACCGTTCTGCATCGCCGACTCGCATCGCTGCTTGAGGGCTCGGCGGAAGTTCGAACGCTTCTTCATCTGCTCGGAGACGGTCTCCGCGATGAGGGTGGCGTCGATCTCGGGGTTCTTGATCTCGATGATCTTGATCACGACCTTGCGACCCGTGAGGGCCTGGAGGTCGCGGGTCAGACTCTCGACCTCGCTGCCCTTCTGTCCCACGACCTGTCCGGGACGCGCGGTCCGGATGATCACGGTCAGCTCTTCGCGGGTCCGCTCGAGGAAGATGTCGGAGACCGCCGCGAAGGGAGGCGTCCGGTTCAGTCGCTTGTCGACGAACTTGCGGATCCGGTAGTCCTCGACGAGCAGTTCGCCGAAGAGCGCCTTGGGGGCGAACCACCTGGACTTGTGGGTCTCGGTGATTCCAACGCGGAATCCGAATGGATGTGTTTTCTGTCCCATGTCGTTCTCGGGTCCGGGCGACGCCCGGGAGGATTCGGTCAGTGAACTCTGGAAACGAAATCAGTCGGCGGGCGCCTCGGCCACCTCGAGGTGGAGGTGACTGGTGCGCTTGTTGATCGGATGGGCCCGGCCGCGATCCTTCGGCTGGAACCGCTTGATGGTCGGACCTTCGTCGACCCAGGAGCGGCTCACCACGAGGTTCGCGACGTCGGCGTCGGACTCCTCGGCGTTGGCGATGGCGCTCTTGAGAATGGCCTTGAGGTACCACGCGCCGCGTCGCTTGCTGAATTCCAGCGACGTGAGGGCCTGGTCCACGGGGAGGCCGCGGACCATGTCGGCGACCAGCCGGGCCTTTCTCGGGGCGATGCGTGCGAAGCGATGTGAGGCTGTGTATGCCATGACTGGATCCTCTCAAGAACGCTGACCGGGGTCAGCGGGACTTGATGCCTTCCTTCTTGTTCGTATGCCCGCGGAAGAGCCGGGTCGGACTGAATTCGCCGAGCTTGTGGCCCACCATGTCCTCGGTGCAGAAGACTTCGGTGAACGCACGACCGTTGTGGACCTCGAAGGTCACGCCGATGAACTCGGGAACGACGGTGCAGTCCCGCGCCCAGGTGCGAATCGGGCGGCGGTTGCCGCTTTCGCCCTGCTTCTCCACCTTGCGGTAGAGCTTCTCATCGACGTAGGGACCCTTTTTGAGCGACCTGGACATGTTTGCTTCCGGAGTCGTGTGCCGCCGCGGCGGCATGGGAGATCGAACGAACGGAGGTGAACCGAACGGAACCGAGGAACGGTGCCGATCAGACCTTGAGCTGGCCGTAACGACGCGACTTGCGTCGTCGGAGGATGCGGGCGTCGCTGGACTTGCCGCGAACACGCGTGCGGCCGCCCTTCGACTGGGTGCCCGCGGCGTTGGACGGCTCCTGGCCGCCCTTCGACTTGCCGTCACCACCACCATGCGGGTGACAGTGATGGCTCATCGCGACGCCACGGGTGCGGGGCCGCTTGCCGAGCCAGCGGGCGCGACCGGCCTTGCCCAGCACGACGTTGCCGTGGTCGGGGTTGCCGAGGGCGCCGATGGTGGCCCGACAGTCGACGGACACCTGGCGGATTTCACCGGAGGGCATCACCACGGTGGCCCAGCGGCCTTCCTTGTTGGTGAGCCTGGCACCGACGCCCGCGGAACGGCAGAGCTTGCCGCCGCCGCCGGGCTGCATCTCGAGGCAATGCACCGAGAGGCCGGTCGGAATGTGCTTCAGGGGCATGCAGTTGCCCGGGGAGGGCTCGATCGGGTCGGCGCTGGAGACCAGCACCGCACCGTCGGTGACGTCGCGCGGGGCGAGGATGTACCGAAGCGTGCCGTCCTCGTAGCGGAGCAGGGCGATGTGGCAGGAGCGGTTGGGGTCGTATTCGATCCCGATCACCGTCGCCGACATGCCGTCCTTGCGACGCTTGAAGTCGATCTTCCGGTAGCGACGCTTGTGACCGCCGCCGCGGCCGAGGACCGTGATCTTGCCCTGGTTGTTCCGGGCCCCGGTCTTGTGGAGCGGCGCGAGAAGCGACTTCTCGGGCGTCTTCTTGGTCACCTCGACGTGGAGGTTGACCGACGCGTTGCGTCGTCCGGGGGTCGTCGGCTTGTAGACTCGAATGGCCATGGTGTAGATCCGTGTGCTGGTCGGCATCGACCCGAAGGGTCGCCGATCCCGGTCAGATGAGTTCGATCCGATCCTCGGAGTGGAGCTTGACGATCGCCCGCTTGACCGCGGCGGAGGTGACCCGGCCGTAACGGAGGCGGCGGGTCTCACCCTTGCGGTTCTGGGTCGCGACCGATTCGACGCGGACCTTGTAGAGATCCTGAACCGCCTTGCGGATCATGTCCTTGGTCGCGCGGCGATCGACTTCGAACGCGTAACGGTTGTTTTCTTCGCTGTCGATGGTCGCCTTCTCGGTGACCAGCGGGCGACGGATGACGTCGGTGGCGTGCATGTCAGGCGACCTCCTTGGTGGCGTCTTCGGTCGTCGGGAAGCAGGAGCCGTCGATGAACGACTCGAGCGACGCCCGTCCGATGACGAGGTACCGGTGGTTCAGCAGCTCGAACGCGTTGAGCTGGGCCACCCGGATGGTGTCCACGTTCTCGACGTTCCGAGCCGAAAGGGCGGCATGGCGGTTGGCCGGGTCGAGGGCGACCAGGCAGGTCCGGTCGATGCCGATCGCACCGAGGAACGCGACCATGTCGCGGGTCTTCGGGGCGTCCATCTCGATGTCGACGATGCACTTCACTTCGCCGTCGACGAGCTTCGCCAGCAGGGCGTTGCGGTTGGCGAGGCGTCGCATCTTCTTGGTCATCTTGGAGCGGAACGCGTCCCGGGTGCGGGTCTTCGCGAACGCCACGCCGCCGCCCTTGCGGACCACGGTCCGGGCCGCACCGGCGCGGGCGTTGCCCGTGCCCTTCTGGCGGTAGAGCTTGCGGGTCGAGCCGACGACCATGCCGCGGCTCTTCGTCCGGGCCGAGCCCTGACGCTGGTTGGTGTGGGTGGTGACGTACGCCTGCTTCAGGAGATCGAAGCGGATGGATCCACCGAGGGCGGCGGGATCGATCTGGAGCGTGTCGACCTGCTTGCCGCTCTTGTCGAGGATCGGCAAGTCAATCTTCGAAATGTTCTCGACTTCGGTCATCATCGGTTCCTGTGAGTGCCGGAAACTACCGGCTTTCGCCTCGCCCTCCGGTCGCCTGTCATTGATGACGACGGGCAGGGGTCGACTCGGTTCCATCCACGATTGTCTTGATTCGTCGGTTCCGGACGCCTTGCGACGTGTCGGCCTCACGAATCCGGTCGGGCTTCATGCCCGACCGCGAATTCATCCCGCGGCCTGCTTGTGGGCCTTGGACTTGTAGAGCCGGACGGCCGGCCTCATGTACAGATCGCCGCCGTTGGGTCCCGGGACCGGGCCCTTCACGACGAGCAGGTTCTTCTCGGCATCGGCGTGGATCACGTCGAGGCTGCGAACGGTGACCCGCTCGTCGCCCATCTGACCCGACATCTTCTTGCCCTTCTTGATCTTCGGACCGGTACCGAGGTTCGTGGCGTGTCCGCCGATCGAACCGGGACGACGGTGGGCTCGCTTCACGCCGTGCGACGCTTCCTTGCCTCGGAAGTTGTGCCGCTTCATCGTTCCCTGAAAACCCTTGCCCTTGCTCGTTCCGACGACGTCGATGTACTTGACGCCTTCGAAGGCGGTGACGTCCAGCGTCTGGCCGGGTTCGAACGCAGCGGCTTCGTCGTCGCTCTCGCAACGGAACTCGCGGTGGACCCGCTTCGGTGCGGTGCCGGCCTTCGCGTCATGCCCCATGCCGGACATCGCGGTGCGGCGGACGTTGGCGTCCTCGAAACCGAACTGGACCGCGGCGTAGCCGTCGGTCTCGACGGTCTTGACCTGCGTGACGACACACGGACCGGCGTCGATGATGGTCACCGGAATGTTGGTTCCGTCTTCGAGGAACCAGCGGGTCATGCCCACCTTGCGTCCCATGATTGCTGCCGACATCGGCGGTCTCCTGTGCTGCCCGCGGTCGCGGGTCTGGGGTCTGTCGCCAGGGGTCCTTCAGGACGTGGCGGGTGCTTGGAGGCGGGTGGTCGCGTCGTCGTGGACGACGGCGATCCCCGCCGGAATCAGGCCTTGATCTTCACGAAGACACCGGCGGGAACGACGAGGCGGTTCAACGCCTCGACGGTGCGGTGGTTCGGTTCCGTGATGTCGATGATCCGCTTGTGGGTCCGGATCTCGAACTGCTCGCGTGACTTCTTGTCGACGAACGGCGAACGGTTGACGGTGTAGATCTCGCGGCGGGTCGGAAGCGGGACGGGTCCCGCGACACGGGCGCCGGTTCGCTTGGCGTGATCCACGATCTCACGAGCAGACGCATCGAGCGCCTGGTGGTCGTAGGCTTCCATCCGGATTCGAATCTTGCCACCGGTCATATGCCGTTCACCGATCCATGAGAGGTACGCGAGTCGCGTGAGTGCCGAACGAGAGGAACACGAGTGGAGCCTTCGTAGGAAGGCACCGGGGAACAAAAGCCTGCGAACTCCAGTCCGGAACACGGAATGGTCGAAACAGGCGATCGCGCGAAAATCGGGCGCGAACGGCGGATGTTACAGATTCCCTCGTGCTTGTCAACCGATGGGCGGTTCCGATCGGTCGCTTCCCGCCCCCCACCGTCGTCCGGCGTACAATCTCGGATCGGTCATCAGGGCCCCTTCCGGGGGTCTCGAAGCCGAGCCCGGAGCGAAACCGTGACGATCAGACTTCGGCGGTGGGACTTGAACGCCCTCCGCGATTCCGCCTTTTCTTTCGTTTCCTCGTCGATGATGATCCTCACCATGGGCATCGCCGGCCCGGCGACCGCCTCGTCGACCGAACCGATTGGTTCGACGACCCCTGCGGCTTTCAAAGGCCCGATAAAATCTTCCCCTGGGCCTCAGGATGTCGGCCAGAGCGGACTCGATGCCGCTGCGATCGAGACCACTCCACCTCGGGAGGTGTTCCGATCGAACGTGCTCGGCTGCACGGTCGAGCTGCCGCCCGGCAGCCGGGCGATGCACAACAGCCTCGGCGATGCCTCGGTCCTCCGGGTGCTCGACGCCGAGCACGATCCCCCCGACTGGGTGACCACGATCCGGATCCTTCGCCCACCCGCCGCGGCGGACGGCGGTTTCGGCGTCACCAAGCCCACCACGCCGACCATGCTCCTCGAGGCCTTCATCGCCGATTCGAAGGCGATCAACCCCGACCTCGTCTTCTCGAACCAGCGGACCGAAGAGACGCTGGCCGGCCTGCCCGCCGCGCGGGCCACCGCGGAATACCTGCACTCGTCGAAGCGGATCGCCCGGTACGACTGGTACTTCATCCAGACCGGACCCAACCGATTCCTCCTGGTCGAGTGCCTCGCGGATCGCGATCGATGGACCGGTGACATCTTCGACGCGGTGCTGGCTTCGCTGGTGGTCGAAGACGAATTCGAACTCGCGGACCAGGCGCTTTCCCGGCAGGAACGCGGCGCCGCCGTCTTCCGACGCGTCGACGAGCAGGCGCTCCGCGACGTGGTCGCCCGGATGCCGGAGGAGATCTGGTACCGCATGCACGCCTTCGATGCCGACGGTCGCGACGTCGAGTTCGGGTACGCGGGCATCACCGCGATCGAGACCGGTCGCGAAAGCATGGGGACCACGACGCCGGTCGCCCGGGTCGGCAACGACACGGGCATGCTCGTCCGCATCCGGATGCGGCAGATCCCGCAGGAACCGAAGCGACCTTTCATCGACGTCGACCACCGCGCCTGGCTCTCCTGGGATCGCGAGGAGGAGATGTGGAGCGTGCGACTCACCGCACGCCAGGCGAACGCGGACCAGACCGCCTCGGAGTCGATCACCGGCTTCCGCCCGCGGCCGACCGCTTCGGAGCCGCGTCGTCGACTCGAGATCCTGCAGCAGTCGCGCAACACGCTCGATCGCCAGATCGCGAGGCTGGAGCTTCCGATGGACCTCGAGCTCTTCCTCTCCGAGGCGGAGCGGCTCGTCCTGCCGACCCTCCTCGACGTCCTCGACGCCCCCGAGGGCACCTTCGGGATCTACGCGTGGAACGAGGATCGCGAGAGCATCACCCGACGCCTCGAATCGTGGGAACCCGACCAGGACGGCGGCGCCATGCTCGAGAGCCGCGCTTACGAGGATGGGCGAGTCGCGACGCAGGAGATCGGTACCGACGGGATCGTCTCGGTCCGGATCGCACCCACGGGTACCTCCGTCGGGGGCGTTCGCTGGACGCGGATGACCCCCGCCGCGATCCGCGCCCTCTACGATCGCAAGGGCATCCGAGTCGAGGATTGAACGAACCGCATGGGTCCACCCACCCCGCTCCGCCCCGCCCTAGCCCGTGTACCGCCCCGTTCATTGAATCAGGAAAGCCGTTCCCACCATGATCCACCCCCTGCCAACCCCACCACGCGTCCTCCTCGCCATCCCCGTGTACAACGAGGAGCGGTACGTCGACACGGTGCTCACGGAGGTCCGGAAGCGGGTCGAGGACATTCTCGTCATCGACGACGGCTCGACCGATCGCACCCCGATGCTGCTGTCGAAGCACCCGGTCGAGGTCATCCGACACGCGACCAACCGCGGCTACGGCCGAAGCATGATGGACATGTTCCGCTGGGCCGCGGTCGACGGATTCGACTGGCTCGTCACGATGGACTGCGACGAGCAGCACGAACCCGCGGCGATCCCCGATTTTCTCGCCGCGATCGAACGCAACGACGCCGACGTCGTCTCGGGCAGCCGGTACTTCGATGCCGCAAGCCTCGTCGACGCGCCCCCACCGGACCGGCGCCGCATCAACAACCTGCTGACCGAAGAGATCAACGAGCGACTGGGACTCCAGCTCACCGACGCGTTCTGCGGGTTCAAGGCGTACCGGGTCGCCCCGCTCGCGAAACTCGACCTCGACGTGGACGGCTACGACTTTCCGATGCAGTTCTGGGTCCAGGCGGTGGCGAACGGACTTCGAGTCGGCGAGCTTCCGGTGCGGCTGATCTACAACGATCCGACCCGTTCGTTCGGCGGCCCCCTCGACGACGCCGAAAACAGACTGGCCGTGTACCGCCGGACGTTCGAGCGGGAGATCTCCACCTGCCGTGACCGCCTTCCGGTCACCGCGGATCCCGCGGGCGCCGCAGGCTGACTCGGCGTGCGCGGTCCCGAACCACGACGAGACACGATGGTTCCTCGATGACCTGCGAACACACGCTTCAACCAGACGCCCGGAACTGGATCGCGGCGGTTCGGGCCGAACGCCCGGATCCGACCGGCTCGGTTCGGGCCGAGACCCGCGACGCCCTCCGACTCGACGCCGACGCACCGATCGTCGCCACCGGCCACCAGGCGTCGATCTGGCATCCGGGGATCCTCGCGAAGGATCTCACCCTCGCCGCGATGGCCGAGACCGACCCCGGACTGCAGACCCTTCACTTCATCGCGGACCACGATGCGGACGAGGGCGGTCTGATCACGCTCCCCAGCGGCGCAGGCTCGACGCTGAACCGACTGGACTGGAACCTGCTGCCTGCGGCGAATGGTCGCGGATCACGGGATCGCCCCGCCGGGCCCTGCGGCCTCCCGCCCACGGGCGACTTCCTGCCGAGCGTCGCCGCGGGAATCGACGCCATCCGCGTCGCCGTCGACGCCGCGAGCACGTCGGAGAACGCGGCGATGCAGCTCGGCGAGGCCGCGGCGGATCTCGCGGCACCGTGGACCGGGACGATTCCGAGGCGGTCGATGAGCCGTCTGCTCGAGACCCCCGTCGGCGCGTGGATCCTCGATCGACTCGCCACCGATCCGGAGGCGGCCGCCCTCGCCCACGACCGCGCGGTCGAGGCGCACCGGTGGAGCCGGGCCGCGACGCGTGGCGGTCGCCCGCCCCGCGGCGTGGCACGTACGCTGGCTCGTGGCGCCACGCTCGAACTCCCGCTCTGGCGGACGACGCCCGAGGGACGCGTCCCCGTGCTGGCTGGGGAACCGCTCGATCCCGCCACACTCAGGCCACGAGCCCTGCTCGCCACCGCGATGGCGCGGCTCGCCGCGTGCGATGGATTCGTGCACGGGCTCGGCGGCGGTGTCTACGACGAGGCGATGGAGGGCTGGATTCGCGGCTGGCTCGGGCCGGAACACGCCGATGCACTCGCCCCCGTCTTCGTCGCGACCGCGACCTGTCGCCTCCCGCTCGACGCGCCGGCATTCGATCCCGAGGGGGACCCCACGCGACTGCATCGCCTTCGGAACGACCCCGACCTCGGTCGGGCGGGCTCGACGCTTCGAACCAGTCTTCTCGATGCGATCGCCTCCGCCCCCGCCGCCAGTCCGGCACGCCGCGTCGCCTTCCAGACGCTTCGACGCGCGATCGACGACGCTCGACGCTCGAACGCCGGCGAACTCACGGCCGCCGCCGCCGTGGTGCGGACGCAGGCCGGGCGAAGGGCGGCGATGACGATCTCCACGGACCGGACCTGGGCGTTTCCGCTTCACGACACGGGAGATCTCGATGATCTCTCGTCGTCGATCCGCGGCGCGTTCGGTTGAGCGACCGGGCTCCGGCTGGCGGACTTCAGGATTCGAGGGGTCGACGTCGGTAGATCCGCACGCCGTCGAGCGCGTGGATCTGCTCGGTGAAGTCACCGGCGTCACGGCCGCGATCGGCCGCGTCGAGGGCGATCTGGGTCGCGGCGTCGAGGTCGTCGAGCCGGCTGCAGAACACCGCTTCCGGCGTCGCCGGCCGCTTGATCGCCCCGTATTCCGGGCGGTTGTGATGACTGGCGATCACGTGCTGGATCGCGAGCTTCGCATCGGGCGTGAGCGGCGGACCGCCGGCGACCCGCACCTTGGCGGAATAGGTCTCCAGCATCACGACACCGTCCATCAGGTGACCGAGGAGGTTGCCGCGGCGGGTGTACTCGAATCGATCGAGATCGAATTCGAGCACCTTGCCGGAGTCGTGGAGGAACAGGCCCACCAGGACGACGTCGCGATCCAGTTCCGGATAGTTCCCGAGGATGGCGTTCGCCGCCACCAGCAGCTGCAGCGTGTGTTCGAGCAGACCACCGAGATAGGCGTGGTGGATCGAGATCGCCGCCGGCGAATGCTTGAATCGCCCGACGAAGTTCGCGTCCGAGAGGTACGCGTCCACGAGCGCCCGGAGCGACGGATCGCTCACCGTCTCGAGGATTCCCCGAAGCTCGCCGAACATCGTCTCGATGTCGCGTCGGCTGGTCGGGAGGAGTCGCGTCAGTTCCTCCGCGTCGACCTCCGCGGCCTCGATTCGCTCGATCTTCAACTGGATCTGGTCGTTGAAGTTCTCGCACGACCCGGAGAGCGAGACGAACGCGGCGCCGGAGATCGACGAGAGGATGTTCTCCTCGACCGACCACATGCGGCCGTTCACCCGTCCCGAGGCGTCGCGAACGATGCACTTCAGGAACGGCTTGCCGGAACGACTCGCGCTCACCTGCGGATTGAGAATCGCATAGAC
>JAQWJM010000089.1:0-16616 GCA_029248335.1 Phycisphaerales bacterium
AACTCCCCCACTTGGACTCGAACCAAGGACCTAGCGGTTAACAGCCGCTCGCTCTACCAACTGAGCTACAGGGGATCGAAGACGCATAAGCGTATCGAGACGATCGGCTGCGTCAAGGGCCACGCTTGAGCAGATTGCGGATTTCGGGCGTTCAGGGCCGATTCCACCCCCTGCAGGCTTCGATTCCAAGCCCGAATTTCGGCCTCGGCGCCTTGCTCGGAATCGCCTCATCGGTATACTTTTCGATTCTCCGGAGCGATCCGCTCCCCGACCATTCCGACGGCTCAAGCCGTCCCCTCCCCGAGCCACTGGAGCGTCCCGTGAAGGACAAGATCCACCCCGAGTATCACCCCGAGTGCAAGGTCTACTTCCGAGGCGACGTCGTCATGACGGTCGGCGCCACGGTCCCGGAGCTGCACGTCGAAGTGTGGTCCGGCTCGCACCCCTTCTACACCGGCAAGAGCGCGTTCGTCGACACCGCCGGCCGGGTCGAGAAGTTCCAGCGCAAGTTCGCCGGCAACTACTTCGACAAGAAGAAGAAGTAGACCGCGGAGGGGTTCGGTCCCCTCCTCGATCCGGTCATACCCGCGACCTCACCGAGGCCCGCGCCGCCTGAAGCGGCCGCGGGCCTTGTTGCGCTTCGACGTCTCCGTACCCGTCTCCGTCTTCACCACCGCCCCACCGGACCCGCGCCCGCGGCACCACGACGAACATGCCCGTCGAACTCCCTGAAAATCTTCGTCGCAAGCTCGAGGAACTTCGTGAACAGCACGACGACCTCGGTCGCCGACTCGAGGATCCCGCGGTGCTCGCCGACCATCGCGAGGTCGCCCGCCTCGCGTCGAAGCGCAAGGCGCTCTCCAGCGTGGTGGAAGGGCTCGTCGCCTTCGACGCCGCGGCCGGGGAGCGAACGGAGTACCAGGCCGCGATCGCGGCCGGCGACGACCCGGAACTCGTCGCGCTCGCCCACGAGGAACTCCCCGCCATCGAACGCCGGCTCTCGGATCTCGCCGCGTCGATCCAGTCGGAACTGGTCAGCGCCGACGACCGTTCGGTCGGGTCGGTGATCCTCGAGATCCGGGCCGGCGTCGGCGGAGACGAAGCCGGCCTGTGGGCGGGCGACCTGCTCGAGATGTACCAGCGGTACGCCGCGGATCGCGGGTGGCGGTTCGAGATGCTCGGCCTCTCGGCCGGCGACGCGGGCGGCGTCAAGTCCGCGGTGGCCCAGGTCGTGGGCGACGGCGTCTGGAGCGATCTCGGATTCGAAGGGGGCACCCATCAGGTCAAGCGGGTCCCCGCGACCGAGACCCAGGGGCGGGTCCACACGTCGACCGCGACGGTGGCGGTCCTCGCGGAACCCGAGGCGGTCGAGATCGAACTCGATCCCGGCGACGTGAAGGAGTCGATCACCACCGCCCAGGGACCCGGCGGCCAGAACGTCAACAAGGTCGCGACCGCGGTGCACCTGATCCACGAACCGACCGGCATCGAAGTCCGGATGCAGGAGACCAAGAGCCAGACCCAGAACCGCGAACGGGCGTGGACCCTGCTGCGGGCACGGCTCTTCGAACGCCAGAAGGCGGAACGGGACGCGGCCCGCTCCGCGACGCGGAACTCGATGATCGGCAGCGGCAACCGCGCCGAGAAGATCCGCACGTACCGCGCGAAGGAGAACATCGCGGTCGACCACCGGGTCGGTGAAAGCGTCAATCTCGGCGTTCTGCTCGGCGGCGGCCTGCAACCACTGGTCGACGCGCTCCGGCGCGAGGAGACCGCGCGACGACTTGCGGCGCTCTGAACGCGAGACGCCCGACGTCGTTCGCAGGTGCGAACGTGTCGACGCGCGGCCGACGATCAGTCTTCGATGACGTGTTCCGACGCGTCGAGGAACGGCTCGATCCACTTCGTCTCGAAGCGCGTCATCGCCAGCTTCAGGCTCTCGTCGTCGATGCCCCACAGACACGCCCGCGGCTCGAGGAGTTCCGGATCGAGCAGGAGCTGACAGGCGTTCTCGATCGCATACGCGCAGGGCAGCCGGTTCGCGAAGAAGGCGCTCGCGGCGTTGACCGCGGGATCTCCGATCGCCACCGTGGGCTGCCGACGCAGGACGTCGTCGTTCAGGAACCAGACGTCGGTCACCACGAGGGGGATCGGCCCACCCGCCTCCATCGAGAACCCGCGGTCGGCGAGGATCGATCGCATCCGACGAACCAGCAGGTTCGCCCACGGTCGATCCGAGATCTCCGCCCGGGGATGCGCCCCCACCACCACCGCGATCGCCCGTGATGCGTCGAACTCGAGGTTCGGCGGCGTTTCGAGGCGTTCCTGTTCGAAGATGGAATCCGAGGTCATGACGGAGGTCCGGGGGGAATCGTCGATCGCGATCGGCGACGGCCGACCGACCAGAACCGAAATCATCGACCGTTTGGCCGCCGGAACTCGCGGATTACGTGCCACGTCGCGTTGCGTCGCGATGAGTCGCGATGGATCCGCCCATTGAAGGGTAGGATCGGCCCGGTCCCGGAACGGGACATCATCTCGCACCGAAGTCCCAGCCCGGAGACCGAATGATGCTGCTTGCCGCCCTCGCACTCGCCCTTCCCGTCGCATCCGCCCCGCCCCCGGCCCTTCCGGATGCGGCGATGCCCGCGCCGCCGATGATCCTCGAACGCCTCGGCGACCACCGTCGCCCGGTCGCGACCGAGTCCGAACAGGCGCGACGCTGGTTCGACCAGGGCCTGGCCCTGATGAACGGCTACAACTTCGACGGGGCGATCGCATCGTTCATGGAAGCGACCCGACACGACCCCGACTTCGCGATGGCCTGGTGGGGCATCGCCTACGCGTCGGGACCCAACCAGAACAACCCCGCGATCATCCCCCCCAAGGACCAGTGGTCCCACGCCGCCGCGAAGAAGGCGTTCGACCTCCGCGCCGGGGAAAGCGACGCGAACCGGGCGCTGATCGAAGCCCTCGTGTCGCGGTACGAGTATCCGATGCCCGCGGATCTCACCGACCAGAACGAGGCCTACCTGGCCGAGATGCGGAAGGTCGCCGAGACCTTCCCCTTCGATCCCGACATCCAGACCTGGACCGCGGAGGCGATGATCACCCTCCAACCGTGGGCGTACTGGAGTCTCGACGGCCAGCCGCTCGAACGCACCCCGGAGTTCCGGGCGATCCTCGAAGGCGTGATGCGTCAGGATCCGCAGCACCCGGGCGCGAACCATCTCTACATCCACGCGATGGAATCGTCGCCGTGGCCCGAACTCGCGGAGCCCGCGGCCGATCGACTGATCGACCTCATTCCCGCCGCCGGCCACCTCGTGCACATGCCCTCCCACATCTGGATGCAGACCGGTCGCTACGACGACGCCGCGGAATGCAACCGACGGGCGGCCGCCCTCGACGACCAGTGGTTCGAAGGGGATCCGAACGCGGGCGAGTACCGCATCTACATGTCGCACAACCGACACTTCCTGACCTGGGCCGCGACCATGCAGGGGCGTCGCCGCGAGGCGATCACGTCGGCGAAGGCGATCTGGACCGAGGTTCCGCCGCCGCTCATGGAGGCGCTCGCGATGGCCACCGACGGCATCGCGGCCTGCAAGTGGCACGCCCTCGTCCGCTTCGGCATGTGGGATGACATCCTGGTGGAACCCGCGGATCCGGACTGGGCGAAGGTCAACCACTGCATGCGGCACTACGCCCGCGGCGTCGCGTTCGCCAACACCGGTCGCATCGAGGAGGCGCGTTCCGAACTCGTCGCGTTCGACGAGGCGGTCAAGGCCCTCGACGGACTCGAGCGATTCCTCGGCAACCAGCCGGCGGTCGAGATCATGCCGCTCGCCCGACTCGTGCTCCGCGGCGAGATCGAATACAAGGCCGGAAACACGGACGTCGGACTGAACCTGCTCGGACAGGCGTGCGCCGCCGAAGAGGCGATCGTCTACGCCGAACCCGCACCGTGGATGATGCCCGCCCGCCACGCCTACGGCGCGCTGCTGGTCTCGGACGGCCGATACAAGGACGCGGAGAAGGTCTACCTCCGCGACCTCGAGGTCTATCCCGCGAACGGCTGGGCGCTGCTCGGACTCCGCGAGGCGCTCCGGGGCCAGGGCCGCGACGACGAGGCGATGCGGGTCGACCAGTCGTTCCGTCGTGCCTGGAAGAGCGCGGACGTCATGCCGCCGGCGTCGTGCTACTGCGGTACGCCGGTCGCGTCCCGCTGAGACCATCGCGAATCGAACCACGACGGCCGTCGATCCCACGATCGGCGGCCGTCGTCATTCCGGTCGCCCTTCGCTTCCAGGACGCGAGCGGATCGACTGTCGGTCACTGGCCACGCTTGAGCGGCCAGGCACGAACCCCGCACCGCGCTGCCCAGGCGTCGTACATCGCCATCATCGCCACGACGCGGGCCGGTTCGTCGGCCGCGCGGTTCCGGAGCTCGGTCCGATCCTCCACGAGGTCGTAGAGTTCCCAGGGCCCGCGATGTCGGGAGACGAGCTTCCAGCGGCCGCGGCGAACGGCACGGTTCCCCTCGTGCTCCCAGTAGATCGCCTCGCGATCCACCTCGCCGCCATCGAAGGCCGGGGCGAGACTGACGCCTTCGACCGACTCGACCGGCCGACCGTCGATCTCCTTCGGCGGCGTCGCCCCGGCGAGGTCGAGGAACGTCGGCAACAGATCGATCACGTGGCCCGGCGTGGTCCGGAGTTCGCCTCGAGCGTCGATGCCCGCGGGCCAGTGCACGATGCACGGACTCGCGATCCCGCCCTCGTGGACGTGATGCTTGTAGAGCCGGAACGGCGTGTTGGAAGCGTTGGCCCAGGGAATGCCGTAGCTCTGGTAGCTCTCGTCGTCACCGGGCATGACCTTCGGGTCGTTGCCTCGGGCGACCGGGCGACCGTCGTGGGTCTTCTCGGGAATGCTCAGGCTCCCCCACCGCGCGGTGATCTCCTCGGCGCAGCCACCGTTGTCGGCGATGAAGACGAAGACCGTGTTCTCGTAGGCCCCCGTCTCCCGCAGAGCGTCGACGACGAGCCCGAGTCCGCGATCCAGCTGCTCGACCTGAGCCGCGTAGACCTCCATCCGCCGGGCCTGCCATTCGGGATGCGTCACCTCGTCCCACGGCTTCACCCGACCGTCCCGCGTCGTGATCGGCCAGTCCGCGTCGACGATCCCCATCGCCTTCATCCGCGCGTGCCGGGTCTCGCGCATCGCATCCCAACCCTCGTCGTAGCGACCGGCGCACGCCTCGATGTCCACGGGGCGGGCGTGAAGCGGCCAGTGCGGCGCGGTGTGCGCGACGTACAGCAGGAACGGTCGGTCGTCGCCGGCCGCGGCGTGGCGACGGATGTAGTCGGCCGCTTCCTCGTTGATCCGGTCGGTGTAGTGGAAGTCCTCGCGGTCCCGCTCGATGTAGTCCTCGCCCCGGGCGAGCGTGACGGGGTCGTAGAAGCTGCCTGCGCCGTGGATCGTGCCGTAGAAGGACTCGAAGCCCCGGTCGACCGGCCAGTTCGTGCGGACCTCGGGCTCCACCGCGGCACGAGGCTTGCCGAGGTTGTGCGTCACGTGCCACTTCCCGCTCATCCCGGTGGCGTAGCCGGCGGCACCGAGCGACTCCGCCATGGTCGCGCTGTCGCGGGCGAGTTCGCCGCGATATCCCGGCGATCCCCGATCGTCGACCATGTGCCCCACGCCGGCCTGGTGGGAATAGCGACCGGTCAGGAGCGCGGCCCGGGTCGGGCAGCACCGCGCGGTGTTGTAGAAGTTCGTGAACCGGATCCCGTCCGCGGCGAGACGGTCGAGGTTGGGCGTCCGGATCTCGCCACCGAAGCAGCCGATGTCCGAATAGCCCATGTCGTCGGCCATCACCAGCACGAAATTCGGCCGGTCTTCGGATTCCTGCGGCGGCGCAGGACCCGCGACCGCGATGGCGACCAGGAAGGGTGCGAAGACCAGGGGCGCGACGGACGCGAGCGGATCCAGAAGCATGCGGGATATCTCCGGGCGGCGGATCAGTGCGGCAGCGGGAACCGTTCGCAGAAGCGGCGGATCTCCTCGCGGACCTCGCTGCAGGTCGCGGGGTCGCCACCGGAAGCCATCACGCGATCGAGCCACGCCGCGACCTCGACCATCTCGGGCTCCTTCAAGCCACGGGTGGTGAGCGCCGGGGTGCCCAGTCGAAGACCGCTGGTCACCATCGGCGACCGCGGATCGTTGGGGATGCCGTTCTTGTTGACGATGATCCCGGCGGTCTCGAGCCACTTCTCGGCGTCCGCGCCGGTGAGTTCCGCGTCACGCGGCCGGAGGTCGACCAGCATGAGATGGTTGTCGGTGCCACCCGAGCAGAGCCGGTAGCCGTGCCCGACGAGCGCCTCCGCGAGGGCCTTCGCGTTCGCGACGACCTGGGCGGAGTACGCCTTGAACTCGGGCTGCAACGCTTCGCCGAACGCGATCGCCTTCGCGGTGATCGCGTGCATGAGCGGACCACCCTGGCTTCCGGGGAAGACCTTGCGATCGATCTTCTTCGCGATCTCGGGATCGTCGGAGAGCGCGAGTCCGCCCCGGGGACCGCGAAGGGTCTTGTGGGTCGTGGTCGTGACGACATGGGCGTGCGGAAAGGGCGACGGGTGCACCCCGGCCGCGACGAGTCCCGCGATGTGGGCGATGTCGGCCATGAGATACGCCCCGACCTCGTCCGCGATCTCGCGGAATCGGGCGAAGTCGATCACCCGTGAGTAGGCGGAGTAACCACAGATGATCAACTGCGGCTTGCACTCGCGGGCGATCGCGGCGATGGCGTCGTAGTCGAGCAGTTCGGTCTCGGGGTCGAGGTCGTAGTCGACGATGTTGAAGTAGGTGCCGCTGAAGTTCGGCTTGAGCCCGTGACTCAGGTGCCCGCCCGAACTGATCGGAAGACTCAGCACGGTGTCACCCGGCTTGATCAGGGCCATGAAGGCGGCGATGTTCGCGTTCGCCCCGCAGTGCGGCTGCACGTTCGCGAACCCGCAGCCGAAGAGCTTCTTGGCCCGGTCGCGGGCGAGGTCCTCGGCGACGTCGTGGAACTCGCAACCGCCGTAGTACCGCTTGCCGGGATAGCCCTCGGCGTACTTGTTGGTCATCCAGGTGCCCGCGGCGTGCATCACCGCGGCGCTGACGTGATTCTCGCTGGCGATCAACTCGAGGGTCGATCCCTGGCGATCGGCCTCGGCGACGAGCACGTCGGCGACCTCGGGATCGGCGGCGCGGATCAGATCGACGACGCTGCGGCTGATGGGATCCTGGTCGATGACGGACGTGGATACGGTCTGGGTTTCGCTCATGCCGAAAGTGTAGATCCGAAATCCGTTCCCCGGGCCGCCGTATTCCGAGGCATCCCCGGAATCGACCGAAACGACGAACTCGAAGGCCCGACTCGGGAAGCCGCCCGCCGGGCGACGCCATCGCACCCGAGCATCGATGGTTCACAGCAACATCGGGCCGATCGGACGGACCCAGAGACTCAGGACGACCGCGGCGAGCAGACCGATCGTGATGATGCTGAAGAGGACGATCGGCCAGAGCTCGATCCGCAGGAGCCGGCGACACGCCGAACCCCACCAGAGAACGAGGAAACCCATTCCGCACAGCGGGAGCAGGAGCTCGACCCGGGAGGCGATTCCGGTCCGCTCATTGACCCAGTCGACGCCGACCGTCTGGCGGGCGGCCGCCATGGTGATGAGTCCGAACCACACCGCGGCGGGAATGCACGCGGCGAGAAGGCCGAGCCGGATCAGGAGCCCGACCCGGACGCGGGCTCGACGCCGTGATTCGCGAAGAATCAGAAAACAGAGGGGAACGGTGAGGCAGGCGATGCCGAGCATCAACAGGCCTCGCCGAGGTTGGAGCAGATCTTCGCGGATGAAGCTGCGTGAAAATTGGACAGGACCGGTCTGGGGATCGATCCAACCCAGAAAGCCACGACGCGATCCCGAGTACCGACGCCCCGACCAGACATCCGCCGCGGCCCGCCGGTGGCGTTGGAGCGCGGGAAATCGTTCCCGCCAGTCGCCGACGAGGTAGCCGAGGGCGATGCCGAACGGATCGACGATTGCCATGCCCACCTCGGGCAGCCCCACCGGACCGTCGAGGTTCCCGGGGGTCCTGATTGGTGGGCCCGCCTCTCCGTAACGAAAATGCAACACCGCCAGCGGAGTCGAAACCAGCAGGCCGTACGCGAGGTAGCAGGCGAAGAGGAGCGTCACCAACCAGACGGCGAGTCCTCGGCCGGAAGTCACCCCGGACAGCGCCGGAAGGCTGATCCGCGACCACGCGAATCCCGGCGGCAGCAGCCCGAGAAAGGTGCCCGGGGTCCGCGCCACGACCCCGAGCAGGCGGTCGGTGGACTCCACGTACCAGCCGGGGAGACGGAGGTCGTTGAACTGCTCGCTCCAGTCGATCTCGAACCCGCATTCGGTGCAGCACTCGCGACGGGGACAGCGATCGGTCCAGGCCGCGATGAGCCCACGGAGGTCGTATCCACATCGTGGACACCACTGCGTGGGATCATCGGCTCTGCTGCGATTCATCTTGCGTCCGTCCCGCTGAACCGAAGGGCGTGTCGACCTGATGGAACGAGTCTAGCGAGCAATCCGGCGCGGATCGTCGCGGCGCGGCGATACGCTGCCCGCATGCCCGCCGATCCTCCGACCCCAATCACGCCGGCGCGGGCCGTCCAGTACCGGATGCTCGCCACGCCGACCGGTGCGTTCTACGTGACCCGCGATACCGACGGTTCGATCGAGACCGGCTGGCGGGACATGCTCGACCGAGCGGGCGGCGGCGGCCGGACCATCACGTCCATCGGGGTGGAGACGCCGGGACTTCTGCCGGACCTCTGTGACCGGATCATCCGGGCCATGAACGGACATCCGGTCGACTTCGCGGACATCGCGACGCCCGCCGGTACGGGCTTTCAGCGGGCCGTCTGGAACGCCACCCGAACCGTTGAATGCGGCTCCACCGCGACGTATGGCGACCTCGCCCGACGCGTCGGGCGACCGAAGGCCGCCCGGGCGATCGGGCAGGCGATGCGCCGAAATCGCCTGCCGATCGTGATCCCCTGCCACCGGATTATCGGGGCCGGCGATCTCGGCGGATTCGGGGGGGAACGGGCGGGCACCAACCGGTGGAGCGAGATCAAGACCGCCCTGCTCAGGGCTGAACGGGCCGATTGACCCGAAATTCGAGCCGATGATTCTTCAGGTGCCGTGGAGACGAACCGAAATCAGAGGTACTGTTCTCTTCTTGTCGATTCACTGATCAATTTGACACCGGACCCGGGAGGTCTTCGTTTCATGAAACTCACCATGGTTGGCAGCGGATACGTCGGCCTCGTCACCGGAGCCTGCTTTGCCGAGACCGGCAACGAGGTGGTCTCCCTGGACGTCGACGAACGCAAGATCGCGATGCTCAATCGCGGCGAAAGCCCCATCTACGAACCCGGTCTCTCCGAGATGATCCAGCGGAACGCCGAGGCGGGTCGCCTCGAGTTCACGACGGACAAGACCCTGGCGTACAAGGACGCGGACGTCATCTTCATCTGCGTGGGTACGCCGAGCGACACCGACGGTTCCGCCGATCTCCAGTACGTCCTTCGCGTCGCCGGTGACATCGCGGACGTGATCGACACGCTCGGGCCGGACCAGAAGCCGAAGACCGTGGTGGTCAAGAGCACCGTGCCGGTGGGCACGAGCCACAAGGTCCGCGACCTGATCCGATCCCGGACCGACGCCCCCTTCCACATCGCCGACAACCCCGAGTTCCTCAAGGAAGGCGATGCGATCGGCGACTTCATGAAGCCCGACCGCGTGGTCTGCGGGGTCGAGAGCGACGAGGCCTCCGAAACGATGAGCGAGCTCTACGAGCCGTTCGTCCGCCAGGGGAACCCCATCTATCTCATGGACGTCCGCAGCGCCGAGATGGTGAAGTACGCGTCGAACGCGATGCTCGCCTGCAAGATCTCCTTCGTGAACGAGATCTCCCGGCTCTGCGAGGCGTACGGCGCCGACGTGAAGAACGTCCGCGAAGGCATGTGCGCCGACAAGCGGATCGGAAACCAGTTCCTCTACCCGGGCCTCGGATACGGCGGCTCGTGCTTCCCCAAGGACACCCTCGCGGTCTGCTCGATGGGTCGCGCCGTCGACCTTCCCTGCAAGCTCAACGAGGCGGTCCACGAGGTCAATCAGGCCCAGCGTGGCTGGTTCTACAACAAGATCACCGAAGTCATGGGTGAGGATCTCACCGGCAAGACGCTCGCCTTCTGGGGCGTCGCGTTCAAGCCGAAGACCGACGACATCCGGGAATCCCCGTCCGTCGCCCTCATGCAGATGGCGATCGACGCGGGTGCGAAGGTCCAGGCGTTCTGCCCCGAGGGTCTCGAGAACATGAAGGTCGAATTCCCGGCCGCCGAGGCCGCGGACGGCATGTACGAGTGCCTCGCCGGGGCCGACGCCCTCGTGGTCGCCACCGAATGGAACGAGTTCCGATCGCCCGACTTCGAGAAGATCGCCGCGATGCTCAGCAGCAAGACGATCTTCGACGGACGAAACGTCTACCGACGAAGCCACATGGCCGACCTCGGCTTCACCTACGTCTCGGTGGGTCGCCCTCCGGTGATCCCCGCGGCCGACGGCTCGCACGCCGAGGCATGAGCAGCCCGGGTTTTTCCCGGAATTCCATCTTGAACCACCGACGCGTCGCGAATTTCTCGCGACGCGTCGTACTATTGACGTCATGCCCGAACTTCTCGTCTCGAAGGCGTCCGGTGATCTCCTGCTCAGCCAGCCTCTGCAACCGAGGACCCTGCTGACGCTGGGGCGATCCGAGCGATCGACGATCGTGATCCCCGACGATCGCACCAGCCGACACCACGCGGTGCTCTTCGAGCACCGGGGCCGCTGGCATCTCTCGGACCTCGGCTCCAAGGCCGGGCTCGAGAACGACGCCGGGAAGGTCACCTGCCACCGGTTCGAGACCGATGAATCCTGGGTCAAGATGGGCCCGGTGATCCTCTGGCTGACCGATCCACCCGAGCCCGAAACCGGGCCCGACCCGCGTCCCGTCGAACTCGAGATCGAGCCGCCGTTTCGGATCGCCGCCGAGTTCCTGCGGGACGACCCCCCGCCGGTCCCCGCAGGCGATCCCCTTCCACTGCTGCTCGCCGGCCATTCCGACTCGAGTCCGACCGTTCGACTGCTCGATCTCGGAAACGCGCCCCGGATCCTCGTCGGCCGCTCCGGGCACGCGGATCTCGTCATCGACGACCCCGCCGTTTCGCCGCTCCACGCCGTGATCTACCGCGAAGAGGACCGATGGGCGATCGCCGACGCGGGGTCCGAGACCGGCCTCCGGGCCAACGGACGCCGCTGGCTGCGGAAGATCCTCGAGCCCGGTACCCGCCTCGAATTCGGCGAAACGACGCTGGTTCCGGTCGAACCGGAGCGGTTGTTCACCGAAGGCGATCACCATGCGGAAGCCCCCGAAACCGGGTTCGATCCGTTCGATTTCGGCTCCGCATTCGTCGACGAAACGCTGCAAAACAGGCCGGATGAAGGCGGTTGACCTCCGATCGCCCCCGGAAAACACGAAAAAACTAGGGAAAACATCGCATTTCCACGGCACTCACGTGTTGTCGAAGACCGCCGCTACCGTTAGATTCGCGCGGAAAGCACGGGAAACTCCGACGGTTTTCGTGCTGTGCCCCTCTCTGTCGAGGCGTTCTTCGCTTCGATGGGACCAATGGAGTGGTCCCGGGGACGTTCATTTCCGAGCTTCGCCAAGGCGGCGGGCCGGAAGACACGCGGTCCGATGAGGACCAGCAAGGATCAACTGCAATGGCCAAGAAGAAGACCACCCGCAAGAAGACTGCGAAGAAGACCGTCCGCAAGGCGGCCGCGAAGAAGACCACCCGCAAGAAGGTCGCCAAGAAGGTCGCCAAGAAGACGGTCCGCAAGAAGACCGCCAAGAAGACCACCAAGAAGGCCGCGGCCAAGAAGGCTCCGTCCATCAAGGGTTCCGTGGCTCCGCGCACGAAGAGTCAGATCTTCAACACCATCGCCGAAGCCACCGAGATGAGCCGCAAGGAAGTCACCGCGGTGGTCTCGACCCTCGAGTCGATGATGGTCGCCGACCTCAAGAAGGGCACCCCCGTCAAGTTCATGGGCATGAAGATGACCGTGAAGAAGAAGCCCGCCACCAAGGCGCGCAAGGGCGTGAACCCCTTCACCGGCGAAGAGATGATGTTCAAGGCGAAGCCCGCCTCCAAGGCCGTCAAGGTCCGAGCCCTCAAGACCCTCAACGACCAGATCTGATCTGGATCCGATGAAGGTCTTCGCGTCGTTCGTCGCTTCACCCGAAGCTCGAACCGCGAAACGAAACGAACGAACCCCGTCGAGCGATCGGCGGGGTTCGTCGCATTTCAGGCCCGGTCGTCTTGGACGTTCATCCTGGCCGTCCATCAGGGCCGGTCACGATCGTGAAGCGACGTCGCGCCTTCGCAGACCGCGGCACGCCGTTCAAGCACCCGCGGCCCGGTCGGTCTCGATCGCCTCGACCGTCGCGCGAAGCGAATCCCCCGCGGCGTGAAGCCGCCGGTCGGCGTCGGCCCGGTCGAGGTCGGGAAAGAGTTCGAGCAGGATCCGAAGGCAGCGGTCGTGGAGCTTTTCGTTGGTCGCCCGCAAGTCGATCATTCGATCACCCCGAACCCGTCCGAGCTTCGTGAAGACCGCGGTGGTCAGCGTGTTGAGCGCGATCTTGGTCGCGGTGCCCGCGGCCATCCGGGTCGAACCCGCGAGCGGTTCGGGACCGGTCGCGAGCACCACCAGGTGATCGCATCCCGACGGTGACGACCGCCGGGCGCAGCTGATCAGCGCCGTCACCGCCCCGCGGTCCTTCGACTTCTCGATGCCACCGAGCACCCAAGGCGTCGTACCGCCCGCGGCGATGCCCACCACCACGTCGCCTTCCCCGATGCCGATCCGATCCAGTTCGTCGACGGCGCCGTCGGGATCGTCCTCGGCCCCTTCGCTCGATCGACGCAGCGCGGTGTCGCCGCCCGCGATCACCCCGAGGATCCGGTCGGGGTCGGCGTTGAACGTGGGTGGGCATTCCGAGGCGTCGAGCACCCCGAGTCGGCCGCTGGTTCCCGCCCCGAGGTAGAGCAGTCGACCGCCTGCGGCGAGCGCGACGGTCGTCGCCTCGACGAGCGCCGCGAGCGGCGTCGCGGCGCCGACCACCGCGTCGACCGCACGCTGCTGGTCCTCCGCGAGGAACCGGACGAGGGCCTCGACGTCCATGCCGTCGAGCGATCGCCCATCGGGGTGGCGCCGCTCGGTGTCGACGTCCCCGCGGTCGGCGGGCAGCGGCCTCGGCAACGGGGTCGGATCGTCGGTCACGGTTTCTCGTTGGCGGTGGCCGCCCCGTCGAGGTGCTTCTGCAGGAAGGACCACTTGCTGGACCGGTAGGCCGCGCTGCCGATGCCGTGGGTCGCGGTCGGGAACATGATCATCTCGAACGGGATGTCCCGGTCCTGGAGTCTGGCCGCCATCTGGAAGGTGTTCGAAGGATGCACGTTGTCGTCCCGCATCCCGTGGAGCAGCAGGAGATCGCCTTCGAGGTTCTCGGCGAGCCGGACCGCGCTGCCCGCGTCGTAGCCGTCGCGGTTCTCCTTCGGCGTCCGCATGTACCGCTCGGTGTAGATGGTGTCGTAGTTCCGCCAGTCGGTGACCGGGGCCCCCGCCACGCCGGCGGCGAAGACGTCGGGATGTCGGACCAGGGCGAGCGCCGCCATGTATCCGCCGTAACTGTGGCCGGTGATCCCGACCCGAGCGGGGTCGATCTCGGGATGGGCCGCGAGGATCGCCTTCACGCCGGCGACCTGGTCATCGAGATCCGGGCCGCCGAGGTTCAGGTAGGTCGCACCTTCGAAGGCCTTGCCGCGGCCGATGGTGCCACGGTTCTCGATCTTGGCGACCGCGAAGCCCAGTTCGCAGAGGGCGTTCGCCGGGCTCCAGGTGTTCGAGGGACCGCGGGATTCGGGTCCACCGTAGACGTCGACCACCAGCGGATACTTCGCCACGGATTCAAGATCCGCGCCGGCCGGCAGATGCAGCACCGCCTGCAGCGGCGTGGAGCCGTCGGCGGCGGTGAATCGCAGCAGCTCCCCACCGTGGAAGCCGCCCTGCTCGAGCCCGGAGACGTCGCCCGTCGCGAGCACCGCGATCTCCCGACCATCGTCGCCGTAGAGCACCGTCTCCGGGGCGTGATCGACCGCCTGCCGCATCGCCGCCACCGTCCGGCCGTCCGGGGCGATCTGGAAGCTTCCGTGGTTCAGATCGACGCTGGAGATCCGACGCTCGTCGGTTCCGTCGAGGTTGACCCGGTGCAGCTGGGCGTTGGTCGGCGTCTCGCTGTTCCGCATGGTGAACCAGAGCACGCCCGCGTCCTCGTCGATCTTCACGATCGACTCCGTCGGTGCTTCGCTGGTCGGATCCGTGGTCCCGGTCAGCGGATTGATCAGCGACCCGTCGAGATCGCGAAGTTCGTATCGCTTCCAGCCGGACTTCTCGGTCTCCCAGATGAAACGCCGGCCGTCTTCGAGGAACCGCAGCTCGGGGCGGTTGCGCTGCCACGTCTCCTGCCGCTCCTCGACCACCACCCGGGTCGCCCCGGTGGTGGGATCCGCGGCCATCACCTCGAGCACGTTCTGGTGTCGGTTGGTTCGATTGAAAAGAAGCTCGCTCGAGTCGGGCGTCCACCGCACCGCGTAGACGTACTGCTCGGGATCCTCACCCACCTCGACGGTCACGATCCCGCCGCCTTCGACGTCGAGGATCCGCAGCCCCGCGATCGGATTCGGATCGCCCGCCTTCGGATACCGCTCCCGCATGATGCCGGTTCGAAGTTCCGAAAGGCCGTCCAGCAGGTAGTAGTCCCGGGTGTTCGAGACGTCGAACTCGTAGAACGCGAGGTACGCCCCATCCGGGGACCACCACATCGCGGTGCTCTGGTCGAGCTCCTCGCCGTAGACCCAGGACGCGGTTCCGAATCGGTTCGCCTCGGTGCCGTCGGTGGTCACCGGGATCTCCTGACCGGATTCGGATCGCAACCAGACGTTGTAGTCGCGATGCACCGCGGTGAACGTGCCGTCGGGCGAGGGCTCCTCGGTCACCTGCCGGCCGCGGGCGGCCCGACCTCGTCCTCCACGTCCTCCACCGCCCCGGCTCGCGCGAATGCGATCGGGCAGGGCCTTGGCGTCGGCTTCGGTGCGTTCGCCGGTGGCGAGGTCGACCCGCTGCCAGCCGTCGCCGGAGAGAAAGTACGCGTGGGTCTCGTCGAAGCGGATGTCGCGGACCCGGCCGCCCAGCCCGATGCGTCGGGCGTTGCGGGCGACGTCGCGATACGCGTCCGCGCCGGGGAGTTCGCCGAAGGGCGTCCAGCCCGCCTGGGCGAGTGCTGCGGGCGTCCCGCCGAAGCCGGCGAGAAGGACGACGATGGCCGTCATCGGTGCGAGAAGTCGACCGGACGAACGGAGAAGGCCTTCGAACATGAACGGTTTCCTCGCGGAGTTGCGGCCGGTCGCCGAAGGACTTCGGCGTGCGACGGGATGTCCGGGTCGAGCCCGGTCGGAATTGCTCAGCCGATCCGAGCCATCGATCGGTACCGCTCCATGCGTTCCCGGATGCGGGACTCGTCGGCCTCCTGGAGACCGGTCAGACCGAACGAACCGATCGTGAAGCTCGCCATGATCGTGCCCCACGCCAGCGACTCCTGGATCGCCTCGAAGTCGGTTCGATCGAGCCGCGCGAGGTGGGCCATCATGCCGCCGCCGAAGCTGTCGCCGGCACCGGTGGGATCGACGACCGACGCGTGATCGGCGGGATAGGCCGGGACCACCGCGACCCCGTCGCGATGAACGAGCACCGCGCCGTGTTCACCCTTCTTGATCACCGCGAAGGTGGGCCCGAGCTCGAGGATCTTGCGACCCGCGTCGACCACGTTCCGGGTCTCGACGAGCTGCATGGCTTCCTGATCGTTCAACACCACGCCGTCGACCTGCTTCAGCAGGGCGAGCAGGTCGTCGTGGGCGATGTTGATCCAGAGATCCATGGTGTCGCAGACCGCGATGGCGCGATCCGGGAACTGGGAGAGCAGGTTGGCCTGCACCGCCGGGTGGCTGTTGGCGAGGAAGACGTACCGGCTGTCGCGGAAACCCTCCGGCACGGTGGGTGGCGTGTCCTCGAGAACGCCCAGCTCGGTGAAGAGCGTCTCCCGCTGGTTCATGTCGTCGAAGTAGCGACCGCCCCACTTGAACGTCTCGCCACCGGCGCGGACCTCGACCCCGTCGAAGTCGATGCCGTCGAAGGACTGGAGGACGTCGCGATGTTCCTGCGGCCAGTCCTCGCCGACCAGACCGACGAGTCGGGTCGGGGCGAGATGGCTTGCGGCGGCGGCGAAGTAAGCGGCGGACCCGCCCATCACACCTTCGGCCGAGCCGGTGGGTGCGTGGATGGTGTCGACCCCGATGGTTCCGGTGACGATGAGCATCCGCGCATTCTAGCGCGAACCCG
>JAQWJM010000117.1:0-7936 GCA_029248335.1 Phycisphaerales bacterium
CTGACTGTTTCGACAACTGCCCCGATGACCCGAACAAGACCGAGCCGGGCGCCTGCGGCTGTGGTGTCGCGGACACCGACACCGATGGCGACGGCACCCCGGACTGCCTCGACAGCTGCCCGAACGATCCCGACAAGACGGAGCCCGGAGCATGTGGCTGCGGTGTCGCCGATACGGACACCGACGGTGACGGCACGCCCGACTGTCTCGACGACTGTCCCGAGGATCCTGACAAGACCGAGCCTGGTGCGTGCGGCTGCGGCGAGTCGGACGCTGATTCGGACGGCGACGGGATCGCGGACTGCAACGATGCGTGTCCGAACTGGCCGTACGACTGTTCTGACGATGGAACGACGTTCAACGTCGAGCCCGGTCAGTCGGTGCAGGCGGCGATTTCGGCTGTTCCCGATGGGGGCGTGGTGCGACTGGCGTCCGGCGTCTACACCCAGACGATCGACTTCGAAGGTCGTCAGATCACCGTCGAAGGTGATCCGGCGGATCCGTCGGCGGTGGTGTTCGACG
This sequence comes from Phycisphaerales bacterium, assembly GCA_029248335.1. Taxonomy (GTDB): domain Bacteria; phylum Planctomycetota; class Phycisphaerae; order Phycisphaerales; family SM1A02; genus UBA12014. Next base: position 523 of record JAQWJM010000117.1, read on the forward strand.
GAACCGGCAGCACCGAGGCGGTGGTCCGCTTCACGTCCGGGGAGGATCAGAAGAGCATTCTTCGGGGCGTGACGATTCGAAACGGCGTGTCTGGATCCACCGTGCCCGGGACGACGACCCGGGCGGGTGGTGGCATCTTCGTGGTCGAGGCCTCACCTCGCATCGAGTCCTGCCTGGTCACGATGAACAACGCGACGCTTGGTGGCGGCGTGTACGTGCAGGGCGGGGCTCCGACGCTTTCGTTCTCGACGTTCACGTTCAACGAGTCGGTCGCCTACGGCGGTGCGATGTACCTCGACGATTCGCTCGCGATGATCGATTCCTGCGGCTTCGCGGGGAACCTCGGCGGTTCGAGCGGTGGTGCGGTGCATGCTCGAGACGGCTCGGTGCTGATCTTGGAGAGCGTGTTCGAGTCGAACGAGGCGTTCCAGCCCGGTGGCGCGATCTCGTGGCAGACGGACGGCACGGGGATGCTGATCGTCGAAGGGTCGACGATCCGTGAAAACGTTTCGCTGACCGCGGGTGGTGGGGTGGCGACGCTGTTCATGAGCGATCCGGCGATCGAACTCCGGACCACGGAGATCTGCGAGAACGCACCGGACGACATCTTCGGCGGGTTCGTCGATGGTGGCGGGAACTCGATGTGCGACTGTGTGGGCGACCTCACGGGCGACGGCTTCGTGACGGGTGCGGACCTCGGTCTGCTGCTCGGTGCGTGGGGTCCGTGTCCGGCGGAGGGCGACTGCGTGGCGGACATCAACGGTGACGGTGAGGTCAGCGGTGCGGACCTGGGCCTGCTGCTTGGTGCCTGGGGTGAGTGCATGTCACCCTGACGAGGGGACGTGGATCAAGCACTCATCCGCGGTACCGGATCTGGTCCCCCGGGAACGCTGTCGGGCCTCGCCGATGCTCGGTTGCGTTTCAAGGCCACGGGCGTTGAACGCGCGTTTTTCTCGACGCGGGCGGCATGGGGTGAACACCTACTCCTCCCGCGAAACCGTTGGTGGGATTCACGAACTGCTCTAGACTGACGCCGCGTCAACAAGCCTTCTTTTTCGGATCCCCACCAGTCACATCATCGAGCCCTTCCGGGGCAAGTCCAGTCGACGGATGTGATCAAAAGGAGATCTGAATCGCCCCGCGTCGCGTTCGTGAGCGACGCGGGGCGTTCTTTTTTGCTTCGCATGGCATGGCATCGCATCGCATGCCATCTCATGGAACGCCAGGCTTGGCGATCGCCTCGTTCGTCGGCACATCGAATGTCCCGGGGCCGACCGTCCGATCAGAACTCGCGGCCGAAGAGTCGGTCCGCGGCTTCCCGGTACCGATCCATCGTGCGTTCGACGATGTCCGCGGGAAGCTCGGGACCGGGCGGTTCCTTGCGCCACGCGCCGCGGTCGACGAGTTCGAGCAGGTGGTTCCGCACGTACTGCTTGTCGAAGGAATCCTGCTCGCGGCCGGACTCGTAGGACTCCGCCGGCCAGTACCGACTGGAGTCCGGGGTGAGGACCTCGTCGCAGATCAGCAACTCGCCCGATCCGATCCCGTCGAAATCGATGGCGTGACCGAATTCGAACTTGGTGTCGGCGAGGATCACGCCGCGGGCCGCGGCGAAGTCCGACGCGGCGTCGTAGATCGTGAGGGTGAGGTCACGGAGCTGGTTCATGAGGCTCTCGCCCGCGATCTCGCTCGCACGGGCGAAGTCGATGTTCTCGTCGTGACCTTCGGTGGCCTTGGTCGCCGGGGTGAAGATCGGCTGCGGAAGACGTCCGCTCCGCTGAAGTCCTTCGGGGAGCGGCACGCCGCAGACCGTCTCGTCACGCTGGTATTCGAGCCAGCCGCTGCCGGCGAGATAGCCGCGGGCGACGCATTCGATCGGAACGACCTCGACCGCCCGACAAAGCATCATCCGCCCCTCGAGCATTTCGCGGTCCGACGGGGAGAGCCCGGGGACGTCGGCGGGTTCGGTGGAGATCAGGTGATCACCGACCAGCTCGAGCTCGCGGATGAAGTGGAACCAGCCGAGGCTCACCTCGGTGAGGAGCCGACCCTTGCCGGGGATCGGCGTCGGCAGGACCACGTCGAAGGCGCTGAGTCGATCGGTGGCGACGATCAGGACCTGGGCGGGTCCCGTCTCGACCGGCACCCGGTAGACGTCGCGGACCTTTCCCTGCCGGCGGTCGGGCAGCGGGAGATCGGTGGAGAAGACTGGAGCGGTGGCCTCTGGCATGTCCTGATTCTACGCCCCGATTCCACGCCGGGGTCGACCGGCTTCGAAGCGACATCACATCCCCACCGGAGATTCCGCGGAGACCGGGAGCCGGGGCCCGGTGTCCGGTACACTGCTCCTTCCGGTGGCACATCCGCCACCCCGAAACGGAGTCGGCGTGGCGGAGTTCCGATTCAAGCTAGACGAGCGGACGGGGATCCGCGTCGGTCGTCCACCCGTGGGAGCACGCATGCTCGGCCCGGGAGATGCCAGCATGCGGGCCGACATCCGGTTCCAGGCCGACGAGCAGGGTGGCACCTTCCACATCCGAACCAAGGACGTCCCGGACGCGGCCTTCCGCATTCAGGCGGACATCGGCCGGGCCGGCGACCTGATCCTGCAGACCTGTCTGCTCCCGCCCCGCGAAAAACCCTACGACCTCGCCCTCGAGCTCGCCCGGCACCGGATGAAGACCTACATCCACAAGTGCGAGGACTGGTTGATGTTCAACCCGGGCTTCGCGCCGTTCGCGGCCGAGCACTTCGAGCGGGCCCGGGACGTCTTCACCGAAGCCCTCGTCGCCCCGGATCTCGACGCCGAAGGCCTGCTCGCCGCCAGCGCGATCGACCTGGGGATGCAGGCCACCGACGAGCTCGCGATGGCCCATGCGGACATCCTCCTGCATCGGCGATACGGCAAGAAGACCGCCTCGTCGACGACCCTCGGAACCATCATCGATCCCCGGACCGATCCAGCCCTGATCGGGCCGACGCTCGAGGCGTTCGATCTGGTCACCGTGCCGATGCGATGGCGGGAGGTCGAATCGAAGCGCGGGAAGTACGACTTCACGGCCCTCGACCGATGGCTCACCTGGGCCCACGACACCGGCAAGCCGATCATCGCCGGGCCCCTCGTCGACTTCTCCCCGGGGGCATTGCCGGACTGGGCGGAGGTCTTCCGATTCGACTACGCGTCGCTGCGGGATCCGCTCTACGACTATCTCGAACAGGTCGTCACCCGGTACATCAAGCATGTCGGAATGTGGAAGATCTCCGCGGGGCTCCATCTCTGCCGTGGCGGCCCGCGTCCGATCACCGAGGTCATCGACGCCATCCGGACCGCGGAGCTGCTCATCAGGCGACACAAGCGCACCGCTCGGCGGATGATCGAGGTCCACGACCTGTTCGGCGACACCACCGCCCGGGTGAGCGGCTCGATCGGCGCGTTCGAATTCCTCGAGCGGCTCGGTGCGGAGGGTCTCCGTTTCGACAGCATCGGCGCCCGCCTGATCGTGGGGGGGACCGAACCCGGCACCCGCAGCCGTGATCTCATGACGTTGAGCGATTCCCTGGATCGCTTCTTCGGCGATGAACATCCGCTGCTCCTCTCCGCGTGTGGCGCACCCTGCCGGGATCTCGGCGAGGGCGCCGGTCGATGGGGCGAGGCGTGGACGCCGGATCGCCAGGCCTCCTGGGCCGCGAAGGTGATTCCGATGGCGCTCTCGAAGCCCTACGTCGAGGCGATCTGCTGGTCGGCCCACACCGACAACGCCACGCCGGACCCAGGCGGCGAGTCCGGTTTCGGAATCGTCGAAGAGGATGGAACGCCGCGTCCCGCGTTCGCGCGTCTGGTCTCGATGCGACGGCGTCTTCGCCGTCCGCTCGGACCGTGGGTCCCGCCGGGAGCGCATCCACCAGCGCAAGCCGCCGATGGGTCGGGTTCCTCGAATGAGTGATCCGGTGGGTATCGACGCTCAGGCTCTGAAAGACGCCAAATCCGCCCTTCGTCTCTTGTCCGTGGTCGGACTGGCGGCCTTGATGTGGCTGCCGTTCGGATACGCGCCGCGTGCGGTCACCGATGGCGGCGGGACGCCGGTCGGCGTCACGCACCTCGTGCGCATCGATCCTCGAACGGCTTCGGCGGCGACGTGGACGCTGGTACCGGGCATCGGCCCCGCGATCGGGCGTCGGCTCGAGCGTCACCGGCGGGCCGGTGGCTTCGACGGCGGGGGACCGTGGAATCTCGAAGCGGTCCCCGGCGTCGGTCCCATCACCGCGAGACGCGCGGCGCCGCTGCTCGTCCATCCCGCCGTGCCCCGTGGCGAGGGATCGCCATGACCGGTTCCAACGGTTCCAGCGAGTCCAGCGGTCCCATCGAGGCCAAGGCGGTGCAGGCCGCCGCCTGGTGGTTCGATCGGATGGCGGCGGCGTCCTCGCTGTCCGCGCTCGGCGACCTGATCGGACTGGGTGGCGACGTGTCCGCTCGCGGTGCCGCGGGAAGCAGCACCACGCTCCTCGCCGGCGTCGTCGCACGATCCGCGCCGGGGCCGGTGCTCCTGGTGGTCCCGCATCTCGACGACGCCGACGAAGCCGTCGATGAACTGCTCGATCTCGGACTCGACGCCGCGGCGTTCCCCGCGCTCGAGGTGATGCCGGGGGAGAGCGACGCCTCGCTCGATCTCGTGGGCGCGCGGCTCGGACTGCTTCGCCGCGTCATCGAGGAGGAACCGCCCGGCATCATCGTGGCACCCTTTCCCGGCCTGATGCAGGGTGTTCCCGCCGCGGTCGATCTGCCCGACCGGTTGCGGGTGATCCGCGCGGGCGAGTCGCTCGATCTCGCCGAGTTCTCGGCGTGGCTCACCGAAGCGGGCTGGGCCCGGACCGACGTGGTCGAGACGCCGGGCGAGTTCGCGGTCCGGGGCGGGTTGATCGATCTCTTCCCGCCGGGCGGTGGACAGCCGGTCCGGCTGGATCTCTTCGGCGACGAGATCGAACGGATCAACGAGATCGATCCGGCGTCGCAGGCCATCGATCGCCGGGTCGATTCGATCCAGCTGATCGGTCGCACCGAAGGCCTGCTCGGCGAGGGGACGGTCCCGCTGATCGACTTCCTGCCGAAGACGACCACCGTGATCCTCGCCGAACTCGGGGAGATCGTCGAACAGGGACGCGGCTACTGGGAACGGGTCCGCGAGGGCGGTGGCGTCGAAGGTCCGCCCGCGACGCTCAAGGCGCTGCGTGATCACGCCCGCTGCATCCTCGATGTGAACGAGTTCTCGGCGAGCAGCGCCGTGGAGCGGATGGTGGATCTCGATCCCGCGCCGCTTCCGCCGTTCCCCGAGGAGGTGGTGGGCGCCATCGACGAACTCCTGCAGCTGGCGGAGACCCACGACGTGGCGCTGGTCTGCTCCACGGCGGGCGAGCGGGACCGAGCGACGGAGCTCATCGACCGCCGACGCGCGGACGGGATTCCCGGCGCGGATCGCGTCCGCATCGAGCGCCGGCACGTGCACCGCGGTTTCATCTGGCCCGCGGATGATGACGCGACGCAGGGACTCGCGGTCGTGCCCTTCCACGAACTTCTGAATCGCTGGGGCGTCCGGCGTCGCGGCAATCGGATTCGAACCGGTGCGGCGCGGCAGGATTTCCTCCGCTTCGAGCCGGGCGACCTCGTCGTGCACCGCGATCACGGAATCGCGCGTTACATCGGGCTCGGGAGCCTGCCCCGGAAGGACCAGCCCGACCAGGAGGTCGTGACGCTGGAGTTCGACGGGGGCTCGCATCTCCACGTTCCGTTGAGCCGCATCGAGCTCGTCCAGAAGTACATCGGGGCGGGCAGCGCGACCGCGCCGCCGCTCTCCCTGCTGGGTGGCAAGCGGTGGAAGCGGCAGATGGCCCAGGTCGAGGACGCGGTCCGGGATCTGGCGGGGGAGATGCTGCGGGTGCAGGCGGCCCGGTCCGCGACGCCGGGGATTCGATTCCCCGCGGACACCGACTGGCAGCGGGAATTCGAAGCCGAGTTTCCGTACCAGGAGACCGAGGACCAGGTCACCGCGATCGCGGCGATCAAGCGGGACATGGCGTCGAGCACGCCGATGGACCGACTGATCTGCGGCGACGTCGGATTCGGAAAGACCGAGGTCGCGATCCGCGCCGCCTTCAAGGCCGCGGAGTTCGGCAAGCAGGTCGCGGTCCTCGTGCCGACCACGGTGCTGGCCGAACAGCACGAGCGGACCTTCCGGAGCCGGTTCAAGGCGTATCCCTTCCGGATCGAGTCGATCAGTCGTTTCAAGAGCGGGGCCGACGAGAAGAAAGTGCTCGTCGACCTGAAGGAGGGCCGCGTCGACATCGTGATCGGGACGCATCGCCTGCTCTCGAAGGACGTGTGGTTCAAGGATCTCGGGCTCATCGTGATCGACGAGGAACAGCGGTTCGGCGTCGAGCACAAGCAGCGGCTGCTCGCGGCCCGGACCGTGGCGGACGTGCTCACCCTGAGTGCGACGCCGATCCCCCGGACCCTGCACATGGCCATGCTCGGCCTCCGGGACATCTCGAGCCTGACCACGCCGCCGCTCGATCGACGCGCGATCGTGACCGAGGTGATTCCCTGGAACGAACGTCGCCTTGCGCAGGCGATCCGTCGGGAACTCGCCCGGGAGGGACAGATCTTCTTCGTCCACAACCGGGTGCACGACATCGAGTCCTTCGCGGACGAGATCCGCAAGCTCGCCCCCGACGCCCGCATTCTCGTCGGCCACGGTCAGATGACCGACGGGGCGCTCGAGAAGGTGATGCTCGCCTTCATCCGCCGCGAGGCGGACATCCTGGTGAGCACCACGATCATCGAGAGCGGGATGGACATTCCCAGCGCGAACACGATGTTCGTCCACGACGCGAATCGGTTCGGCCTCGCGCAGCTTCACCAGCTCCGCGGCCGGGTCGGTCGAAGCCGACACCGTGCCTACTGCTACCTGCTGCTTCCCGAGGAGCGTCGGATGACCGAGGACGCGCTCCGCCGCCTGAAGGCGATCGAGGACTACTCGATGCTCGGAGCGGGTTTTCGGATCGCCATGCGCGACCTCGAGATCCGCGGGGCGGGCAACCTGCTCGGCGCGGAGCAGAGCGGGCACATCGCATCGGTCGGATACGACATGTACTGTCGGATGCTCGAGGACGCGGTCCGCGACATCAAGCAGGATCGTCGCGTGGTGGCGGGAGACACCACGATCGACATCGGCCTCGAAGGTTCCATCCCCAAGGGTTACATCCCGAACGACCAGCGTCGCATGGAGGCGTACCGGAAGATCGGCGAGGCGGATCGCCTCGAGTCGCTCGATGCCGTGGTGAGCGATCTGCAGAACGCCTACGGCGAGATCCCCACCGCGACGCGACGTCACGTCGAGGTGGCGGAGATCCGGCTCGCGTC
>JAQWJM010000052.1:0-7097 GCA_029248335.1 Phycisphaerales bacterium
CTTGTTGCCAGCGGTCGCCGCGTTCGCGGCGGCTGCGTTGCCGTTGGAACGCTGGTAAATAACCGCGACACCGGCCATCATGCCGGCCTCTTCGCCCTTGAAGCTGGAGAAGTCGTCGAACTGGCTCCAGTCACCAGAGAGCTTGAAGTCGGCCCGAGCCGCGAACGCGTAGTTCGTGGGCGACGCCGACCAGGTCGTGTTACGGGAGTTGTAGCCCGCAGCGTCGAAGTTATTGGCGCCACCGATGCCGTCGAAGAAACCGGCGTTGATGCGGAAGGAGTCGGACTCCATGCCCCACTGGATGCCCTGCGAGTAGCCCTGGCTGAAGAGCTGGGCCACGACGGAACGCTCGGCCGCGAGCTGCATCGAGGAGTCGACGAGGACTTCACGAAGCCAGGGTGCCTGGAACTGACCGACACGAATGCTCATGCCGTTGTCCATCGCCTTCTGGACGTACGCGAACTCGAGATCGCTCACGCCCGCTTGGGCGGTGAAGTTGTTCCGAATCCGGTAGGTCCAGTCCTTGCTGAAGACGTTGCCCGAGAAGTCGAGCTTGGTGCGACGGTTCTCGAAGCCGTAGAGCGTGTCTCCGTTGATCGGTGTGCCATTCGTGTCTAGGCCTTCCTTCGCGGAGTTCATGACCCAGCGGATCTGGATCTGACCACCGACCTTGAGGGAGAAGTTCCCGTCGGGGCTCGCGAGGAAGAAGCCGTTGTTGTAGCCGGCCATCGCGCCCGAGCTCTGAAGGCTCGTACGGGTGTCGGCATCCGCGAGGACGTCCTGAACGATGCCGCGGATCTCGGAAGATCGCTGCTCGGTCAGCCAGTCCTGGCCGTTCTGCTGCTTGAGCTCGGCGAGCTCCTGCTTCAGTTCGGCGATCTGTGAAAGCGCGTCGTTGTCGGACTCGACGCCGCCGAAAGCCGAACCGGCGATGGCCAGTGCGGTCGTTCCAGCGACGAGCCCAAACTTGTTGGTCAGACTCATTGGTTGACTCTCCAAGAAGTACATGGGCCTTGTTCGTCGCACGGTTGTGACCCGCGTGCGACAGCCCGAATTCATCCACCCGCCCGTTACGTGCTTTTGCCGCCAGTGACAAAAGCCGGACGTGAGTTTCCCTATCGGCCAACAAGGCCAGTCGGGATTAAGGACGGGACTATACCCACTCCGCCGGCCGTCGCCACAACGGGACCGGCGAGCCTTGCGAACAAAGCACGAACATCCTGGCCTGCGAATCCGAAAATTGCCGTAAACAACGACGGGAAATAGACTTAGACGAGCCGGTGGTTCCGGGTGAATCCGTCATGTTTTCCATGATTTCGGTGGTTCAAAGGCCCGAACCCGTCGATCTCGGCCGTAAAAAATTTCACTCGAGCGTGGCGAGGCCGGCGCCGATGCCCGCAATCGCGTGGATCTCGAGGCCGAGATCCTTTGCAAGGTCCGCCTGCGATCGAGGGATCACCGCCGCCACCGCACCCCGCCGGGCGAGTTCCCGAAGCCGCTGGTCGATGCCTCGTACCGATCTGATCTCTCCGGTCAGACCCACTTCTCCCAGCACGACCGTCCCCGGACGCAGGGCGCGCCCGTGATGAGCGCCGGCGATCGCCAGGGCGAGCGCGAGGTCCGCCGCGGGCTCGGTGACGCGAATTCCACCCGCCACCGCCGCGAAGATGTCCTGGTCGGCCAGTCGCTGGCCGCCGTGCTTTTCGAGCACTGCGATCAGCATGGCCAGCCGATTGGCATCGATTCCCGTGCCGCGACGCTTCGCCGAGCCCAGGAAACCGGTCGAGGTCAGCGCCTGGATCTCCACCGGCAGGCATCGGGTCCCGGCCATCGTGGCGGTGAGCACCGATCCGGGCAGGCCCGGTCCCGTGGTGTCGATCGCGATTCCACCCTCGTCCAGCTGCTGCAGGCCGGTGCCACCCATCTCGAAGAGGCCGATCTCCTGCGTGGACCCGAATCGGTTCTTGGTCGCGCGAAGCACCCGATGCCCGTGCTCCCGATCCCCCTCGAAGGCGAGTACCGCATCGACCACGTGCTCCAGCAGCTTCGGTCCCGCCAGTGAGCCTTCCTTGGTGACGTGCCCGACCACCACGACCGCGGCCCCGGCGATCTTGGCCAGTTGGACGAGGTCGTGACAGCAACGGCGAAGCTGGGTCGTCGACCCCGGCGGGGCGTCGAGATCACCGCGGTACACCATCTGGATCGAGTCGAGGAGCACCAGATCGGGCTTCACCCGCCGAATCTCCTCGACGATCCGGACCAGATTGGTCTCGGTGCAGAGATAGAGGTTCCCCAGATCGGCCACTGCCGCCCCCAGAAGGCGATCGCCTCGAAGCCGGATCTGCTGGGGGCTCTCCTCGCTGCTCACGTAGAGCACGGTCCGCCCCTCGGCCACGACCCGGGCCGCAGCCTGCATCAGGAGCGTGCTCTTGCCGATCCCCGGCTCGCCGCCGAGCAGCGCCACCGACCCCGGTACCACCCCGCCACCGAGCACGCGGTCGAACTCCTCGATCCCCGTCGGGATCCGCGGAACCTCCAGCTGATCGATCTCGACCAGCGGGACCGCCTTGGTGAGGACGCCGGCGTTGCCATCCCCCGGACCGGCCCCCGAGATGGCGATGCCCGCCACCATGCCGACCGAGGCGGTCGATGCCGCGGGTGATTCCGTGAATGCCTCGAGGGTGTCCCACGCCGCGCAGTCGGGGCATCGCCCGATCCACTTGGCTTGAACGCCACCGCAGTCCCGGCAGAGATAGGAGGTTCGAGTCTTCGCCATGGTCCTGAGTCTACGAGGCCACCCAGGCAGACTGACCGAAGTCGACGCGAATGCACGCGAACAAGATGGCGAGCGGGGGCGAACGACCGCGGCGAGCGGCTGTAGACAGGAACGTTGCGGAAGAAGGGCGCCGTGATCAGCCGCGGGGGGCGGCGGCGGCCTTGCGGATCCGGCGGGCCCACGCACCGTAGGCGAGGATCGATCTGATTCGGTCGCCCACCGAAGGCCAGGCGTTTCGGTCCGCCCCGAGCGCGGTCTCCATTCGCCAACGCCAGTACGGGCCACGAAGCCGGAATCCGGTCGCGAATCCGAGGTGGAGCAGGCCAAGCACGCCGGGGATCAGGTTTCGCAGGGTCTGCATGAGCCGGGACCGATCGAGTTCGCGGTCAGCCGGAGGTGGCCTCGGTGAGTTGCTCGCGGGTCGGATCTTCTCCGGCCGGGCTGAAGCGACTTCCGATGAGCCGGGTCCGGTGGTTCGGGTCGGACTGCTGCGGCATGAACGGCAGGATCGCGTAGATCAGGACGATGCAGCCGATCGAGCCGATCCACATGTAGTCCGTCCAACCCATGAAGAGGAAGAACGAGACCGTCAGCATGACCAGCAGCGAGGCGGGGATCATGCCTTCCCAGGCGAGCCGCATCAGCTGATCGAAACGGAATCGGGGCAGGGTCCAGCGAATGGCCATCGCGAAGGCGACCAGCAGGAAGATCTTGAAGGCGACCACGCCGAACTGGATCAGGCCGATCCACCAGGGGCCCGCGACCGGGAGATCCCAGCCACCGAAGGGGTTCAGGGACCAGCCACCGAGGAACAGCATCGTGAAGAACGCCGCTCCGGTGATCATGTGGAAGTATTCGGCGAGGAAGAAGATCGCGAACCGCATCGAGGAGTATTCGGTGTGGTAGCCGCCGACGAGCTCGCTCTCGCACTCGGCGAGGTCGAACGGGGCCCGGTTGGCCTCGGCCAGCATGCACGTATAGAAGATGATCGCGGCGAGCGGCAGCTGAACGAGGTTCCAGGCACCCTCGATCTGGCCGCCGATGATGACCATCGGACTGATCGATCCCGAGACGAGGATGATCGCAAGGAGCGAAAGTCCCATCGGAATCTCGTAGGAGATCATCTGGGCACCGGCCCGAAGGCCGCCGAGGAACGACCACTTGTTGTTGCTGGCCCAGCCGCCCAGCGTGACGCCGAAGACGCCGAGGGAAGCCACCGCGATGAGATACACCACGCCGATGTTGATGTCCGCCCCGACGACCGTGACCTCGTAGGCAGTGTTCGCCTGCGCGATTCCGAGCAGATTGACCAGGGCCGTGATGTCGATGATTCCCGCGAACGGGACGACCGCGAAGCCGATCATCGCGGGAAGCATGATCAGGCCCGGCGCCATCGTGAACAGGGCCTTGTCGACGCCGAGCGGGGTGTAGTCCTCCTTGAGGAGGAACTTCAGACCATCGGCGATCGGCTGCAGGAGCCCCTTGGGACCGACGCGGTTGGGGCCGACCCGATCCTGCATCCAGGCGCTCAGCTTCCGCTCGAGCATGATCGAGTACGCGCAGGCTCCGAGGAACACATGCAGCATCACCGCGATCACGAGGATGGAGAAGACGATTTGGACCTGATCAGGGGTTGCGGTGAACATTCTTGACCCGAGTTGCTGGAATCGACGTGCCGTCGCCCCTGAGGCGCGGTCGTGGAGGCCACAGTCTAGCGAGCCGAATCACGGCCGCCCCCAATCAATCGGTCGTCGGCGGGCCGATTCTTCGCTCCCGGTGGAAAACGACCGGGACCGGACGCCGGTCGGCCCCGCGAGCCGGGACCTTTCCCGCGTCCATCGCAAGCCTTCAGGAGGCGGAGCCCACCGGCTCATCCGAGCCGTTGTGGGCCGAGACATCCACGGGCTCCAGCGGACCTCGATCGAGTTCGGGGAAGTAGTCCTGCGTCGCGGCCACCGTCCAATTCCCCGCCCGAAGCCCCGTGATGGCCTGAACCGCCGCCCGCGCACCGGGAATCGTGGTGATCATGGGAATACCCGCCTTGACCGCTTCCGCCCGGATCCGACCTTCGTCGGTGTGGGCACCCTTCCGGGTCGCGGTGTTGACGATGAGATCCACCCCCTCGTCGGCGATCAGGTCGAGGATGTTGGGACGAAGCCCCTCGGAGATCTTGGGCAGGGACTCGGTCTCGACCCCGAACGTCTTCAGATGTTCATGGGTCCCGCCGGTGACGAGCACTCGGAAATCCATTGATCGAAGCCCGCGGGCGATCTCGACCGCGTGCGTTTTGTCCTCGTTTCGGACCGAGAGGAACACCGTCCCTTCGGTGGGCAGATCGAGCCCGGCCGCCATGCACGCCTTGGCGAGCGCGAGGGGCAGCGAGCGGTCGGCACCCATGACTTCGCCGGTCGATCGCATTTCGGGGCCGAGGATCACGTCGACGCCCGGGAACTTGCTGAAGGGGAAGACCGACTGCTTCACCGCGTAGAACCCGGAATCCGCGACCTCGCCGACGCCGAGATCCGCGAGCGACGCGCCCATCATCACCTTCGCCGCGACGTGCGGCCACGGAACACCCTTCGCCTTGGAGACGAACGGCGCCGTTCGAGACGCGCGAGGATTCACTTCCAGGATGTAGATCTCCTCGTCCTTGACCGCGAGCTGGAGGTTCATGAGCCCGCGCACCCGCAGTCGCTCCGCGAGCCGGCGGGCCTGGTCCTTGATCGACTCGACGATCCGCGGTGCGAGGGAATAGGGCGGAATCGTGCAGGCGGAATCGCCGGAATGCACCCCGGCCTCCTCGATGTGCTCCATCACGCCGCAGACCAGCGCGGTCGGTGCCGCCGTCGAGCACGAGATCATGCTCGCCTTCGATCCCTCGTTCGGTTCGAAGTCCGCCACGACGTCGACGTCGACCTCCACCGCGTCACCGAGGAATCGGTCGATCAACACCGGTGCGTCCTGCAGATCGCTCGCCCCGACCGCGGCGACCATGTACCGCTGCAGCGACTTCTCGTCGTAGCACGTCTCCATGCCTCGACCGCCGAGCACGTAGCTCGGACGCACCAGAACGGGATAGCCGATGCGAGAGGCGATCTTCACCGCTTCGTCGAGCGAATGGGCGATGCCGTTCTCCGGCTGCTGGAGCCCGAGTTCGTCGAGCACCATCTTGAAACGATCCCGATCCTCGGCGAGGTCGATCGAATCGAGCCCGGTACCGATGAGGGGAACCCCCGCGGCGACGAGTCCGTGCGCGAGGTTGAGCGGCGTCTGGCCGCCGTACTGGACGACGCATCCGACCACGCCGCCGGATCGATCCGCGATGTCGATGCCGCCGCCGTTGAGGCGCTCGACGATGTTCAGGACGTCTTCGAGGGTCAGCGGCTCGAAGAAGAGCTGGTCGCTGGTGTCGTAGTCGGTCGAGACCGTCTCCGGATTGGAGTTGATCATGACCGAGTCGAAGCCCATCTCCGCCGCCGCGAAACTCGCCTGACAGCAGCAGTAGTCGAATTCGATTCCCTGCCCGACCCGGTTCGGACCGCCACCGAGGATGACGATCTTCGGTCGACCACCGACCCGTGCCTCGTCGTCCCGCACCGTTCGGACCTCGTCGCCGTCGACCATCCGGAACGACCGCTCGTAGGTCGAGTAGAAGTAGGGCGTGACCGCCTCGAACTCGGCGGCACAGGTGTCGACCAGCTTGTAGACCGGCTCGATGCCACACGACTTGCGGTGACCACGGACCGCGAGGATCGACTCGGTGTCGATCCGTCCCAGGTAGAGGTTCGCGAGCTGCGGATCCGAGTAGCCCAGTCGCTTGGCTTCGAAGAGATCCTCGGCCGGAAGATCCTCGAGCCGCTCGTGGGCGACCAGACGATCCTCGAAACCGATCAACTGCACCAGCTGGTCGAGGAACCACGGATCGATGCCGGTGAGCTCGCGGATCCGCTCCAGCGGCCACCCGAGCTTCACGGCGTACCGCACGTAGTAGAGCCGCCCCTGGCTGGGGACCGAGAGTTTCCGCACCAGCAGATCCTCGGCGGGCGGCCATGCCGTCTCCTCGCCGCGTCGGGCCTGCAGCCAGCGGTCGTTCGCGTCGAGCCCGAGCCCGAACCGCTTGACCTCCATGCTCCGGATCGCCTTCTGCAACGCCTCCTTGAAGGTCCGACCGATCGACATGCCCTCGCCCACCGACTTCATCTGGGTGGTGAGGGTCTCGTCGGCCTCCGGGAACTTCTCGAACGTCCAGCGGGGCATCTTCACCACGACGTAGTCGATCGACGGCTCGAAACACGCCGAGGTGGAGCCGGTGATGTCGTTG
>JAQWJM010000145.1:0-5273 GCA_029248335.1 Phycisphaerales bacterium
GAACCAGTAGAGCCCGCCACCCTGGTAGGCGATGTTGTCCTTCATGACGCAGTCATGGACGTAGGACTCGCCGAGGACGACCTTGATCGCGCCACCATGGTTGACCGCTCGATTGCCGAGGAAGTCGTTTCGACAGATCCGAGTGGCGCCCCGAAAGGCGAAGATGGCACCGCCGTCGGAGAATGCGAAGTTGTCCAGGAAGACCGAGTCCGCGACCGCCGACTCTGACCGCAGAAGGTAGACCGCACCACCGAAGGCGGACCGGTTGTCGATGAAGCGGCAGAATTCGATTCGAGGGGAGGCATCGATGACCAGGAGCCCGCCACCCGCGAGGATGTTGGGGTTGCCGGGCAGCATCGATCCGGCATCGCCGTTGGCGATGGTGAGACCGCGAATCACCGTCGAATCATCCTGGTCGCCGGCGATCAGGACGACGGAGGACTTGAAGCCGGTGCCGTCGATCACGGTCTCGGACGCATCCCGCCCCGTGCCTTCGATGACCAGCGACTTCTCGCCGAGATCGATGGTCTCGTTGTAGACGCCCGGCGCGATCTGGATGGTCGACTCGGTGGGCACGGCATCGATGGCGGCCTGGATCGAGGTGTAGTCGCCGGAGCCGTCGGTGGCGACGGTGACGACGTCCGCGAACGCGGTCGTCGAAAGAAGAATGCAGGAGAACGCGGTGAGGGTGCGGGCGCGCATGGTTGGATCTCTCGTTGATTGTCGGAAGGTCTCTCGGTTCACAAGATACCACGACGATCCGAGCGATCAAGCGAGCCCGCGTTCACGTTGCCGGGGCACCGGTTTTATCCGCCAACAGCATGGCGGAGATGGTCGGTCGGGCTCAGGGTTCGGCCATCACGAAGACGGGTCGAACGGACTGGATGGCCACCACTCGTCCAGTCGCATCGACGCGGACGATGCGGACGGGCCGCGATCGGTCGACCGCGATCCGAGTTTCCATCCGGACATCCCGGAGATCGCCGAGCGTGACTCGGCGTGCATACCGGTCGACGGTGGCGTCGTCGCTCCAGATGAAGTTCCGGTGCGAGTTGTCGGCGAGCGGGCCGCTGGCCGGGGCTGGTGATTCAAGCACCATCTCGAGGTGGGGAATCACCAGATCGCCTTCACGGCGATCGGAACGGGTGGCGTTCTCGCGGGTTCCGAGTCGGATGGCCCGCGCCGTGCAGTCGGGATGACCCCAGACGTCGACCACCGAACGCCAGTGCCGGCCGATCAGCTCGGATTCCGCTCGGGCTTCCGCGAGACGGTCAACGCCGACGAAGATCACGATGGTGAGCACCGGAACCAGTACCACCCACATCGTGAGGGACCGACCGAGATTGGCGATTCGAACCAGCATGTCGGTGACATCGACCCGGTCGCCCCGTGGGTTCATGCGGAGGGCGACTCCTTGGTCGAGGCCGCGCGGGCTGGGAGGGTGGAAGGTCCTAAAACCAATGAGCCGGAGCCGGAATCCCGGGCCGTGGTCTGTACGATGTCCCGTCATGGGACGTCTCGCCGAAATGTTCGCCCGTCATCGAGTCACCGGTACCGGTGCGTTGATGCCGTTCATCGTCGCGGGCGACCCGACGCTCGGAGATCTTCCCGCCTTGCTTCAGGCGCTCGAGTCCGCGGGCGCAGACGCGGTCGAGATCGGAATTCCCTTCAGCGATCCGATCGCGGACGGTCCGTTGATCGCCGCGGCGATGCACGCGGCGCTCGAGCGGGGAACCCGGGTGGAGTCGGTGCTGAAACAGGTTCGCGACTGTCGGGATTCGACCAGGCTTCCGCTGCTGGCGATGGTGAGCGTCTCGATCGTCGATCGACTGGGCGGTGCGACCTTCATCGAAGCGTTGTCGGACGCCGGCTTCGACGGCGTGATCGTTCCCGATGCGGATCTCGACACCATCGAGCCGCTCGTCGCGGCCGCCGAGGCGGCGGACATCGGTTTCAGCACGCTGCTGGCGCCGGACACCTCGCCCGAGCGTGCGGCGCGAATCGCATCGACGGCCCGCGAATTCCTCTACCTGCTCGCCCGGCGGGGAATCACCGGCGAGCGCGGTGACGCGCCGGACCTCGAAGGCCGGGTCGGCCGGATCCGGGAGATCACGGCGCTGCCCCTCGCCGCGGGCTTCGGAATCTCGTCGGCCGAACACGTCGCGGCGGTCGTTCGGGACGCCGACGGCGCCATCGTGGGTTCCGCGCTCGTTCGAGCGATCGGCGAGGCCGTCTCCAGTGGCGAGGATCTCGCCGACGCCGTGGTTCGATTCGTCGAACCCCTGGCGACGGCCGCGCACCGCTCCCATTCATCCTGACGATCGAGCGGCGGTCCTCAGGCTCCAGCCGCCGCGGGCGACTCCCGCATGGCGCTGCGGACGCCGTGGACGCCGTCCTTCCTTGGCACGCCTCGTCGGCTGTTTTCGGCCGGTCCGACCGGAGCCGGCCCATCCATGGAATCGTTGTCGCCCGTTCGAGGATGTATTTCTCGATCGACGCCGGAATTCCGGTACGCTCGTGTTCAAGAACCTCTGGAGATCAAGACTCATGCTGCAAGCGACCCTGCTCGCCGGACTGCTCCTCTCACCGACCGCCGCCGTGTCCGGCGGCGGCGCGATTCTCAAGGTCTCGAACGTCAATGCGACCCGTGGCCAGACGGTCTCCGTTCCCGTGCGGGCGGAGACCATGGACATCATCGGCGCCTTCGGGTTCAACGTGATGCCGCTGGGGCTCGAAGTCGACGAGGTGCTCTACAACGGTCCCATCTTCAGCAACGGCTGGAACGGTTGGGACTCGGCGCCATCGGCGAACGTCCGGGTGGATGCCGCCTGCATCTTCACCGAGGATCAGATTGCGCCCGGCGACCATCCACTGGTCGGACTGACGATCGACGTGCCGGCGGATCTGGAGCCGGGGACCGTGATTCCAGTCACGCTGTCGAAGGTTTCTTTCTTCAACTACGACTTCTCGGTGCCGACGCTCGAGGCGCTCGACGGCAGCATCACGGTCTTTCGGACGTCTGATCTCAATGGGGACGGCGTCGTCTCTTCGGCCGATCTGGGATTGATGCTCGCGGACTGGGGGCCGGTCACGAAGTCCCCGGTCGCCGACCTGAACGGCGACGGCCTGGTCAACGGCGCGGACATCGGTCGGCTGCTCGATCGATGGGGCACCGAAGGCTGATGACCGCGGTGCGTCTCGCCACGTCGCCACGTCGCCGTGGTTACGTGGTGACGTGGTTACGTGGTGACGTGGTCACGAGATCGATTCAGCGAATGAAGTGACGACGGGTGTGCGGATCAGATCCGCTCACCCGTCGTCGCACTCCGACCTCCTCCATCGGTTCTCGCTCGAGTCGCTCTATCGCTCGGACCTGATGATTCAGGCCTGGTGATTCGAAGCTGGTGATTCGAAGCGGGTCGGTCCGCCTTCGGGATCATGATTCAGTAGCGACGCATCACGCCGGTGACCACGCCCTGGATGCGGCAGTCACGCACGATGATCGGTTCGAAGTCGGGATTGGCCGGTTGAAGCCGGATGGTTCCGTCGCTTTCGCGGAAGAACGTCTTGAGGGTGGTCTCCCCGTCCGGGAGGAGGGCCACGACCCGCTCGCCGTTCCGTGCCGTCTCACGCTTTTCGACGATCACGTAGTCACCGTCGAAGATTCCCTCGTCCCGCATCGACTCGCCTTCGACCTGAAGCGCGAACATCTCCCCATTCCGTCCCTTCCGGGGACCGAAGATCTGTCCGAGATCGAGCTCGCTGTCGTCTTCGCACTTCTCGATCGGTCGGCCGGCGGCGATGCGTCCCTTGAGCGGGAGCACCAGCTCGTCGGTGGCGGGTTCATCCACCGGCGACAAAGAGCGTGCCTTGTTCGGATCTCGAACGAGGGCGCCCTTGCCGACCAGTGCCTCGACGTGTTCGAACACCGTCACCTTGCTGACGCCGAACTCGTTCGCGATCTCCTGCATCGTCGGCGAATAGCCCTCGTTCTCCCGATAGGTGCGGACGAAGTCGAGAATGCGAAGTTGCTTGGGAGTCAGGTTCATGACGGTTTTCCTGGGTCGAGGTCGAGCGAGCGGTGGTGGGAGGCGTGCGATTCAGGCGATCTTCGGAATGGGCGCGGAGTCGTTCAAGCGTGGCGCGGGCCACCATTCGAACGCGTTCGCCATGGCCGACGAGCGAGCCGCCGACGAGCGTGTGACGCGTCGCCGCGACCCGGGCCGAAGACGCCGGGGCGGAGTGGAGCAACTCCGCCACCGGCGTTTCGAGCGGGGGTGAATTCGGTGTCGCGGTTCGATCGGCCAGGTGGCGGAAGGCCGTGGGACTGATTTCGATGCGATCGATGCCGAGGCATCGTTCGAGCACGTCGTCGTGCCGGGCGTGGTCTTCGGTGCCTTCAGCGGGCCGAGACGCCCGAAGTCGACGCGCGGCCTTGCGATCGATGAAGGTGGACCGCCGGGGGCGATCGTTCGTCGGTTCCGACTTCGATTCGGAGGTCGACTCCGCATCGCCTTCGGCATTCAGGTCGGTGTCGGGTTCGGGCATCAGGACGCCGATCATCCGAAGGGCGGTGATGAGAAACGCGAGCACCCCGCGGGACGCACCGGCATCGGCAGGGTGATGACCGGGATGGGTGAACGGTCGGGAGATGGACCGGAGACGATCGTCCGTGGGAACGATCTTCCGGACGTAGTCTCCACCGGGGCCGAGTTGAACGAGGGGCATGGTCATGGGGGCGGGTCCTTGCGAAGCGGGTGGCACCGGGGGGTGTGCCATGGTGTCCTGAACTTGTTCGGCAGTTGTCAGGGTGATGCTCCACAATTCGTTCGGTGAATGTTACCCCGATCAGAATCCGTACGGGCTGGGATCGACCTCCTGACTGCTTGAGATCGTCTTTGGATTGAAAAACCCCCTTTCCAACACTGGAAAGGGGGTTCTTGTAGTTGAAAAAGGCGCCGCCTCGCCGGAGTTGGGGCAGGAGGACGAGGCGACGCCGCCCATTCGAACGACGAACAGGCGATGCGTGTGAGGTTACGGGCGGTGGCGGGAGATTCCGAGATTCGGGCGGAATTGCGTGGGCGACTTCCCCCGTCGGATTAGGCTCGGACTCACATGTCGCAAGTACCACGAGCCACCGAAGTCGGATTCGGCGTCGAGGCGAGGTCCCAATGGGATCTCGCGCCCGATCTGTCGTTCCTCAACCATGGTTCCTTCGGGGCGGTTCCTCGGGAACTGCAGGAACGGGCGACCGAAGCACGGCGGGCGATCGA
>JAQWJM010000053.1:0-3698 GCA_029248335.1 Phycisphaerales bacterium
CTCACGCCGCTCCACGGCGTCGCCTCGAGCCGGAACCCCGAGATCATCAAGAGCCTCATCAAGGCCTGTGCGGATGTGAATGCGAAGGCTGCGAACGGCAGGACACCGCTCCACTTGGCCGCTCGCTGGAACCTGAACCCCGGGATCATCACGATCCTCATAAAGGCCGGGGCGGATGTGAATGCGAAGGCTGCGAACGGCAAGACATCGCTCCACTGGGCCGCCCGCTGGAATAACTGGAACCCCGAGGTCGTCACGGCGCTCATCGAGGCCGGGGCGGATGTGAATGCGAAGGCTGCGGACGGCAGGACACCGCTCCACTGGGCCGCCCGCTGGAACAACCTGAATTCCCAGGTCGTCACCACGCTCATCAAGGCCGGGGCGGATGTGAATGCGAAGGGCAAGATCGGCGGCACGCCGCTCCACTGGGCCGCCCGGGTCAACGAGAACCCCGAGGTCGCCACCACGCTCATCAAGGCCGGGGCGGATTTGAATGCCAAGTCTGAGGACGGCAAGACACCGCTCCACTCTGCCGCTTTCAACCAGAACCTCGAGGTCGTCACCACGCTCATCAAGGCTGGGGCGGATGTGAATGCGAAGAACGAGTACGGCGAGACGCCGCTTGACCGAGCCGAGGGATACGTCAAGACGAAGAACGCCGCCGAAGTCCTCCGCGCCGCCGGCGGCAGACGTGGCGAGGACCTGTAGAACAACCGCTCGACGAACTACGGAGGGCGGCTGCGACGGGCTGCTTCGTGAATCTGAATCAGATTCGGCCGGAGGCGTGGTTGAACGGGTGGAGACTCGCGCCGAGTCGGTGGCCTCCCCACCAGGTGGCGATGGCCGGCAGGGCGAGGCCGTACCGATGGCAAGGAGTCGATCACCGGCATCGAGACCAGTGACGCCACGTAAAGATCGAAGGGGATGGAACTCAGCGACATTCGGTCGCTCCTTCGTGCCGCGTGACCCGCGTGACCACCGGGGCCCGGATCTCTTGCGAGGTCGTGATGACCGCAACTCGGTCTTGCCTCAGTTCCGCGACTCGCTCCAAGCTCGGCGGAGCACCGATTCGATCTTCCGCCGTGCAAGTCGTTCGGTCATGGGCTCTCCCATGCGTTCCGCTCCTCTTGTTGACGCTTCAGGGCCGGATCGACACGGGCCGGACGTACAGTCGTGATTCCTTTGATTTCAACACGACGCGGCCGGGCGTCGATGGCCTTGGAAGGGGCTTTCG
Organism: Phycisphaerales bacterium; assembly: GCA_029248335.1. Lineage (GTDB taxonomy): Bacteria > Planctomycetota > Phycisphaerae > Phycisphaerales > SM1A02 > UBA12014. The sequence goes on from JAQWJM010000053.1 coordinate 1,235, forward strand.
TAAGGGGTCTTCCAGATTGCTGACTCGGGCACCGGCTGGGGGCCGAATCCGCGACCGATACCAATGGAGGTGCGCATGGCTCGTCGATCGCGATTCAAGAAGGTGGTTGGGGGACTCGGAATCGGGGTCGCCGTCGTCGGCGTCCTCACGCTGGTCGGCTGCGTCCGGACCTCGGGCGGGACCTGGTACTTCGACGAGGCGCCGCTCCCCGAGGCCTGGCCCGAACTCACGCCCGTCGACTCGGTCGAGATCCGCGAATACCCGACCTACCGGGCCGCGGTGGTGACCGACGACAGCACCTCGGCCGGCCAAAGCCAGATGTTCGGTCCGCTCTTCCGGCACATCAGTTCGAACGACATCCCGATGACCGCGCCGGTCGACATGACCTACGAGTCCACCGGCGACACGGCGGCGGACGACCGCATGACCGCGATGGCGTTCCTCTATCGCACGCCGGATCTCGGTCCGCTCGGGACCGACGGCGTCGTCGAGGTCGAGGACATCGCGGCGCAGGCGTACGTGAGCACGGGCGTGCGCGGCTCCTACAACGATCGACAATTCGCCGACGGCCTGGCCCGGGTCCGCGCGTGGCTCGACGAACACGGGGACTGGCGTGCCGACGGACCGCCTCGATACCTCGGCTACAACAGCCCGTTCGTCCCGTGGTTCTGGCGGTACGGCGAGGTGCAGCTGCCGGTGGCCCGCGACGTCGAGGGCGGGTAGCGACCAGCGGCGAGGCCACCCGGCGTTCGATCGCCTCGAAGCGCGACATCGACCTCTGACAAGCGTCGGCCGCGATGCATCCTCAGGAACGCGTCGGGCACCGGAGCCTGGTCAAGGCGTGGTGGCGAACCAGCCTTCGTTGAGGACGCCGTAGATCACGACCACCACCACGATCGTGAAGAAGATCGCCGCCACGAGCCCGACGCATCCACGCATGCCGGTCTTCCAGTCTCGATAGATCTCGCGGGCCACGCCATGGGTCTCGACGCGGGTCGTCGACCGCAGGTCGATCTCGGCGGACACCCGTCGCTCCATCTCCGCTCGGACCGCGCGGCGGTACTCCTCCTCTTCGATCCGTTTCTTGTCTTCGGGTGAAAGGGGCATGGCGGGATTCGTCTCCACGGAAAGCCTTGAGGCGATTCGATGATCAGTTCGAGCTCGTGCACTCGTCGAGGATGCGGTCGAAGGTTCGACGAGGCGCGTCGGACGTGTCACCGCCGCCGGACTGTTCGTCATTCGTCCAACTCATCCAGTTCGAGCATTCGAAGCAGATCAGATGGTCGGTGGTGACGCCGTCCTGCACGATGCGAATCGCGTGCCGTGGCCGGAAGCAGTCGACGGGGATACCGCCCTGATGGCCGGCGATACCAGCCTCGAACGCGTTGAGAATCTCCTCGCGAGTTTCGCGATCGGCGATCCCGCACGCCTTGATCACCGAGTAGCCGTGCAGGAGCGTCGTACCGGGTGGTACGGGGTCACCGGGGTACCGGTCGCCGTCGAGGCGGTAGAAGGTCATCGCGCCGTCGGCTCGGGGGTCCGGCGTCGTCGCCCGCGGGGCCTTCTCGTTGCTGCACCCGCCGAGCGCGAGAAGGCACGTCGTCAGCAGGACGGCGAAGAGGCCGTTGGTAAGAAGATGTCGGGGCATCACTGGCATGGCGGGCATGGCGGGTGACTCCGGCGGGTGGTCTGATCGGGGTGTGTTTAGGACGTGGCGATCGATCCGGGCGCTGTGACGCCCAGGCATCACGACCCGAATGTACCCGTTTTCAGAGGGCGATTCCCTCGTGGTCCCGCCGAAGGGTCATGGCCGGTGGGGAAGCGGTACCGTGGCGATCAAAGGCTCGTCCCACGCCGTGGAACGCCATATCCTTCGTCGTCCAAGGTCGTCCAAGGTCGCCCAAGGTCGCGGCTCGAACGGCGACGCGAACGTCCACCCACGTGAGCTCCATGGAGTACCGACATGTCCATCATCAAACGACCGTACCGATCTTCGACGTCATGGCGCTTCGTCGGGCCGCTCGTGAGCGTTCTCGTCGGGCTTCTCGTCGGCGTGGTGTCGACGGGCTGCGCTTCGCCGGACCGAGCGATCCCTGGATCTGACGCGTCGGCGGCCACGCCCGACGTGATGCGGGTTCTGGTCTGGAACGTGCTGCATGGCTCGAACGACGTGACCGACGGGCCCGAAAAAGCGCTGGCGGTCATCCGGGAGTCGGGGGCCGACGTCGTCCTGATGCAGGAGAGTTACGACATCGACGGTGATCGGCCGCTGCTCGGCACCTGGCTCGCCGGGCAACTCGGGTGGAACCAGTGGCAGGGCGACAGTCCGCATCTCTGCGTGCTGACCCGCTTCGAGATCGCGGAGCGATTCACGCACGAGCCATGGCACGCGGTCGGAGCGAGGCTCATCGACGACCGGTCACGAGAGTTCATCGCCTGGAGCATCTGGCTCGACTATCGCGAC
>JAQWJM010000192.1:0-13812 GCA_029248335.1 Phycisphaerales bacterium
AAGGCCCTCGCGGAGTTCCTGTTCGGCGACGCCGACGCGTTGATCTACCTCGACATGTCCGAGTACATGGAGAAGCACAACGTCAGTCGACTGATCGGCGCCCCTCCGGGATACGTCGGTTACGAGGAGGGCGGCCAGCTCACCGAGCGGATCCGTCGCCGTCCCTACGCGGTGGTGCTCCTCGACGAGGTCGAGAAGGCGCATCCGGACTGCTTCAACATGCTTCTCCAGATCATGGAGGAGGGCCGACTCACCGACTCCTTCGGTCGACACGTCGACTTCAAGAACGTGATCCTGATCATGACGTCGAACATCGGCGCGGACCTGATCAAGGGTGGCGCGAGTTTCGGCTTCGCGAAGCGGACCGACGTGCAGGACTACGACAAGATGCGGAACTCGCTCATGAGCGAGATCGAGAAGTTCTTCCGTCCGGAGTTCATCAACCGACTCGACGAGGTCATCGTCTTCCGTCCGCTCGACCGGGAGAACCTCACCTCGATCATCGAGTTCGAACTGTCCAAGGTCAGGGAGCGGCTCGCCGCGAAGAGAATGACCCTGGATCTCGACGCGGCGGCGAAGGACTTCCTCATCGACAAGGGATACAACCCCGACTTCGGTGCGCGTCCGCTTCGCCGGGCCCTCTCGAGCTACATCGAGGATCCGCTCGCGGAGAATCTGCTCTCCGGTGAGTTCCTCGAAGGGGATTCGATCAAGGTCACCCGCAAGGAGGAGCAGGATCATCTCTCCTTCGAGGCCATCCGCAGCGAGGGTGACGACGACGGCGGCGGCGACGACGACTCGCCGGAGCCCGAGCAGGATTCCGCGAACGCCGCTTCGGCCTGACTCGCGGATCGACATTCGGAAAGCCCATCGGCGGAGCGTCCACTCGGACGCTCCGCCTTTTTTTCGCGTCGAATTCCGCCCGTCGCCGCCCGGCTCGATCTGGCGGACGCGAAATGCCGCGGATCCGCGGAACGCGTGCATCCGAGCCGATCTGCAATGAGCGAGTCCCGCTCGCGTTGGTTTTCCGAGCCGCGTCCGGTGCCGTTCCTCGGAGATGGGGTGTTGACCCCAATCCGCCGACAGGCCCTTGGAATCAAGAAACCGGATTCGCGCGAATCGGAGAAAGAGACGAACACGAACTGCATTGTTCACAGGGACCGATCACATGCCTTCCATCCACAGCGACAGAACAGACCACCCGGAATCCCGGATTCCGACCTGGGCCTCACGGCTCTGGGCGGGACTCGGCGTGGTCGTGCTTGCCGTGGCCCTGGCGGCGACCACCCCCGCCGCGAGAATCACCATCGCCGCGTTCGACGCTCCCGCGTCCGCCCCCGTGACGGTCGACACCGGGAGCCGCGACCTCGGAAAGGTCGCTCCCATCGACTGGAGCGTCTCCTCTGATGCATCCACCCGGGCGTCGATCCCGGCACCCCGGCGAGTGTGGCCGCGGGTCATTCGATTCGGTGGAGACGACGACCCGACCCCCCGAGCGTCGGCCCGGCCGGCGACGATGTCGCTCAAGATCGATCGTCCGCTCCTGTCGCGACCCGGGTGGAACACGGGCCGGGTACTCGCATCCAGGGTCTTCGTGGATCTCTACCGTCACCTCGAAGCCGGCCTGCGTCACCTGACCGCCCCCGCGTTCGGGTCGACCGCCCCCTGATCCTCGCACACTGAAACAGGTTCGACGTCGGGAGACGCAGGCGTCAACGGATGCCGGCGAGCTTGAGACCGTCGCGTTCCTGCACCACGTAGACCTCGCGGAACTTGAACTGCGACGCGAGGTTGTTCGACAGCCGCATCCGCACCGAGAGGTCCGGGAGCCGGTCGAGAATCACGTCGGAGCCGCCGTAGTAACCGAAGCTCATCCGGTTCAGGGTCATCATCAGTTCGGATCGATTCCTCGTGCAGTACCGCACGAAGTCCTCCACATCCATGCCCTGTTCCGCGTACTCCCGCTTCGTCGACTCCGCGACGACCTGTTCCCAGAGCTGGATGTACTCCTGGTTCCGGAGCGACGTCATGGTGTTCGCCAGCACGTGATCCGGCAGCAGCGCCCGCATCACCACCGAACCGTCGTCGAGCACCTCCCTCGCCTGGAACATCTTCGGCGCCTCCGGCTCGAGGCCTTCGGGCGGAATGGGCTTGCCGGCCCGGATCGCCTCCGACCTGATGCGGGCCCGCTCGAGACGCTTGGCCTCCTTGCGGGCGGCGGCCGCCTCGTCGATCTTCCGCTGCTCTTCCGGCAACGGCCCGTCTTCGACGAACACCACGCGGTGACCTCGCTCGTCGACGTATTCGTCGACCAGTTCCTGATCACTCGCCATTCGATAGAAACTGGGGCGTCGGTGATACTCGGTGACCACGGTCTCGCACCCGGTGGCGACCGCCGTCGTCGCGAACAGCATCACGACCAGCGTCCTCCGACTCGGAATGGTCGTCCGAGGCCTCATTCGTCCACGACCCCCTCGCCGACGCTGGTCACGTTCGAGTCGTCGGCGGCCAGTCTCGCCACCGGAAGCACTTCCGGATCGACGCGACCGCGTCGCCACGCGAAGCGGACCTCGAAGCCGCGGTTCCGGCCGGGGTGGTCGGACCGTCGATGGGTCCCCCGCGACTCGGTGCGCACCATCGCGCCACGGACGATCAGCCGGGCCGCCGCGAGCATTCCCTGCATCCGCCAGCCGTCGGGATCGTCGAAGGTCTTGTCGAGGCAGTAGCGGCCCCAGAAGTCGATCATCTCGAGCGCGTCACCGAGCTTTCCACCGTCACGCTCGATGCCGACGTTCCGCCACATCGCGCTTCGGAGGCTCGCCCGCACGTCGATGAGATCGAGTTCTCCGGCCCGCCCCTGCGGGGCCTCCGCCACCAGTCGCGGACGACGTCCCGAATCCTCGGTGGCGGCGGCGGCGGCACCGGCCCGGGCTCCGAACACGAGTCCCTCGAGCAGGGAGTTGCTGGCGAGCCGATTCGCCCCATGGACGCCGGTCGCGGTCACTTCCCCGCAGGCGAAGAGCCCGGGGACCGAGGTCGCACCGTCCTCGTCGGTCGCGACCCCGCCGATCGTGTAGTGGGCCGCGGGATGGACGGGGATCGGCGTGGTGTCGGGATCGATCTCGAATTCCGCCAGCGATGCCGCCAGGGTGGGGAAACGGGCGGCCAGCCCGCCATCCAGTCGCGTCGCGTCGAGGTAGACGCAGGGATCACCGGTCTCCCCGAGGACCTTCGCGATCTGGGCGGTGACCACGTCACGCGGCGCGAGATCGCCGAGTTCGTGCACGCCGTCCATGATCGGTCTCCCTCGACGGTCGAGCAGCCGACCACCTTCGCCGCGCACCGCTTCGCTCATCAACGCCCGACCCGAGCCCGCCACGTAGAGCGTGGTCGGGTGGAACTGGACGAACTCGGCGTCCGCGACGAGCGCGCCGGCCCGGAAGGCCATCGCCATCGCCTCGCCGGTCGCGGTGGCCGGGTTCGTCGTCTCTCGAAAGAGCCGTCCCGCCCCACCGCCGGCCAGCACCACCGATGCGGCCCAGATCACCTGGAGTCCATGTCGTGGGTGGTGCGTGAGCACACCCGTCACCGGTGCACCGGGCGCTTCATCGGCGGTGAGGAGGTCGATCGCCGTGCACGATTCGAAGATTCGAAGATTGTCGAACGATCTCGCCTTGGCGAGCAGGCACGACGACAACGCCTGTCCGGTGGCCGCCCCGTCGGTGTGCAGGATCCGATTGTGACGATGCCCGCCCTCGCGTCCGAGGCTCAGCCCGCCGTCGGCCTCGCGGTCGAAACGCATGCCCCACTGCAGGAGTCGATCCATCTCCTCCGGCGCGCCGTCGCAGAGCAGTCGCACGCGAGGTTCGTCGCAGAGTCCCGCACCGGCTTCGATGGTGTCGCGGGCGTGCGCCTCGGGGTGATCGGCGGCATCCATCGCCGCAGCGATCCCGCCCTGCGCCCAGGCGGTCGACGAAAGCGTCGCCTCGCGATTCGACAGCACCACCACGTCGCGTCCGGCCTCCGCCGCGACCGTCGCGGCCCGGAGTCCCGCGGCGCCGCTCCCGATCACCAGCACGTCCGCGAAGAGCTGCGGAAGGAGCGCCGACCGGAATGGCACCAGATACCGGCGATCGTCGATCGGAGACATCGTCGAGTCGCTCACGGGTTCGCAGTCTCCTTGCGCGGCTCGGGACGACCCGATCCACTGGACGATGCGGCACTTGGCGAGGCAAGGTCCGCGGCGAAACCCGCCACCCAGAGCTGGCTCGTGTTGCTGGGCCCCCGCTTGCAGGTCCACATCATCTCGCTGCCGTCCGAGTTGAAGGCGGGGAGCACGTCCGCCCCGGGCCCGAAGGTGACTCGACGAAGACCGGTGCCGTACTTCATCGAGGGGGGCGAACTCGTCCCGTCACCGGCGGCATCGACCTGGAAGACCTCGTAGTTGCGGTGCCCCACGGCGCTGGTCGCGTAGACCAGATGTCGCCCGTCGGGATGCCAGAAGGGACACCAGTTCACGTGGCCGTCATCAGTGACCTGGATCTCACGCTCGATTCCCACGATCGTCCCGGCGTCGTCGAAAGCGAGATCCGAGACGAAGACCTGCAGGAGATTGTTGGCGTGTCGATCGCTTCGGTAGGCGATGCGTCGTCCGTCGGGCGAGAAGAACGGACCGCCGTCGTAACCCGGTGCGGCGACGAGATGCACGGTGATGCCGGTGGCGAGGTCCTTCACGTAGATGTCACCCTGACCAGCCTCGAGCGAGGTGTAGAGCAGATGGCGGCCGTCCGGCGAGAAGCTGCCCTCGGCGACGTAGCTGGTGCCGTCTCCGACCAGTTGGTCGAGCGTCTCCGCGGTGCCGTCGTTGACGCCGAGGTCGGTGGCGACGATCCGCATCTCCGGCGGGAACTGCCATCGATACCGTCCGCTCCCCCGCTGATACCCGGGAGGGGTCTCGTCCGAAGGCGGCGCAAGCGTGGTGCCGAAGATCACGATGTCCGGGTCGACGGGATGGAACCACCCACACGTGTTCGCCGAGCCCTCGGGCGAGATCCGGCGGATGTTGTCGATGGATCGAGTGCGTCCCAGATCATCCCGAACGAGGTCCGCGACGAACATCGCGTAGAAGTCCGCGGGCGGCTCGCCCTCGACCTGTTCCACCGCCTGGAAGATCACCCGCTCGCCATCCGGAGAGAAGTAGGACTCGCCCGCCTTCACGAACCGGTCGTTGAAGGTGAGTTGAACGGGATCGACGAGATTCGACGCCTCGTCGACCCGCCAGTCGTCCGAGGCCCCGGACGTCGGCGGCGCCGTACTTCCGGTCGCCGAAGCGGCAAGGAGCAGGGAGGCGGAGATGAAAGAAACGAAGGCGGTTGGCGTCATGGCGACGGAGACTCCGAAGCGGCCGATGGCCGGACGGATCCGGGCGTCCCCGGGGCGATCCCGCGGACCCGAATCGAAGACCGTAGTCTATCGGTCCCCCGCCACCGATTCCCGAGATCGACCTCCTTCCCTCCCAAACCGGTGATTCCAGTGCTGCCGACCGTGATCCACCTCGACGAACGGATGATCGTGCTCGACAAGCCCACCGGGCTGCTCTCGGTCCCGGGGATCGGCCCCGAAAAGGCCGACTGCATGGCGAGTCGCGTGAAGGCGGTGCATCCGGAGGCGAGGATCGTCCATCGACTCGATCGGGACACCAGCGGCGTGATCGTGATGGCGCTGGACGCCGAATGCCACCGTGAACTCAGTCGCCAGTTCCAGGATCGAGAAACCGAAAAGACCTACCACGCACTGGTCGGCGGCCTTCCCAGCGAGGATGCCGGCGAGATCGACCTCCCGATTCGCAAGGACCTCGACGATCCGCCGCGGCAGATCGTCGACTTCGAGCATGGGAAGAAGAGCTTCACCCGGTGGCGGGTGACCAGCCGGGGCGTGCTGGGCGATCTCGACGATCGCCTCGCCTCCACCGACGCGGACCCGCGATCCGCCGTCGCGCGGTTGGAACTCGAACCCCGCACGGGACGCAGCCATCAGCTTCGACTCCATCTCAAGTCGATCGGCCATCCGATTCTCGGCGACGATCTGTACGCCCCGGATCCACTCCGCACCTCGACCACCCGGCTCTGCCTCCATGCCTCCCGGCTGTCGATCGTCCATCCCGCCGACGGATCACCGGCAACGTTCCGGTCCTCGCCGCCCTTCTGAGGCCCGGGCGTGCGAACGACGTGATTCCGGGGATTCGAGCGACCTCCGCTTGTGTCGTCGCGTCGAATCGATCATCCTCCCTTCATGACCAGATCCGCCCTTCGTTCTCGTACGGTTCGCGCCGGCCTGCTCCTCACGCTGTTTTCGATCACCACCACGGCCCCGGGACAGACGACCCCGGAGGACCGAACCCGGGTGCCGATGATCGAGGTCACCGAACCCGGCGAGGGCAGACCCGTCCTGCTCCGCTGGCGTCCCGAGGAACCCTCGGCCGCGACCATCATGGTGAGCTCGCGCAACGTTCTCTCCAGCCTGCAGAACGGTCGACTCCTCGCGAACACGCCGGAAGCGGCGATGACCACGACGAAGCGGCCGCCCATCGAATACCTCTGGACGGTGCAGGGATCGCTTCGCAACCCCGCCGACCGACGCGAACCCGTGGCGCAGTGGCGGGTGCTGAACGGCGCCGCCCGCCTGCACGGCGTCGAACCGGAAGCGGCACCTGAGGCGCCGACCGAGCCGGATCCGGCCGATGACGCGGGATCGACCGCCGGCGGTCCGCCCGACGCCACCCCGGCGCGCGAGACCACCGACCGACCGCGTTTCGTCGCCAACCTCGAACGCAGTCGACAGCTCGCCCGGATCCAGGACGACGCCGCGTCCCGGACCGCGGGTGCCTCGATCGCCCAGCGGTTCACGACCGCCGGAATCGTTCCCGGATCCGGCCTCATCCAACTCGAGAAGGCCAACCCGCGGGCGAACTACGAGGTCGAACGGCTGCTGTCGGTGATGCGACTCGCGGAACCCCTGCTTCCCGATCGACCGGTGGCGATCGGTGCCAGTTGGACCGCACGCTGGACCACGCTCGTCCAGCGTCGCACCATCGAGACCGTGATGACGTGGACGCTCGACGCCGTCGACGACGCCGCGGTGTCGGCCACCGGCGTCGCCGAGACCGCGGTGCTCTCCGTCGAATACACCCGCCGGGTCCTCGAGGCCGGTCGCGGGGACGATCGCCTCGAAGGTGATGGACGCGGTCGGCTTCAGCTCGACCTGCGCCGACCGATGCGTCTGGACGCCACCCTGGTCGAGGTCCCGCGGAAGTCGCCCGACGCGGACGAACAGAGCCGAGTCGTCGAAATCGAGCGCATGCGGATCGTGACCGTCGAATGAACGCCGGGTGACCGCCTGATAATCGGATGGTGATCGAACGGTGACCGGATTCGATACGCTGCGGCGAGACCGGCAGGTGGATCGTCCACCTCGCCGCACGTTCGATCTTCATCGGGACCACGACGCATGACCGACGTCGCCTCATCCTGCCGCTGGGGAATCCTCGGCGCCGCCTCCATCGCCCGGAAGAACGTTCGCGCCATGCATCTCGCGGACAACGCGACGCCGCTGGCGATCGCGAGTCGGACGTTCGAGAAGGCCGCCGCCTTCGCGGCCGAGCACGGACTCGACCGCGCCCACGGAAGCTACGAGGCGCTGCTCGAGGACCCGGACGTCGATGCGGTCTACGTCCCCCTCCCCACCACGCTTCACCGCGAATGGACCATCCGGGCGGCGGAAGCGGGCAAGCACGTCCTCTGCGAGAAGCCGGTCGCCGCGAACGCGTCGGACGTCGAAGCGATGATCGAGGCGTGCCGGGATGCGGGCGTCCAGTTCATGGACGGCCTGATGTTCATGCATCACGCACGGATGCGACGCGTCGAATCGACGCTGCAACGGCTCGGCCCGGAACCCGATCTCGTGACCAGTCGTTTCAGCTTCCGAGGGGATGCCGCCTTCTTCGAGAACAACATCCGCGGCAACGCGGACACGGAACCGCTCGGCTGCGTCGGCGACCTCGGCTGGTACTGCATTCGAATCGCCCTCGAGGTCATGGGTGGCATGCCGGATTCGGTGCGGGCCCGCCATCATCGACTCCACGGCGCGGTTCCGATCCATTCCTCCGCCGAACTCGATTTTCCGGGACGCGACGGCGTTCGACATGCGTTCATCCAGTGCTCCTTCGTCCATCCCCTCGCCCAGTGGGTCGAGATCTGCGGCGCCGAGGGATCGATGCGCCTCGACGACTTCGTCATCGGCAGCCCCACCGAAGCCGTGATCCAGCTGGAGACGGAATCCCGGCTCACCGAACAGGATCTGGTCCACGAACGACGACTGGAGCGGATCGTGACCGAGGACTGCGTCCAGGAGGTGGAGATGATCCGCCGGTTCTCCGATCTCGCCCGGGGCGCGCTCCCGCTGGAGCCGATCTGGGGCGTACGGTCCCACGAGACCCAGCGGATCGTGGACGCGATCATGAGCTCCGCGTCCGTCGACGGCGCTCGGGTCCCGATCGCCCCCTGACCGGCGGGAATCGAGGAGCCCGAGCTCCGGAAAACGAGCCGGTTCGATCCGCACGGGGCCGCTGATACACTTCGAAACTCCCCCGAATCGCCCCCGGACTTCGAAGATGCGCCCCGAACAAGACCACCGTGAAGGACTCTGCGAGATCGATGGAATCGCGTGCTACCGCGTGCCCGACATCGACCGCATGCCACCGTTCCTCGTCACCGTCGTGAGCCCGTCGGAGCACTGGCTCTACGTCTCGTCGAACGGCGGCCTCAGCGCAGGCCGGGTGAACAGCGGTCACTGTCTCTTCCCCTACCGCACCGACGATCTCCTCCACCAGGTCCACGCGTTCTCCGGACCGTGGACGGGGATCCGGGTCGGCGACCTGGTCTGGGAGCCCTTCACGGCGCGAACCACGCCGGGGGTGACGCGGGATCTTGCGCGTTCGGTGTCGGGCGACCGAATCGTGTTCGAGGAACGCAATCCCACGATGGGCCTCACCGTCCGGGCGTGGTGGTCCTTCAGCGACGCTTCCGGATTCGTCAGGACCGTGACCCTCGAACGGGACTCGACCGGACCGCAGCGACTCGACGTCGAGATCCTCGACGGCCTCCGGGACCTCGTCGCCGGCGGCGCCGAGCTCGGGGTGATGCAGTCCATGAGCTGCCTCGTGAACGCCTACACCCGGACCGAGCTGGTCGACGGTTCGAGCCTCGCGACCGTCGCGATGGAATCCGCCCTCGTCGACCGCGCCGAACCGGCCGAATCGCTTCGCGCGACCACGGTGTGGTCGACCGGACTCCCGGGCTCGACGATCTCCCTCGATGCCGACGCGATCGACGCGTTCACCCGCGGCGACGCGGTCGAGCCGACCTCGATGCTTCGTGGACGCGCCGCCGCGTATCTGTTGAACGCCCGCGTGACGCTCGGGCCGAACGAGACGTCGACCTGGTCGGTGGTCGCGGACGTGCATCGTTCGCAGGCCGAGGTCGCGGGGCTCCGCCACCGACTCGCGGGAGACGAGGATCTCGCCGCGTCGCTCGAACGCGAGATCGCCGAATCCACCCTGGCGATCGACGCCATCCTGGTCGACACCGACGGCATCCAGCGAACCGGCGATCCGATCCTCGACGCCCATCACCGCACGAACACCCTCTTCAACGACATGCGGGGCGGCGTGTTCACCGACGGCGTGAACCTCCCGTGGGGCGACTGGGCCGACTTCTGCCGGGACCGGAACGCCGACGTCGCCCTGCGGCATCGCGGCTGGCTCGAAGGCCGGGACGCCGCGTCGATCATCGATCGACGCACCCTGGTCGAGGAGGCGGCGACGTTCGAGGATCCCTCGCTCGAACGGATCGCCTGGGAGTATCTCCCGGTCTGGTTCGGCCGGCGGCATGGCGATCCGAGTCGACCGTGGAACGCCTTCAACATCCGGGTCAAGCACGCGGACGGTTCGAGACGGCTGACCTACGAAGGCAACTGGCGCGACATCTTCCAGAACTGGGAGGCGCTCACGTTCTCGAACCCCGGCTGGATCGACCACGTCATCGCGAAGTTCGTGAACGCCTCGACCCCCGACGGCTTCAACCCCTATCGGATCACCCGCGAAGGGATCGACTGGGAGGCCCCCGAGCCCGACAATCCGTGGAGCAACATCGGCTACTGGGGCGATCACCAGATCGGCTACCTCACCCGGTTGCTCGAACTTTCGACCAGCCTCGATCCGGATCATCTCGCGACCTGGCTGGACCGCCCGATCTTCTCCCACGCCGATGTCCCGTACCGGCTCGCCGATCACGCGAACCTGGTCGAGGATCCCCGCAACACGATCACCTTCGACCACGAGGCGAACGACGCCGCGATCGCCCGCGCCGATCGACTCGGGGCGGACGGCCGACTCGTGCACGACGACGCGGGCGTGGTTCACGTCACGCTCGCGGAGAAGCTGCTGATCCCGGTGCTCTCGAAGCTGTCGTCGTTCATCCCCGACGGCGGGGTCTGGATGAACACCCAGCGACCGGAGTGGAACGACGCGAACAACGCGCTCGCGGGGTACGGACTCTCGATGGTCACCGCGTCGTATCTCCGTCGTCATCTCGCCCTGCTCGCCGATCTGTTCCGCGGCCACGAGGGTTCGCTGGCGGTGACCGACCGCGTGCTCGACTGGCTCCGGGAGGTCACCGGGATCCTCGGGGAGAACGCCTCCCTGCTCGACGACCCGGGCATCGGGGATCTCGATCGACGTCGGGTGGTCGACGCCCTCGGACTCGCGTTCGAGCGGTATCGACATCGTCTGCAGGGTCCGGCGGTCACCGATGCCACGACCGGCGAGGAACTCGTCGCAGCCTGCGAGATCGCCCTGCGATGGCTCGACCATGCGATCGCGGCCAACCGACGGCCGGACGGCCTCTATCACGGCTACAACCTCGTCTCCTTCGACGACGACCGGACCGCGACCGTGCACCACCTTCCCGAGATGCTGGAAGGGCAGGTCGCGGTGCTGTCCGCCGGCGTGCTCGGGCCGGAGGAATCGGCGACGCTTCTCGAGACGCTGTTCACGTCACCGCTTCATCGCGCGGACCACGACACCTTCCTGCTGTACCCGGTGCGCGAGATCCCGTCACTCATCGACAAGGGCGTGATCGACGCCGCATCGATCGCGGCGAATCCGCTGCTCGCCGGTCTCGTGGCGAGCGGCGACCGGAGGCTCGTCGAGCGCGACGGCGACGGCACGGTTCGGTTCGCGACCGACCTGCGGAATCGACGGGACCTCGAGAAGGTCCTCGAGACGCTCGCCCGGGACGAGCCCCACGCCGGTTCCGTCGCCTCCCACGGCAGCGCCGCGATCGATCTCTACGAACGGATCTTCGACCATCATCGGTTCACCGGGCGGTCGGGCGGCATGTACGGCTACGAAGGCATCGGCTGCACCTACTGGCACATGGTCGCCAAGCTGCTCGTCGCCGCCGGCGAATGCGTCGAGCACGCCGAGGACGCGAACGCCTCCGACGCGGTCCGAGCCCGTCTCCACGACGTCTACCACCGGGTCCGCGACGGTCTCGGCTTCCGCCGCGCCGCCGCCGCCTTCGGTGCCCTCCCGATCGACGCCTACTCGCACACCCCGGGCGACCGCGGCGCGCAACAGCCGGGCATGACCGGCCAGGTGAAGGAGGAACTGATCACCCGCCGGATGGAACTGGGGATCCGACTCGAAGACGGTGGCATCCGATTCACGCCGACGTTGCTGCTCGACGACGAGTGGCTCGAAGCCGACGAGGCATGGACGATTCCCGCCGGTGACCACGCCGCCGCGCGGACCGTCGACCTTCCGATGAACGGCCTCGGATTCCAGCTGTGCGGAATCCCGGTGATCTATCGACGGGCGGCCGGGCCGGGCCGGATCACCCTCGTCGACCGAACCGGTGGAACGACGGTCATCGACGGCGATGTCATCGCCGCGTCGGCGGCCCGACCGATCCTCGATCGCAACTCGACCATCGACCGGATCGAGATCGACCTCGCCGTTCCCTGAAAAGGGGCGACGCCCGACCACGAATGGCCGGACGTCACCTTGGATCGGGGATGAGAAGCAAGCGGATGGCCGGAACTCCTGGAAACCGGTCACGCTCGGACGATCCGTGGAGGGAGTCGCCCTCGATCCCCGATCGGAGAGAGAGATTTCGCGTGCGAATCAGCGGGAAGCGCGTCGCGACGGAAGGGTCCGTGCGTAGGGAGACACGCTCCACCCGCCTGTTCGCGGATTGATCCCCGTCTCGGATATTCGGATGAAGAAACCCCGGGTTGCGCCTCCGTGCCCCTGGACAGACGCCGACCGAACCGTGGATTCGAAGGGAACTCGGCCGGATCATTCGGATCCGATCGATGAAATCACACGGGTCGCTTTGGCTTACGAACGACGTCGCGGGTGGGTTCCTGAAAATCACGAATGAAATTCCGATTCCGATCGACGTCCTTGTCGACGGCCGCGAGCCGTCAGGATTCGTCACGCTCGCCGTCCGCCTCCGCGGCAATCCGCCCGTTTGCGTCCCTCATCATCGGTAGATCAGGAAAGCGACGAGAAGAAGGCACTGTCCACCGCCGAAGACCGTACCGAGCACCAGTGCCGTGACCGCATGCCCGCCACCGACACGGGCCTTGCCAGCCGCCCGCAGACCCAACACCCCGCAGATGAAGGCCGCGATGCCGAGGGGAATCCCCAAGCCCGGGATGATGCTGAACACCCCGAAGTAGTAGCCGAGCAGCGCCGGCATGTTCTTCGTTGGAATGACATGGTCCATCGCCGTCGGGATCGGGGCTGGCGGCGTTCGAACCTCGTCCCGCGACATCGGAGGAACCCCCGGCGTTGGACCACGGCCCGACGACGGCGATGGATCGGAAGGCTGGTTCATGTCTGTTCCTCCTCGATGGACGTCCGACCGCCGCACTCATGATATCGACGACACGTGTCCTCGCGCCCGTCATGCTGGTGAAGAAGCGGACCGTGATGGCCCCGATCCTTCGCAGGAGTACCTCCTCATGATCGACTTGGAGTCAGATGACGACCCCGCCGATCACCAGGCGAACGGTGATCCGCGCCGTGTGGGGCACCAACGCCCCACGTTCAAGGAAAGGCCAATCCGACTCGAAGCCGTCGATGTCGCCTCTCTGCCCAACGAAGAACGCCGCACCCGTGATGGGTGCGGCGTTCGTTCTTGATCAGCACACGTCCGTCATGCGGTCACGGATCGACGCACACTCCCCACGCGCCGAGCAACAGCCCGAGGTCCGCACCCGTCACGACGCCGTCGCCGGTGAGATCCGCGAAGCAGCTGGCCCCCGGATCACACGCACCCCAGGCTCCCAGCAGCAGCCCGAGGTCCGCCCCGCTCACCACGCCGTCGCCGGTGAAGTCCGCGACGCAGAGGCAGAGCGTGTTCCCACCGTTATCGATGTATTCACCATCGATCTCGTCCGGGGTGTTGTCGCAGACCGTGGTGTCCATCAGATCGACGCCCGGGAAACCGACACGACTCTTGATCCCGCCACCGACCTTCGATGCACCGTTGCCGGTGATCGTGCAGCCCGTCACTTGCAGCGGAAGCGTGTCGGCGTTGGCGAACCAGTAGAGGCCGCCACCCTGGTACGCACCGTTACCGATGATCTCGGTATCGATGATTTCGAGATCGCCCTTGACGACCTTGATACCACCGCCGTGATTCACCGCGTCGTTCGACGAAAGCATGCAGTTCACGATCAAGCCAT
>JAQWJM010000194.1:0-3543 GCA_029248335.1 Phycisphaerales bacterium
GGGCCCCAGACCGAGAGCATCAGGCCGACGTCCGCACCGTCGACGACGCCGTCGTCGTTGAGATCCGCGGGGCAGGACGGACACGGCCCCCAACTCGCGAGCAGCGAGCCGAAATCGGCCCCGTCGACCTGGCCGTCGTCGTTGAGATCGCCGAAGCAGCCACCGCCGCTTCCGCCGCCGTCGACCAGGAAGAATTGATCGCCATCGATGTCCTCGAAGTTGACGAAGCGAGGGAACCCGAGATTCGCCGAGCCTCCGAGTCCACCGAGGACCTGGTTCGAGATGAAGTCGTGACCGCTGCCGTTGATGAAGGTGGAGACCAGAATGGGGTCGCCGGCGGTGTGTCCGAGGGCTTCGAGCGGAATGTGGATCTCGATGCCGGTGAAGACGCCGCCACCATCATCGACTCCATCACCCCCGACCACCCCCAGCACGTTCGAGTTGTCGATCGCCGCGATGATGCCGTTCTCCGTGAACAGCGCACCGTCCGCGCCCGCCCCGCCGGGACCCGCGAACCCGGAGGTCGCCGTGTCACCGCCACCGGTGAGCAGCTGGGAATAGTTGAGGTAGGTGTCGTAGCCCGGCTCCCCGCCCTTCTTGGGGGGGGCTCCCGGACCGCCGGTGAAGGAGATCCAGTGGTCGGCGGTGAAACCCGTGTCGAAGGTGAGACCGGGCTGGACCTCTCCGGTGTCGGGATCCTCGAAACGTCCCATCGTGTTCAACGCGTTGAAATCGATGCCGGAGTTGTTTCCGAGAATGGGATTCTGCCCCTCGTCGGGGATCGCATCGATGAAGATCTCGAGCTTGTTGTAGTTGCTCTCGAGGTTGCCGGCGATCACCAGATGGAGCACGCCGTCCGCGATGTATCCGAAGGCGGCGTCCACCTCGGAACCGTTCGCGAAGTCGATCGCGCCGAGGTCGGCGTTACCGAATCCGGTCGAGGTGTCCTGGACCACGAGCGGCTCCCCGTAGACGGCATCGGCGAAGCCGTCGCACGCCTGACCGTGGGCGGACGCGAGGATCGAGGCGGCGGTGATCGACGAAAAAGCGAGGATCGCGTGTCTCATCTGTCTCTGCTCCTGGCCGAAGGGGACATGCGGCTCGACCTGCGACTCAAGCCGGATTCGCATGTCCGGGTTGTTCAAAGGTAGCCTTGAACCGTGCCCGCTCCAAGCAGAAGTCGTCCTATTCGATGGGAGATGGGGCGTTGAAGCGATTTTCGGATCAGGGACAGCCGCCCCAGCGACTGAGCATCACGCCGATATCCGCACCAGAGACCACGCCGTCGCCATCAAGATCCGCCGGGCATGCTCCGCAAGGGCCCCACGACGCGAGCAGGGCGCCGAAGTCGGCGCCGTCGACGAGCCCGTCACCGTCGAGGTCGCCCGGACACTCGGGCGCCGGGATCGGCACCCCGACCCACTGCGGCCCTGGAATGGTGCCGAAGTCGATGACACGCGGCTCACCGAGATTCCCACCTCCACCGATCGGACCGAGGACCTGGTTCGAGAGGAAGTCGTGAGCCGATCCGTTGATGAACGCGGTCACGCGAATCTCGCCGCCTGATGCACCGAGAACCGAAAGTGGAATCGCGAATTCGATCCCGGTGTCGACCCCCGCGCCGGAATCGGAATCGTCGCCTCCGGTCACGCCCGCGGTGTTTCGATTGTCGATGGTCGCGATGATGCCGTTGGACGCGTGGATCGCCTGTCCGGCACCCGGCCCTCCGGGACCGGCGAAACCCGAGTCGACCGCGGCGCCGCCCGTGGTGGCGAGTCGCGACCAGTTGATGAACGTGTCGAAACCGACGCCGATCTCACCACCGCAGGTGAAGTCGATCCAGAAGTCCGCTTCGAACCCGGCGTCGAAGCGGAGTCCCGGCGACCCGCCGCGACCGCTTCCGCCCATCCGGTTGAGGCCGCCGAACTTCACTTCGGGATTGTCGTCCCGGAGCGTGCCCTGGCCCTCGCCCTCGATCGCGTCGATGAAGACGTCCAGCTTGTTGAAATTGCTTTCGAGGTTCCCGGCGAAGTGCAGGTAGAGCGTCTCGTCCTCGATGCGTGCGGCCAGGGCGTCGAGTTCGGAGCCGTTCGCATGATCGATCAGGCCGAGTGACGCGTCTCCGAAACCGGTCTGGGTGTCCTGGAGGAACAACGGCGGGCCGTAGAGATCGTCCCGAGCCCCGTCGACGAGGATCGGACCATCCTGATCGTTCCCGGATCCGGGATCCTCGGGAATCCGCTGCGAGAAGATGAGACAGGTGTAGGGCGGAAGCTCGAACGCGGCGCTGTGATCCATGCCGTCCCACGGAACCGGCTCCGCGAGGATCTCGGTCGGCCCACCGCCGGTGAACGCGTCGTCGTACTCGGTCGCGTTCCCATTGAAGATGCAGTGCCACGTCCCGCCGCGGGGGAAGCCGATCCGGTAGTCGCCGCGGAACTCGTTGGTCCAGTGCGTCACGACCACCACGTCGTCTCCCACGCCCCCCCGGTCGTACCGATGCCACGCCCCCACCTTCCCGGTGTCGTCGAGATGATGAAAGTTGGTGCCGTTGCCACAGAGGCCGCGAGTCGCTCCACCGAGGTTTCGACGCAGATGGACGAGGTCCTTGTAGAGCTTGAAGATCCCGTCGAACGTCTCCATCCGATCCCAGTCCATCGGCGCCGAGTCGGTCCACACACCGTCCTCGAAGAACTCCTGCCCCTGGAAGATCATCGGAATGCCCGGTGAGGAAAACACCACCGAGGCCGCGAGGGTGGATCGCTTCTTCGCCTCCCAGCTGTCGGCGTTCCCGGGCCAGATGACTTCGGGCAGGCGGGGCTGGTTCGCCGCCTCGTCATGACTCTCGGTGAAGATCACCCGTTGCGTCGCCTCGCCGTTGAAGTACTTCGTCACCGACTCGCGGAGCGCGAACATGCTCCGATCCTCGTCTTCGACGGTGGTGGCGAGATTCCGGACCGGATGCAGGAACACGCCGTCCCACTGGCTTCCGAATCCCGCCCCACCTTCGCCCACCGTCCGGCTCAGCCACGACTCGTCACCCCAGTCCTCCGCGATGGTGATCTTCCACGGCTGGGTCGCCTCGATCGACTCGTTGATCCACTGCATGAGCGACCAGCCCTCCGGCAGGTCAGTCCCGGATTCCGGCACCGATCGCATGTACTTGGTGGCGTCGATCCGGAGGCCATCCACCCGGAACTCTTGCAGCCACAGCAGCGCGTTGTCTCGAATGTAGGTTCGAACCTCGCCCCGCCCGAAGTCGGGCCGGGGTCCCCAGGGCGTCTCGGCCCGGACCGGATCGTTGTAGAAGAAGATCCCGCCGTTGCCGTTCACGCTCCAGCCGTCGTACTGCCAGAGGTCGAGGTCGCTCGGTCCCCAGTGGTTGTAGACGACGTCGAGCAGCACGGCGATGCCGCGTTCGTGACAGGCGTCGACGAACCGCTTGAAGGCGTCGGGACCCCCGTAGGCGCTCTCGACCGACCAGGGGTGGGCGAGGTTGTAGCCCCAGCTCACGTCCCCCGCGAACTCGTTGACCGGCATCAC
>JAQWJM010000191.1:0-14716 GCA_029248335.1 Phycisphaerales bacterium
CGGATCCGCTCGTCCGCGAGGGCCGCGGCCTCGAGGGTCGCGGCATCGGCGTCGGCCGCGACCGTGATGCGGCTGCGGACCTTTCCGAGCACCTGCACGGGCACCTCGATCGAATCGTCCTTGAGCATCGCCGGGTCGAACTCGGGCCAGTCCGCCAGCACCACGCTTCGTCCCGCCCCCGCGTCGGGTCGGAGTTTCGCGTCGAGCTCCTCGGCGAAGTGCGGCACGAACGGCCCGAGGATGCGGTTGAACCGGTCGAGCTGATCCGCGGTCACCCCGACACCGGTCGCGGTGTTCACGAATTCGATCATCGCCGCGATCGCGGTGTTGAACGCGAGTCGCTCGATGTCGTCCCCCACCTTCGCCACGGTCCGGTGCAGGGCCCGTTCGACGTCGGCGTCGGCTTCCGTCCGCAGTCGGAGCTCGCCGGTCGATTCATCGATCGCGAGTCGCCACGCCCGCTGCAGGAACCGGTGGACGCCGACGATGTCCCGGGTGTTCCAGGGCTTCGAGGCGTCGAGCGGCCCCATCGCCATCTCGTAGAGCCGGAAGGTGTCGGCGCCGTAGTCCGCGATCACGTCGTCGGGGTTGATCACGTTTCGAAGCGACTTCGACATCTTGGCCACGATGCGTTCGACGGTCTCGCCCGTCGCGGTCTCGACCGCCGCACCGTCGTCGGACTCACGGACTTCGTCGACCGGGACCAGCGATCCGTCCGCCCGCTTGAACGCGAAGCTCGTGATCATGCCCTGGTGGAAGAGACGACCGACGGGTTCGGGGGTCGAGACCTCGCCCAGGTCGAAGAGGATCTTGTGCCAGAAGCGGGCGTAGAGAAGATGCAGCACCGCATGCTCCGCACCGCCGACGTAGAGGTCCACGCCGCCGACGTGATGCCGCGACGCGTCGAACGACGCCTCGCCGGCGACCGACGGCCCCGAGTCCTCTCCACGCTCCGAGAGCATCCAGTACCGCTCCGCTTCGCGGGACGCGAAACGATCTCCGTTGCCCGGATCGCAGTACCGGAGGTAGTACCAGCAGGATCCCGCCCAGCCGGGCATCGTGTTGATCTCACGACGAACCGGGGTGTCCGGCGGAAGGACCGCCGGATCGACGCCCGCCTCGCCCGCGGTCGTGCGCACCCAGTCCACGGCCTTGCCGAGCGGCGGCGTGGGCTCGTCCGACTCGATCGGTTCGTAGTCCTCGAGGTCGGGAAGGCGGACCGGCAGCGCGGCGTCGGCGACGGGATGGTGGTTGCCGTCGTCGTCGAAGACGACCGGAAACGGTTCACCCCAGTAGCGCTGCCGGCTGAAGAGCCAGTCACGCAGCTTGAAGTTGACGCGACGACGCCCGCATCCCGCGGTCGCGAGCCACTCGATCATCGCCGCCTTCGCGGCGTCCGTGGCGAGCCCGTCGAGGGACACCGAGTCGTTCACGCTCGCGACCGCGACGCCGCCGTCGGTCATCGCCTCGTCCCAGTCGTCGCAGGCACCGGCCGCGTCGACGGAGGCGGCGACCACCTGCCGGATCGGAAGGTCGAAGGCCCGGGCGAACTCGAAGTCCCGCTGGTCGTGGGCGGGCACCGCCATGATCGCACCGGTCCCGTAGCCCATCAGGACGTAGTCCGCGGTCCAGATCGGAACGCGTTCGCCCGTCGCGGGATTGATCGCGTACCGACCCGTGAAGACGCCGGTCTTCTCCTTCGAATCGGCCATTCGATCCACGTCCGCGCGGTTCCGGGCCGACGTCACGTAGGCTTCGATCGCCGGGTCGGCCCCGTCGCCGGCGACGATCTCGTCGACCAGCGGATGTTCGGGGGCGACGACCATGTAGGTCGCGCCGAACAGGGTGTCGGGGCGGGTGGTGAAGACGTCGAGCGTCTCCGCGCCGCCCTCCACCTCGAAGCGGACCAGCGCGCCGTCGCTGCGACCGATCCACTCCCGCTGCATGATCCGCGTGGAATCGGGCCAGCGAATGAGATCGAGGTCGTCGAGCAGGCGCTGGGCGTAGGCGGTGATTCGGAACATCCACTGCCGGAGCGGCTTCCGCACCACGGGGTGTCCGCCGCGTTCACTGCGGCCGTCGATGACCTCCTCGTTCGCGAGCACCGTCCCCAGCTTCGGACACCAGTTGACGGTCTGCTCGCCGAGGTAGGCGAGCCGGCATCCGTCGACGTATCGCCGTTGCGCCGTCGCGTCCATCGCCGACCAGTCGAGCGGCTGGTCGTCGTCGTCGGTGGGGATCACCTCGCCGGACGCGAGTCCCGCCTCGAGTTCCGCGATCGGTCGCGCCGCGTCGACCCGCGGATCGAACCAGGATCCGTAGGCACGAAGCCAGATCCACTGGGTCCACCGGTAGTAGTCGGGATCGATGGTCGCGAATTCGCGGGACCAGTCGTAACTGAAACCGAACCGCTTCAGCTGGCGGCGGAAGTTGTCCATCGCGGCCTGGGTGGTCTCGCGGGGATGGACCCCGGTCTGCACCGCGTACTGTTCGGCGGGAAGCCCGAACGCGTCGAAGCCCATCGGGTGCAGGACGTTGAATCCCCGCATCCGCTTGTATCGGCAGAGGATGTCCGTGGCCGTGTAACCCTCGGGATGCCCGACGTGCAGCCCCGCCCCCGAGGGATACGGAAACATGTCGAGGCAGTAGAACTTCGGACGGGCCGGATCGAAGTCCGCGTCGCCGGGATTCGGCGTGCGATAGACGTCGGCCTCGTCCCAGGCCGCCTGCCAACGCTCCTCGATCGAGATGGCCATCTCGACGTCGTAGCGGCTTCGCGTCGACGTGTTCTCGTCCATGGCGTCGCCGTCGATCTTCGTGGGCGTGGTCATCGATGCTTCTCCGGTCCTCGCGAGCCACGGGCCGTCCCCGTCGCGCCGATCCCACCATGATACGGAGATACGGAGATACGGAGATACGGACGCCCGCCTCGAAGCATCGGGGCGGGCGTCCGGGACTTCGTTCGAATTCGTCGCGATCTCACCCCACGGGGGAAGCGGCGTCCTCCCGGGACTTCCGGACCGCTTCGAGATGCTTGATCGTCTCGCCGATGAGGTAGAAGCTTCCAGTGACGCAGATCAGGTCCTCGCGGCTCACGGCACGGGCCGCGAGTTCCAACGCCTCCTTCACGGATCCGGCGGTCTGGCACATCTTCCCGCTTCGCTCCATGAACCGGCGACGCAGTTCCTCGGGCTCCACGGCCCGCGTGTTCCGGACGGCCTTCGTGAAAATCACCTTGTCGGCACCGAGGCTCACCCGTTCGAGCAACGCATCGACGTCCTTGTCCTGGCCGCAGCCGAAGACGCAGACCATCGAGTCGTAGGGCACGTGGGCGCCGACGCAACGCATCAACGCCGTCAGGGCGTCGGGGTTGTGGGCGCCGTCGACGAGAATCCGCGGGCGGTCCCAGACCAGCTGCATGCGGCCGGGGATCACGGTCTCTTCGAGCCCTTCGGTGACCACCGACTCGGGACACTCGAAACCGATCGACTTCAGGTGGTCCACGGCGGCGAGCGCGAGCCCGCAGTTGAACGCCTGGTGCTCACCCGGCAGGGGCACCGGGAGGTGCTCCAGTCGGCTGGTCTCGGTGTAGAGGCAGACCCGGTTGTGCGGACCGAGCTCGACGGTCGAGCAGAACCGGTTGCTGAACTCGATCTCCTTGTTCACGACGCGGATCGTCGTGCCGACGGACTCCGCCTTCTCGCGGAGCACGCGATCGACGTCCTCCTGCTGCTCCCGCGTGATCACGGGAACACCGGGCTTGATGATCCCGGCCTTCTCGACGGCGATCTTCTCGAGGGTGGTCCCGAGGATCTTCGTGTGATCGAGCTGGATCTCCGTGATGACGGACAACACCGGCATGATCACGTTCGTGGAGTCGAGCCGTCCGCCGAGACCGACCTCGACGATCGCCACGTCGACGGCCTGCGCCGCGAAGTGCATGAACGAGATCGCGGTGATCGCTTCGAAGAACGTCGGACGTTCGCCGATCTCCGTCGCCGCCTTCGCGAGCGCCTTCATCGACTCCGTGAACTCGTTCTTGGTGATTCGCTGGCCGTTGATGCAGATGCGCTCGCGAATGTCCACCAGATGCGGGCTCGTGAATTCGCCGACGCCGTACCCGCACTTGCGGAGCATCGCGCTGATCATCGCGATCGTCGAACCCTTGCCGTTGCTGCCCGCGACGTGGATCGCCCGGAACTGATCCTGCGGATCACCCAGCGCAGCGAGCAGGGCCCGCATCCGGTCGAGCTTGAAGTCGCCGTTCTCGTCGTACTTGACGACCCGCTGACGTTCCACGTCGGTGAGTTCGAGGATCCACCGGACCGCGGAGTTGTACGTCCCGATCTTGTCGACCTTCCTGCCCTTGGAAGCAGGAGCCGCCTTGGGCTCGGTGGCGGACTCGGCGGCCTTCACCGTCGAGGTCTTGCTGACCGCGGGCTTCCTGGCGGGGGACTTCCTGGCAGGAGACTTCTTGGAAGAAGACTTCTTGTCGCCCGACGACTTCGCCGACGTCGTGCTCGCCGCGACGACTTCCTTCAACGTGGTCTTCTTGGCAGCAGGCTTCTTGGTGGTGCTCTTCTTCGGGGTCGGGACCTTGGTTTTCGTCGTTCCTGAAGCGGTATCGGCCGTCTTGGCCCCGTCATCCGCCGACGTCCGGTCGGCGGGAGTGGTGCTGCCCGAAGGCTGCTTCCCCGAAGGTTCGCCGCCACCGCGACGCGTCTTTTTCGTTGGCATCTCCAGAGTGTAGCGATACCGCCGTTCTGGATCAAATCAATGAACGCAAGCGACTGTGAATAATCGACTTGCGTCGATTCAGGCCCGACGGTCGGGACGATGCCGGTAGAGATGCATCGCATTGCCCGATCCGAGGTCGATCTCGCCCCCCGGCGCGTTCAGGAGCAGTCGTCCCGCGGCACCCAGCACCGCCATCCGTTCCATGCGGAGCTCGGGCAGGATGAGCAGCAGGGTCCCGGCCGCGATCCCCTGCCGCAGTCGATCGAAATACTCCGCGTCCATCCCGCGGATCGACTGCTCCGCGAGCGTCGCATATCGCTGTTCGTCGGACTCCGACGCGATCGGCCACTTCGGATCGAGCGCATCGACCGTGACGTCCCGATCGACCTTGTAGAGATGCAGATACTTGAACGCTTCGCCGCTCAGGTTGCATACGACCTGGTCCGCGCCGAGCCCCCGGAACTTCCGCACGAAGCGGCGAGCCGTCTCGCGCACCGGTGCCGCGTAGATCTTGATCGCGTCGAGATCGCGGCTCTCCGCCTTCAGCCGTCGCTTGAGGAACTCCTCGAACAGTTCGCTCGCGATCCCCCGCATCCGGGCCACGCCGGGGTAGACCATGATCACCGGCGTCTTCCGATCGATCGCGGATCGAAGCAGTCGGCACTCCGTGCTTTCCTTGCCGAGCCGGAGGAAGCCGCCGCGAAGACCATCCTCGTGATCCTTCTCGTCGAAGACCTCGCCGCCGGAGGCGGGTCGGATCTCGAGCAGGGACCGACCCGAGCCGTCGGGATCGAGCGCCCAGCCCGTCCGTTCGAGATTCACGATCGTGACGTTGCCGTCCGGGGTCCCACGGATGAAGCTCCGGGATCCGGAGGAACCACGTTCGCTTTCGTTCTTTCGTCCGAACTTGAGGAAGTCGAGCATCGATTCGCGTCTCGCACAGGGCTGGAAAATGCGTGTCGAATTGTAACGGATGCGATCCCGGGATCGAACCCCTCGACTCGATCCGACGGTTCACGGCCAGGGGTGACGGGGATATCGACGCCGGAGTTCCTTCCGGATTCCCGGATACGTGTTTGTCCAGAATCCTTCGAGGTCGTCGGTCACCTGCACGGGCCGCGAATTCGGGGCGAGGATCTCCAGCACGATCGGAACCCGCCCTCCCGCGACCGTCGGCGTCCGCTCGAGATCGACCAGATCACCGATCCGAGCCGATCCTCTCGGTGGTTCGCCCCGCCGCCAGTCGATTCGCATCGTCCGCCCCCGTGGCAGTTGAAACCGGTTCGGTGCCATGCGATCGACGAACTGCAGGTCCGACCATTCCAGCGCCGAACGAACGATCTCGAGAATCCGCGCCGATCCCGGAAGATCGGCGATCCGATGTCGTCGACCCACGATCTCGGCGCGGAGCACCTGCAGGTCCTCGGCGCCGAACGCGGCGATTCCACGGTCGGGGAACCAGTCCGCGACGCGATCCACGCGATCGATGAAACCGTCCACCTCCTCGGACCAGCCCGGGATCGCGACCACTTCCGCCTCGATCGCCTCCAGAAGACAGGCCGCCGCCGCCGCACGCTCCCCATCGCCGATGCCGAATCGCCGTTCGTCGATCCGAAGGCCGTCGAAGGTCCGGGCTTCGACGCGTTCGACCCTCCCATGCTCGACGTCGAAGGCGTGTCGATCATCGACCCCGAACCGCGCGCCCATGACGGACTCGACGAGCGTTTCGTCGATCGCGGTCGCGAGTTCGAGCACGGTCGTCTCCCGTCCTCGATGCTGCGCACCACGGATGGAGGAGGCGATCAGGAATCCTTCGCCGCGGACGATGCTCCCCCGTCCGAGCTGGACGTTCCGACGCCCCGGGAGCACGCATTCGTCCCGGGTCCGGTCTCGCCGGTACGCGACCCGGTCGGGGAAGGCGGCGATCAGGGCTTCCACGATCGCCGTGATCTCGTCGACATCCCCGCCGGCCCCGCCCTGATCGCGTCGCACCAGCCGTTCCAACTGGCGGGCCGCGTTGATCGCGTCCGACATCGCGCCGGGGTCGATCCCCTGGCCGCGACGCTCGCCCGCGAGAAGCAATCGGGCCCGTGCGAGCAGATCGCTGCGAGGATCACCACCGGCGAGCCCGCCGGCGAGCGACGCGGCGGACGCCCGCGGCGCGACGTCCCGTTCCCCCAGGATCGCTGCGCACGCGGCGGCGAGTCGCCCGCCACCTCGACGCCCCGCGTCGAGCAGGAAACGGCCGACCCGCGGCGGCACCGGCAACGACGCGATCCGCCGTCCGTCCTCGGTCGTCTCACCACCGCGCACCGCCCCGATCGACTCCAGCACCGCGTCCGCGTGCGTCGCCGCGACCGGGTCGGGTGGGTCGAGCCACGGGAACGCGTCGGGACGAAAGCCCGCGACGCGAAGGCGAAGGAACGGCCCCGCGAGATCCTCCCGGCGGATCGCCGGTGCGTCGTGCGGATCCCGCCGACGAAACTCGGATTCCGTGTAGAGCCGGCGACATCGACCCGGTCGCACGCGACCCGCCCGACCCGCCCGCTGGACCGCCGACGCCCGCGACACGGGCTCGGTCACGAGTCGGTCCAGGTCGCGCTCCCGATCGAACCGCGCGATCCGCGCGATTCCCGAGTCGATCACCGTGGTCACCCGGGGGATCGTGATCGACGTCTCCGCGATGTTCGTCGCGACCACGATCTTCCGTCGACCGCTTCCGGAGACCGCCGCGTCCTGCGCCGCCGCCGGCAGTCCGCCGTGAAGCGGAAGCACTTCGCACCCCGCGGCGACCCGACGGCATGCGGCGATGGTGCGGTCGATCTCGAAACGGCCGGGCATGAACACCAGCAGATCCCCGTCGTCGGAGGAATCGAGGAGCGTCTCCCGGACCGCTTCCGCCGCGAGGTCCCACACCGGGTCGGCCGATGGAGCACGCCGATGATCGACCTCGACCGGATGGATCCGGCTCTCGACCGTGAAGACCTCGGCATCGAGCGCCTCCCCGACGCTTCCCGCATCGAGCGTCGCACTCGAGACGAGCACGCGGGCTCGTCGCTCGCGCAGGATTCCGAAGAGCAGATCGGCGTCGATCGAGCGTTCGTGAAACTCGTCGAGCACCACGAGATCGCCGGGACCGGGGCCGTGCTCTCCGAGCATCCGACGAAGCAACAGGCCTTCGGTCAGGTAGCAGAGCCGGGTCCGATCGCCTTCTCGACGTTCGGTTCGCGTGGCGAACCCGACCTCCTCGCCCAGTTCGACGTTCCGGATCGACGCGACCCGACGGGCGAGCATCCGGGCGGCGAGCCGACGAGGCTGGGTGACGAAGATCCTGCCCGGAAGTCGGTCGAGCAGCGCGGATGGCAGCGCGGTGCTCTTTCCCGTCCCCGGCGGCGCCACCACGACCGCTCGGCCACCCGCGTCGACCACCGAGGCGATGCCCGGTGCGGCATCGACCGCAGGCAGCGGCTCCTTTGGATTCGTCATGCCCCGGGCGGCTTCGCGAGGTGGACCCGCAGATCGTCGAGGAAGCGGATGATCTGACCTTGTTCCCTCGGCGTGCTGGCGACTTCGATGTCGCTCTGCCAGAACCCCATGAATCGTTCCGCGTCGCGGCCGTCGAAGTCGGGCATTCGACCGGGATCACGTTCCCGTGTCATGTCGCGGCGGGCATCGGCGCGGATGTCTTCCGCCCGTTCCGCATCGTCCATGCCCGAATCACGCCCCATCATCCCCTCCGCGGCCCGTTGCCATCCCGCCATCCAGTCGTCGAGATAGGCGCCACGGTCCTCCGGGGCGACCGCGAAGTAGCCTTCGGCGCCGTCGAGGAGGACGTCCTTCGCGAGGGTCCGGGCGTTCTGTCGCATCTGTTCGCGGGTCGGGCCGGTGAGGCCGGCGAGGAACGCCGCCATCGACGCGGACTCCTCCTGTGCCATGCCCTGGAACCGGGTCGCGAACTCGCCGAGGTAACGCATCCGCTCCTCGACGCTCATCGCACTGAAGTCGTCGAGCGCGAGATAGCCGAGCACGTCGTCCACCGGCGAATCGAAGATGCTCGGCGGCGGACGCCACTGGGCGTTCCACCACATGCTTCCCGCGATCAGGAGGATCAGCGCGAGAAGTCCGCCGCCGGCGGTGATCGCAAGCCGACGTTCCCGGCCGTCGATGAACTCGAGGAACCGGTCGTGAAGGTCGTCGACCGTGCTGGTGATCGCGTTCATCCGTCGTCCTCCATCTCGGCGAAGGTCTCCCGCATCTGCGCGACGCTCCCGTCGTTGAAGAGCGCGTTTCGGGGAACGAGGTCGCCGACGGGGTGTCGATCCTGACTGTCCATGAGCATCGGCAGACGACGCCCCGCTTCGTGATCGAAGATCCCCAACAGCTCCCTCGATTCGAGATCGCGACGGATGCGTTCCAGCTGGGCGGGATCCCATTCACCACTCTCGAGGTATGGGATCAGGGCCTGCCCCACCGCGATCTGGACCTGGGGTGCATAGCGCAGCAGACCGGGGACATAGAGATAGCTCGTCCCCGTGGAGGTGCTTTCGGGGTCCGTGTCCGCGCCGCAGACCCAGCACGTGCAGTTCTTGTCGATGTATCCGTCGAGGACCTCGGGGAGCCCGCCTTCGGTCTCGCCGTCGCCGACCACGGCGGGAAGCGGTTCGCACGCCGGGATGCGGTCGCCCATGTTCGCGCGGTACGCGGTGAGAGCCAGTCCGAGTTCGCGGAGCGTCGTCCGGCACTCCGTCGACCGGGCCTCCTCCCGCATGACGCGGAGGGTCGGGACGGTGATGCCGACCAGCAGGGTGATGATTCCGAGCACCACCAGGGTCTCCACGAGCGTGAAGCCCGGCCGGAGGCCGCGGGATGCGGATCCAAGGTTTCGATTCTGGCTGACGGGGAGCGGAAGCATCGGCCACC
This sequence comes from Phycisphaerales bacterium, assembly GCA_029248335.1. Classification (GTDB taxonomy): domain Bacteria; phylum Planctomycetota; class Phycisphaerae; order Phycisphaerales; family SM1A02; genus UBA12014. The sequence continues at coordinate 9,658 of JAQWJM010000191.1, forward strand.
TTTCAGATGCTGACGATCACGAGGATACCGGCCTCCGCCCCGTGGGTTCCAGCGGGAAGCCATGACTTGGTTCGCCTCGACCAAAGCCTCGGATTCGACCACGCAACCCGCAATGGGGCCGCTCGAGCGGGCCTCAGCCCATGAAATCATCGTTTCGCGGTGGATTCGGCGGTCGACTCGAACATCGCGTCGATGAAGCCGTTCGCATCGAAGGGCTGCACGTCCTCGACCTGCTCTCCCACGCCCACCAGCTTGACCGGCACGTCGAGGGCGTCCCGAATCGCGACCACGATGCCGCCCCGGGCCGTTCCGTCCAGTTTCGCGAGGAAGATCCCCGTCACCCCGACCGCCTCGCCGAAGACCGCGGCCTGCTGGAGCCCGTTCTGGCCGCTGGTCGCATCGAGCACCAGCAGGACCTCGTGAGGCGCGCCGGGGATCTTGCGTTCGATGACCTCCCGGATCTTGACGAGCTGCCGCATCAGGTTCGCCTCGACGTGGAGACGGCCCGCGGTGTCGACGAGCAGGACGTCGGCCTTCCGTGCGAGTGCGGCGTCGACCGCGTCGAAGACCACCGCCGCCGGATCGGCGCCCGCGGCCCCGCGGACGAGATCCACGCCGAGTCGATCGGCCCAGGTCGCCAGCTGCTCCACCGCGCCGGCGCGGAAGGTGTCCGCGGCGGCGAGGACCACGCTGCGCCCCTCCTGACGGAGGGTGTGCGCGATCTTCGCCACGCTGGTGGTCTTGCCCACGCCGTTCACACCCACCACCAGCACCACGGTCGGACCGGGATCGGCGACCGCGATGTCGATCGGGGCATCGTCCCAGCGTCGCTTCAGGCGATCCTTCAGAAACTCGATCGCATCCTCGCCACGTTCCAGTTCCCCGGCTCGGACGGCGGTGCGAAGTTCCCCGACGATCTCCGTGGCCGCCCGGACACCGACGTCGGCACCGATGAGCGCCGCCTCGATCTCGTCGATCACGTCGTCGTCGAGCCGACGACCCGCGAGCAACGAGCGGAGGCCGCCACCCAGGACCGTCGCGGTCCGCGCGAAGCCCTGCCGGACCGCCTCGACCGCCTTTCGGAAGAACTTCACGGCGTCTCCTCCCGCATCACCTTGTCGAGCAGGGCGTTCACGAAGCCGGGCGACTTCTCGCCGCCGAACTCCTTCGCCAGCTCCACGGCCTCGTTGATCGCCGCCCGCGGCGGCGTTCCGCCGCGTCGGATCTCGTAGAAGGCGAGTCGGAGGAGGTTGCGATCGACCATCGGCTGGCGGTTGATCGGCCAGTCGGGCGACAACCCCAGGATGATCTCGTCGCTTTCGTCCCGGAACTCCCACGCCATCGTGGCCAGCGCGAAGCCCTTCTCTCGCGCGGACTCCGAAGCGCCCGAGCCGTCGAGCGTCTCACGAACCGTGTCGAGGTCGTCGAGCGACCCCGCGTCGAACTGGTACATCGCCTGAAGGGCGCACCGACGGGCTTCACGATCGTATTTCATGCGTCTGCTCCCGCGCGGATCGAGGCGGCGGTCCGAACCGCGGCGATCGCGGCGTCCATCGATTCGATTCCCTTGTCGCCCCGATCACCGCCCGCCCGGGCCCGGGCCTGGTCGATGTCGTTGCAGGTGATCACCCCGAACGCCGCGGGGCGGCCGTGACGGGAGGACATCGCGGCGAGTTCGTGCGCGACCGCGCCGTTGATCCACGCGTCGTGACTCGTCTCTCCCCGGATCACGCAGCCGAGACAGACCACCGCGTCGAACCGTCCGGTCTCCAGCGCCACCGACGCGAGTCCCGCGAGTTCGAAGGCGCCGGGACTGTCGAAGACCTCGAGCATTCCGGGGTCGCCGCCGGCGGCCTCGAAGGCCGACCGAGCGCCCTTTTCCAGGGCATCGGTGATCTCGGTGTGATAGCGACTCACGAGGACCGCGATCCGAAGACCGGCGGCGTCGGCGCTGAGGGTGTCGGAGCGGGTCATCGAGACGGTTCCTGGGATCACGGTGCGAGGGCGCCCGGAAGTCGCTTCCGGACCCCCCATCGTACGTGAACCCGCCTCGATCGGTAGCATCGACCGCGATGCCGAGGCTTGCCGCGAAGCTCCTGACCGCCTTCCAGCTCACGAGACTCTCCCTGGTCTTCGGCGCGATCGCCGACGTCTGGTTCGTGGTGCTCTACACGCGGGCCAACCCGCAATACGCCCTGCTTCCGGTCAACGACATCCCCCTCGTGGTCGATCTCGTGGTGGCGGCGGTCCTTTCGATCGGCCTGTTCGCGTTCGCCACGACGCTCAACGACCTTCTCGACGTCCGCCACGACACCGCGTTCAGTCCCGATCGCCCGCTCCCCGCCGGCCGGATCAGAGCGGGCCAGGCCGTCGTCATCGCCATCGGGGCCCTTCTCGCCGCCATCGCGGCGGCCATTCCATTCGGCACCGGCGGCCTCGTCCTCGCGGTCATCGCCGCCACCGCGGCCCTGTTCTACAACGCCGCGGGAAAGCACCTCCCCGCGGTCGGCGTGATCGTCGCCGGCCTCGTCCACGTCGCCCACATGCTGGTTCCGAACCATCAGCTCGCGTTTCTTCTCCCGGTCTGGCTGGTCTTCACGCACGTCCTCGCCATTTCGATCCTGGGCCACATCCTCGAGGGCAAGCGGCCCCGCCTGACCCCCATCGGTGGGTTCGGAATCCTGCTCGGCTGGCTCTTCTGGTCCGCGGTGCTCTTCGGCGTTGCCGTCAATCGCGATCCCGACGGTGGCGTTCTCCCGGACGGCCGAACCGCCACCGTGGTGATCTGGCCGATTCTCGCGATGGTGGGGTTCGCCGCCCTCGCGTGGCGGAAGGCCGGACCCGTGCACGGCACGCAGGCCGCGGAGAAGCTCCGCCGGTACGGCGCCATGTGGCATGGCGTCTATGGAGCCGCCTGGTTCGTCGGGCTCGGCATGTGGCAGGCCGCGTTGATCATGGCGGTGTTCACCTTCGTGGGGATCGCGGTGATGACCCTCCTCAAGGAATTCACGGCCACGGAACCCGGCATGATCGGGTACCGCATCTGATGCGAATCCGGCCTGATGCCGCCGCGATCGGTAGCATCTCCGGCAGATGATTCCTTCGCTCTCCATCGCGGCGATCGCCCTCGCGAGTCTGCTCGCCGGATCCGCCTCCGCATCCACGTCGACGGCGATCGATCGAGACGACGAACTCGGCCCCGCGACCCGCCGGGTCGCGATCGACGGCTCGAGCCTCGGCGGATTCGTCCTCCCGATCCTCCCGGTCCAGCACGACCTCGAGATCGACGCGAAGAAGGCGACGAGATGGTCCGTCGACGACACCCAGCGACTCGTCCTCGAAGGCGACGTCGAGATCGTGCTGGGCACCTACGCCTTTCGCGCGGACCTCGCCCTGGTCTGGATCAACCGGCTCCCCACGAAGGACGGCCTGGTGACCCAGGCCGCGTTCTGGTTCCCGGAAGTCTCCGAGCCGACGCGGCGGGCCGGGCTCGGTGCCAGCGGCCGCGACGTGCTGGTGACCGCGACGATCGACGGCAAGGTCGCCTTGCGGACGATCCTGCTCGAGGACGGCCCGATTCGAAACACGTCCGTGGCCCGCGGTGAACAACGCCTGGCCCGCTACCTCAGGACCCTCGCCGCACCACCACTGCCGAAGCTCGGCAAGCGTCTGGACGTGCAGGTCCCGCCGAAGGCACCCAGACCGGTCCTCGAACCGGGCGGCCGGATCGTCCGCGAGACGCCGACATCGAACCAGCTCGATCCCACCGAGATCGAACTCCCCGTCCAGGGTGGTGGCGATCTTCCGATCTTCGACCCGCGGGGCCTCGTCTCCTTCAATGCCGACGAGACGGTGGTGGACGAGGATCGCGATGCGATCATCGTGCTGGGGTCGGTGGTCATCGATTACGACGGGACCAACACCGGCGAGGATCTCCGCAGACTCTCCCTGGTCTCGGACCGAGGCGTGGTGTTCCTCGTGCCCGGCACCATCAAGGGCCTTCGAGAGGGAACCGCGACCGTCGAGGCGGAGTCGATCACCGGGATCTTCCTCGAAGGCGCCGTCCGCGCGAGCGACGGCGACTACACGATGCGCGGGTCGAGCATCTACTACGACCTTCCGAGAAACCGCGCGACCATCATGGACGCCGTCCTTCGGACCTACTCGCGTCGCGGACGAAATCTTCCGGTGTACGCCCGGGCCGAGGAGATGCGACAGCTGTCGACCGACCAGTGGACCGCGGACCGGGCGACGATCTCCACCAGCGAGTTCTTCACCCCCCACCTGTCGATCGGCCTCGAACGCGTCACGGTCACCGAACGCCCGGACGCCGAAGGCAGCACCACGACGTGGGTGAAGGGCGACGGGCTCACCATGAACGCCGGCGGGATCCCGTTCTTCTACTGGCCCGGCTTCGAGGGCACTGCGGACGAGCCGCCCCTGAAAGGCGTGCGGTCCGGTTTCGAGAAGGACAAGGGATTCGAGATCGGCACGACCTGGGACCTCTTCCGCATGCTTGGAATCGCCGAGCCGGACTGGGTCGCCGCGGATCTCCTGATCGACGGCTTCCTCGATCGCGGCCCCGCGGTGGGACTCGACCTCGATCTCTCCGGCATCGGTGGCGTGAGCGGATACGGGGCCTTCGATCTCTACGGGCTCTACGACTTCGGCGGCACCGATCGAACCTCCGCGGGCGAGGACGTCGAGATCGCCCAGGGACTGCGGGGGCAGGCGGTCGGCGAGTATCGAGCGGTCCTCTCCGCGGATCTCTACCTCGAAGCCCAGCTCTCCTATCTCTCGGACCAGACCTGGGCGACCTCCTGGCGGGAGCGCGAGTACGACAGCCGCCGGGAATACGAGACGAGCTTCTACTTCGACTACAGCCCCGACAACACGTCGCTCTCCCTGCTCGCCAAGACGAAGATCAACGATTTCCTATCGAACGGCTGGCTGATCGCCAGCCAGCCCTACCAGGTCGAGAAGATGCCCGAGATCCTCTACGACCGGGAAGGCGACGACATTCTGGAGACGGTCACGTGGTCGAGCACCTACGGGTTCT
>JAQWJM010000039.1:0-8284 GCA_029248335.1 Phycisphaerales bacterium
GTCTCGATCGGGACGGTGTCGCGCGTGTTGAACAACCAGCCGCACGTCAGCGAGAAGGCGCGGGCCAAGGTGCTCAAGGCGGCCAACGCGATTCGCGATGATGTCGCGGTCGTCAACCGAAAGGCGACGACTTCGATCGCCCTCGTCTATCGCGGCGAATCCTCGCTCTACTCCGAGTTCGACGCGTCCATCCTGCACGGGGTGGTCACCGAACTCGAGCAGACCAATCACGACCTGGTGATCATCAATGCGGACCGTGGTCGGGATTCCGGGGAGTCACTCGGCCAGATGCTGCTCCGGCGCGGCGTGGCCGGCGCGCTGCTCCGGACCGTCCGATCGACACGGGACATGTGCGTGGATCTCGCCGAGGCCCGCTTTCCGACCGTCATCATCGCCGATGAATTCGACAGTCCCCACGTGGGAAGTGTCCGAGCCTCGTCGGCCGGATCGATCCAGCGCGGACTCGAACACCTGATCCACCTCGGGCATCGCAAGATCGCGATCGGGCTCAACGAGATCGACGACTTCGATCATGCCGAACGGCTCACCGTCTATCGCGAAGTGCTTCATTCGGCCGGACTCTCGATCGAGCCCGAGTGGATCATCCGCGGGCCCGCCTACACGGCGAGCGGCGGGGCGACGCTTCGTCAGCTGATGTCGCTGCCGAACCGGCCGACCGCCATCTTCGTGACGGATCCGGCACTGGGCGAGGGCCTCGCCGTCGAGGCCCTGCGGATGGGCGTCCGCATTCCCCGGGAGCTCTCGGTGGTCGGCTTCGACGACTCGAACCGACGATTCGCGACCTTCCCGCGACTCTCTTCGATCTGTCAGAACACCGATCTCCTCGGCCGCACCGCGATCCAGCATCTGCTCGGGATCATCGCCAAGACCGCCGAACCGCAGCGTCTGCGGCTCGAGTGCTGTTTCGAACCGCTCGATTCCACGGCGCCGCCGATCGAAGACGAATGACGGCGACCCCGTCGAATCCCTGATCCACACGTCCCCAGCCACTCCATCCCGGAGACTCCAACGAGATGATTCACCTTTCAGGAAACAAGCGAACCCCGGCCACCGCGGCGATCGTCGCCGCGATCGCGGCCTCGACGGCGGGCGTCGCCGTCGCGGACGTCGACATCATCGCGATCGACTTCGGTGCGGGTAAGAACGCTGCGCCCGTATACACGGGTGAGTTCGACGGGACCGGTGGCTTCGTCGGCTTCGGGATCTCCGCGGACGGCGTCGTCGAGAGTCCCTCGATGGACATCGGAAATGGTGTGACCCTCAGCTTCACCAACGTCAGTGGCTGGAACAACAGCAACAACGACACGGCGGACGTCGACACCCTGCTCTGGGACCACATCTTCTCCGCGAGTGTCGGGGCCGACGATTCCGTGGCGTTCGAACTCGCCGGTCTCGACGCCGACGACCTCGTCATCCTCGAACTCCTGGACAAGGCCGATGGTTCGGCGTTGGTGACCTTCAACGGTCTGGAGACGCTGGTCGATGCGGATGGACTCGGCTTCGTCGACGTTTCGGGTGGAGGCGTCACCGGATCGACGAGCTACCAAGGGTCCTTCACCGGCGCGTCCGGCTCGGGCGAAGGCAATCTTGCCGCGGCTCGGATCACCATCATCACCACCGGCGGCGGTGGCGGCGGCGGATGCCCGGGCGACTTCAACGAGGACGGCCTCGTCGACGGTGCCGACTTCGGATTTCTCCTGGGTGCCTGGGGGAAGTGTGGCGGATGCCCGGAGGACATGAACGGCGATGGTTTCGTCAACGGTGCCGACATCGGTGGGTTCCTCGTCGTGTGGGGCGACTGTCCGCCCACGGGTGATTCCGGTGCCTGCTGCGTCGGCATGGACTGCTACGACGTGACCGCGGGCGATTGCGAGACCCTTGGTGGCGCCTTCGCCGGTCAGGGAACCACCTGCCTGGACACCGAGTGCGTCATCCCCGCCGACTGCCCCGAGTGCGATTGCTGTGAAGCCACCGGGAACGTCGGTTGCTCCGACAACGAGTGTTCGAATCTCGTCTGCTTCATCGATCCCGCCTGCTGCACCGACGGCTGGGACGCGGGATGTGCCGAGCTCGCCGAGACCGAGTGCAACGGTTGCGACGGAACGACCGCCGCGACGGTGGTCGCGCTCGACTTCGGAACCGGTGGTGGAAACGGACCGGTCTACGCCGGGATGTTCAACGGCGCCAAGGGGTTCGAAGGCCTCGAGATCAGTGACAACGGCGTGGTCGAGAGCCCGTCGATCGAGATCGGCGGCGGCGTGACCCTGAGCTTCACGAACGTCAGTGGCTGGAACAACAGCAACAGCAACGTGAACGACGTCAACACGCTCATCGGCGACCACTTCTTCTCGGCGGCGCTGGACGCCGACGATCCGGTCGGATTCGACATCACCGGGCTCGATCCCGAGCAGACCGTGGTCCTGCAGTTCGTGGACCGCGTGGGCACGGAGCGGGCGCTGGTCACCTTCGACGGCGTGACCACGCTCGTCGACGACGACACCGCCTTCACGGACGTCTCCGGTGGCGGGGTCACCGGCTCGTCGAGCTACATCGGCTGGTTCACCGGTGGCGACGGCTCCGGCGAGGGCAACCTCTCCGGCGCCCGGATCCTGATCTTCGGCGAGGGCGGCAACCCCGGCGGTGGTGGGGGCGGCGATGGGGTCTGCCCCGACTGCGACTGCTGTGAAGCCAACGGCAACACCAGCTGCTCCGATGCCGCATGCACCACGGCCGTCTGCCAGGTCGATCCGATCTGCTGCGAGTTCGGGTGGGATTCGGTGTGCGCGTCGATCGCCGAGGTCGAGTGCAACGGCTGCGAGGGCGATGCACCGTGAATTGAATGTGAATCCGCCCGTTCGATCCGCCGCCATCCGAAGGCGAGGCCGAATCGAGGGCGGGATTCGTTGATTCCTTTCGTTTCTGTTTTCAATCAGGAGAAGAAAACGAGTTCGTTCCCGAGATTCCAAGGTCGTGCGTCAAGTTCCGGGCCGCATGCGTCCGCCCTTCCCAGCACACGCGACTGCAGCATCACTCGAGCGTCCTCGCGACATCTCGCCCGTCCGATCGAACCGGATTCCTCCGATCCTGGAGCCCGGTTCAAGCCGACTCGGACCAGTTTTCGGCGGTGAAGGCCGACCCGGTCCATCGCCATCGATCTTCAGGCAATCTCTTCCAGACCCCGGACACATCCCGAACCCCTCGTATCGAATTGGAGAGTCAGAGAAATGAGAAGCAACATCAATCTTGAAACCATGTTCCGGGGCCTCGCGATGGCCGCGGGGCTCACCGTCGGGCTCTTCGCCGGCCAGGCCGGCGCGGACACCACCACGACCGCCGTCGACTTCGGCATGACCGGTGACAACTGCGGTCCGAGTCCCGTCTACGCCGGTACCTTCGACGGCACCAGCGGCTTCGTCGGCATGGAGATCGGCAACTGCGGCGACCAGGTCGACGTGAGCGTCGACATCGGCGGCGGCGCGACGTTCTCCTTCACCAACGTCACCGGTTGGAACAACACCGACACCAACGACGTCAACGACATCCGTGCCCTCACGGGTGATCACTTCTTCTCCAACTGGGCGGGCAGCGGTCCGGTCAGCTTCTCCTTCGACGGACTCGACCCGAACGACATCCTCGTGGTCGACTTCGCCGATCGCAAGGGCGGCGAGCGGGCCCTCGTCACCTTCGACGGCGTGGAGACCATGGTCGAAGGCGTCGTGGGTGACGACGGGGTGTTCACCAACGTCGGCGTCGTGACCGGTTCCTCGAGCTACAGCGGATCGTTCACCGGTCCCAACGGCGACGGTGAAGGCAACCTCAGTGGCGCCCGATTCACCGTCATCAGCGCCGGCAAGGGCAGCGGCTCGACCGGCGCCTGCTGCTTCGGCGAGAACTGCTGGGAGATCGGCGGCAACGACTGCGTCGCGGCCGGCGGCGAGTTCGGCGGTGAGGGCTCGGTCTGCGAAGCGAGCACCTGTGCACCTCCGGAACTCATGGAGTGCTGCGTCGAGGGTGAACTTCCCTCCTGCCTCGACGTCGAATGCGCCAACGCCGTCTGCGTCATCGATCCCGACTGCTGCCTCCTGCTGTGGGATGCGGACTGCGCCGAGATGGCCATCGACATCTGCAACGGTTGCGACGGCACCACCAACATCCAGGTGGCCGCCATCGACTTCGGCATGGTCGGGGCCAACTGCGGTGGACCGACGCCGGTCTTCAGCGGCATCTTCGATGCCACCGGCAACTTCGGAGCCATGGAGATCCAGGACTGCGGTCAGCAGATCGACGTCACCTACGACCTCGGCAACGGTGCGAGCTTCAGCTTCGCGAACGTCACCGGCTGGAACAACACCGATGGCGTCCCCGACAGCAGCCCGCAGGCCCTGACCGGTGACCACTTCTTCTCCAACTGGGACAACAGTGGTCCGGTCAGCTTCTCGCTGAACGGTCTCAATCCCTGCGACACCGTGATCCTCGAATTCGCGGACCGTCGTGGTGGCGAGCGTGCCCTGGTCACCTTCGCTGGCGTCGACACCATGATCGACGGCGTCCCCGACGGCGACGGCAGCGGTGTCTTCACCGGTGTGGGCGAGGTCTCCGGAAGCGACTTCTACAGCGGTTCCTTCACCGGCCCCGACGGTGGCGGCGAGGGCAACCTCGCGGCGGCCAAGATCGTCATCATCCCGGGCGAAGACTGCGGATCCTGCCCCGGTGATCTCAACGGCGACGACGTCGTCAACGCGGCCGACCTCGGCCTGCTCATCAGCGAGTGGGGCTGCAAGGGCACCTGCTCCGGCGACCTCAATGGTGACGGCATGGTCAACGCGGCCGATCTCGGCCTGCTCATCAGTTACTGGGGACCGTGCCCCTGAGTCGACGGTCGTTCTCAAGACCACCATCTCCGGCGGGGACGTTCCTCGTCCCCGCCGGGATTCCGCCGGGGGAATCCCGAGGCCCGTCGGGCCTCTCCGATGATCGAACAAGACCCGGTGCGGGCGGTGAACCGCCCGTATCGGGTCCTGTCTATCATTCCGACGCACGACAGGTCCGCGACCTAACCTGGAGCTCCGGAAGAAGATGAAACCAGCTCGATTCGGCTTCGCGGGGCTCCCGCATCTGGCAATCACGGCGGCCATGTGCGGCAACGCCTTCGTCGCGACCGCCGATGGCCCTCCTGATCCCGCGGTCGTCTCCGGGCAGACGCTCTTCACCGAGCTCGATCCCGAGCGCACCGGACTGGATTTCGTGAACCCGCTGATCGCGGATCATCCGAAGCGCCATCTCTATCCGTTCGGCTACGCCTGTGGCGGCGTGAGCATCGGGGACCTCGACGGCGACGGTCGTGCCGACGTGTTCTGCGTCGGCGGGCCGGAGGCCAACGGTCTCTTCCTCCAACTCGCGCCCGACGAGGCGGATCCGGAATGCGGACTGAGATTCGCGAGGGTGGAGGGATCCCGGACCGATGGCGGGTATGCGTGGGGCACCGGCGCCTCGCTGGTGGACATCGACGGGGACGGCGACCTCGACATCTACGTGTGCAACTACGACGCGCCGAACCAGCTCTACATCAATCGTTCGACCCCGGGCGATCCGGAATTCACCGAGGAAGCGGCGGCCTATCGCCTGAACATCCGGGACGCGTCAATCATTTCGACGTTCGCGGACATCGACAACGACGGCGACCTTGATGCGTACCTCGGCTGCAACCGCTACGTCCCTCCGAAGGGGCTTCCGACGGAGCCGCCCGGGGAGTTCGACCCGGAGACCGGGACGGTCGTCATGTTCCCGAAGTACGAGCGTTACTTCCGCGCGTGGAGGAAGCCCGACGGCAACTTCGAGGGCGACAGCTACGGACGCGACGACCACCTGCTCCGGAACGACGGCCCGGATGCGAACGGGCAGATCAAGTTCTCGAGGATCACCGATCCCGCCGGCATCGACGGTTCCGGACATGCGCTCTCCGCGACCTGGTTGGACATCGACCGGGACGGTCGGATCGATCTGCACGTGGCCAACGACTTCGAGGATCCGGATCGCCTCTATCGGAATCTCGGGCCGGATTCGAGCGGCATGGTTCGATTCGAGAACGTGATTGGTGACGTGCTTCCCTACACGTCCTGGTCGAGCATGGGCGCCGACGAGGCGGATCTCGACGGAGACGGGCTGCTCGACCTGATGGTCGCGGACATGTCGGCGACGTCGCACTTCAAGGCCAAGGTGAACATGGGCGAGATGGGTGGTCGCCAGCGAAAGGTGCTCGAGGAGGGTTGGCCGCGTCAGGCGATGCGCAACATGCTCTACCTCGATACCGGACGAGGCGTCTACCGGGAGGCGGGCTTCATGGCGGGCCTGAGCAGTTCGGACTGGACCTGGGCCGTGAAACTGGCCGACTTCGATCAGGACGGACGGCCCGACGTCTTCTTCACCAATGGGATGAGTCGCAACTACACGGACTCGGACGTGCCCTTCTCGGGCCGCCAGCGGTACGGCCGCACCCAGTGGGATCACTTTCGGGAGCAACCGCCGCTCGAGGAACGAAACATCGCGTTTCGAAACACCGGCGATCTTCGGTTCACCGATGTCGCGGAGGCGTGGGGGCTCGACAAGAATGGCATGAGTTACAGCGCCGCCTACGGCGATCTCGACGGGGACGGCGACCAGGATCTGGTGGTCGCGAACCTCGACGACACGGTCTCGCTCTACCGGAACGACGCGACCGGAAACTGGCTCAAGGTCCGACTCCGCAGCGAAGAGGCGAACCGCCACGGGGCGGGGGCGCTGGTCCGCGTGATCACCGAGTCGGGGAAGACCCTGGTCCGACGGGCGAATCCCTGGACCGGCTGGGCGTCCACCAACGACTCGGATCTCCATTTCGGACTCGGTGAGGACGAGACGGTGCGAAGCGTGGAGGTCTCGTGGCCCGGCAACGTCGTCCAGCAAGCAGGCCCCTTCGACGCGAATCGAACCGTGACGATCGAACGGAAGACCGGGGGCGAGCGAGCCGCGAGCGTCGCGGTCGGTCGCTTCCAGCCGGCCCCCGACGGCATCGGGCCGGGATTCGTCCATCGCGAAAATCCCTTCGACGACTTCAAGAACCAGCCGCTGCTTCCGGGGAAGATGTCCTCCTTCGGCCCCTCCATGAGCTGGGGCGACGCGAACGCGGACGGACGGCCGGACGTCCACTTCGGTGGTGCGGTCGGCCAGGCCGGGGAACTCTGGATCAACGAAGGTGAAGGCGCATTCCGATCCGTGGCCGTGCCCGTGCTGCAGGAGGACGCGGTCTGCGAGGATTCCGACTCGATCTGGTTCGACGCCGATGGCGACGGCGATCTCGATCTGCTGGTCGCGAGCGGGAGCACCGAGTTCGCGGAGCGCGACTATCGCCTCCTGAATCGGCTCTACGTCAATCAGGGCGTCGGCGAGGACGGACGGACGCCGCAGTTCACGCGGGCGCCCGACGCGGCGCTGGCGGGGCTCTCCTTCAGCACCGGAACGATCGCGGCCGCTGATTTCGATGCCGACGGTGATGTCGACCTGTTCCTCGGAAGCCGTTCCGTCCCCGGGCGGTATCCGGTCGCGCCCGCGAGTCACCTCCTGCTCAACGAGGGGCGTGATGGGGGGATTCGATTCGTCGACGGCACCGACGCGGTCGCTTCCGGGCTCGGACGAGCGGGCCTGGTGACCGGTGCCGAATGGGCGGACTTCGACGGCGACGGGCGGATCGATCTCGCGGTCGCGACCGAATGGGGACCGGTCCGCCTCTGGCGCAACACGGGTGATCGACTGGTGGAGGCGACCGACACCGCCGGACTCGGCGGGGAACGCGGCTGGTGGTACGGCCTCCGGTCGGGCGACGTCGACGGCGATGGCGACCTCGACCTGATCGGGCTCAACGCCGGCCTCAACACGAAGTACGGCGTTCCCGACGCGGGCCATCCCGCGGTTCTCTTCTTCGGTGACATGGATGATTCCGGCAGCGAGCACCTCGTGGAGGCGAAGTGCAAGGACGACGGCATGCTGCCGGTCCGCGGCCGGAGCTGCAGTTCCAGCGCGATGCCCGTCATCAAGCGGAACTTCGGAACCTTCCGCGACTTCGCGCAGGCGGATCTTCCGGAGATCTACAGCGAGGAGCGACTCGATTCCGCCCTCCGGCTCGAAGCGGACCTGCTCGAATCGGGGGTGTGGCTCAACGTCTCGGAACCGGGTCGACCCGCGTTCGAGTTTCGTCCCTTCCCGCGCATCGCGCAGGTCAGTCCGTCCTACG
>JAQWJM010000046.1:0-11953 GCA_029248335.1 Phycisphaerales bacterium
ATGAGCTATTCCCGACGCCAGACCAGGTCCTTCACCCTCGGCGACGACCGCGTGGGCCGCGTGACCATCGGCGGAGACGCCCCGCCCTCCGTGCAGTCGATGACCTCGTGCTACACCCACGACGTCGACACCTGCCTCGCGGAGATCACCAAGCTGGCGGATGCCGGTGCGGACATCGTCCGCGTCGCGGTCCCCGAGCGGAAGGACACCGAGGCCCTCGCCGAGATCATGAAGTCCACTCCGGTGCCCATCGTGGCCGACGTGCACTTCCACTACAAGCGGGCCCTCGAAGCGGTCGAGGCGGGCGTCCACAAGATCCGGCTGAACCCCGGGAACATCAGCGACCGCGATCAGGTGAACGCGGTGATCGACGCCTGCAAGTCCGCGGGCATCCCGATCCGCATCGGCGTGAACGAAGGTTCGATCATCGAACGCCGGGACAAGCAGAAGCGGCAGGAGGAGCTCGGCGCCTATTTCGAGGGCCATCGCTCCGGGCACCTGCTCGCCATCATGATCGCCAAGCTCGAGGAGTACCTCGACATCTTCGAGGCCCGCGACTTCCACGACGTCGCGATCAGCGCGAAGTCGATGGACGCCCGACTGGTGATCGACGCGTACACCGAGATCTCCAAGCGTTTCGACTACCCGCTGCACCTCGGGGTCACCCACGCGGGCACCCGGGAGACCGGCTCGATCCGGTCGATCGCCGCCCTCGGCACGCTGCTCGCCAACGGCATCGGCGACACCATCCGCATCAGCTACGCGAGCGATCCGGTCTACGAGGTCGAGGACGGCGTCGAACTCCTCTGCTCGCTCGACATGCGTCCCCGCAAGGGCATCGAGCTCATCGCCTGTCCGACCTGCGGTCGGATCCAGGTCGATCTGTTCACCCTCGTCGAGGACGTCAAGCGGACGCTCGACGCGGAGATCGAACTCCCCATCAAGGTGGCGGTCATGGGCTGCATCGTGAACGGTCCCGGCGAGGCCGAAGGCGCCGACGTCGCGGTCTTCGCGGGCGACCGGCGAGGCATCATCTACGTCCAGGGCGAGAAGGTCGCGAACGTTCCCGAGGCCGAGATCCTCGACCGGCTCCTCCAGGAGTGCAAGACCTTCGAGGCCCGGGTCGAGGCCGGCGAGATCGAGCTCGGCCAGAAGGTGGTCGACATCGTGCCGCCGGATCCGATCGGCGAACTGGGGTCCGGGGTCGAAAAGATCCGCTCCGGGCTCGTCGAACGGGTCACGATCGAGGGTGGAAGGGCGGATTGATCGTCCACGGCGTCGATCGCCGATGTAGCATTCGAATCCGACGGAACCGGCGGACCAACCGCTGCGGAGCGTAGTTCGCTCCCCGGGCCCTTCCGGCCGCGGACGCCGTCGAACCGATCTCCGGGCCCCGAAGGACCTCCCCCGATGACCACCAGATCTCTCCGACCAGCCGCGATGCGCCGGATCCCGAACCTCGACGGACGTGGATTCACCATCGTCGAGGTGCTCACCGTGGTGGGCATCATCGCGGTCCTGATGGGCCTCATCCTCGCCGGCCTGCAGGCCGCGGGGCGGACGAGTCGACAGACCCGCGAACTGAACACCCTTCGACAACTGCACCTCGGCTGGTCGAGCTACGCGGCCAGCAACAACGACTACGTGATGCCCGGCTACCTCGACGAGGCCGCCCAGGCCCAGTGGAAGGTCCGCTATCGGTACGTGGTCGAAGGCCGCGTCGATCCCGCGATCTGCCGGACCTACCCGTGGCGACTGCTCCCGTATCTCGACTGGGGCTACGAGTCGATGCTCGGTTACCGCGACTCCGAAGTCATCGACAACGTCCCTTCCAAGGGCAAGACCGGCGTGATCGAGCCGGAGGCGCTCGCGGTCGCCGATCAACCCTGGTTCGGCTACAACGCGTTCTACATCGGCGGCTGGTGGGAGCAGAACGATGCGACCGGCGGCGTGCAGTGCCGCTTCTCGAATTCGGAATGGCAGCAGACCTCCGGCGGGACCAACACCATCCCGACCAAGGGCAAGCTCGTGCTCCGCAGCATCGGCCGGGCCACCCAGGCCAGTTCGCTGATCCTCTTCGGAACCTCGACCTTCCGCGGCGCGGGCATCTACACCGAACAGGACGACCGGCTCGCCGGCGCCGCCTGGATCACCCCGCCGATCCTCGCCGACCAGACCATCTGGGGCTCCATCACCGGCAGTGAACGCATCGAGGTCTTCAGCGCCCAGGCGATCCCCTACCGACGCCAGCGGGCGATCACCATCGTCCACGTCGATGGCAGCGCCCGGAGCGAGAGCATCGGCAACCTCATCGACCAGCAGCGCTGGGTCAACGCCGCTCACGACGGCGCCGGTGATCCCACTCGTTTCATGCACACGCCGGATTGATCCCGGTCGATCGGGTGACCGATCATCCGATTGCGGTGATCTCGAGTGACGCGACGGTCACGTCGTCGGAGTAGGCCTCGCCCCCCGCGAACTCCCGGAGCGCGTTCATGACGCGTTCCACGTCCTCCGCGACGGTGACGCTCCCGCGAAGGGCCGTCTGCGTCCGTTCGACGCCGAACTGCTCGCCCGTCGCATCCGGTTCCTCGGCCACGCCATCCGAATAGAGCACGATCCGGTCCCCCGCCTTCAGCTCGTGCTCGGTCATCCCGAAGGGGATGCCTCGCACCGCACCGACCGGTGGCCCGCCGTCGGACTCGATGATGGTGGACTCGCCACCGCGAATGAGCAGGGCGTAGCCGTGGCCGGCGTCGACGGTGCGGAGACGGCCGGTGGTGGTGTCGATCTCCGCCAGGAACAGGGTGCTGAACTCGTTCGCCGCGGTCCGCGACTCGATGAAGTCGTTGAGTCGATCGATCGCCGCGGAGGGGACTTCGTTCGCGTTGAAGTACGCCGCGAGCGACGCCTGGATGACCGCCATCAGCATGCCCGCCGCCGCCCCCTTGCCGGCGACGTCGCCGAGGAAGAACGCGATGCGTCCGTTCGGGACGTTCGTGAATCCGAAGAGGTCGCCCGCGACCACGCGACCCGGTCGCGCGTGCATCGAGTAGCGGACGTTCCCGACCTCGCCGTCCGGCGCGGGCATGATGCGTTCCTGCACGCTTCGCGCCGCCTGGATCTCCTGTTCGAGACTCTCCTGCCGACGCTCGAGTTCCTTTCGCTGCAGGTTCCCGAGGGCGAGCCCGTGGAGTCGGGCGATCGCGGCGCAGTAGGCGGCGTCGTCCGCGGCGTCGGCACTGGAGTCCGTCGCATCGAGGTAGAGCAGGCAGTCGATGACGGCACCCGACCGGACCGGGGTGCAGATGGCGGACTGGACGCCGCCCGCGACGATGCTGACCGCCTGGGAGAGGTCCTGCTCGCTGGAGAGCCGCACGGTCTTGCCGGTCCTCGCACCGGCGATCAGCGTCCGACTGAACGGTCGGTCGTCGGACGCCCGGCCGAGAACGCCGACGACCTCGATCCGGTCATCCTCGTCGATGGGCCTCAGGATCGCGGCGCGAGCGAATCCCGTGCCGTCGAGCAGGATCTCGAGCACGCACTCGACGAGTTCCTCCTGGTCCCTCGCCTCGCTGATCGCACCCGCCCGGTCCATCAGGAGTTCGAGCCGACGAGCCGCGAGCTGGTTGAGCTCGCGATTGGAGATCTGTTCGACCTGCCCGTCGTCGCCGCCGGCGTCGTCGAGCTCGACGATCGCGCCGTCGCCGACGTCCTCGCCGCCGGCGAGCTGCACCCGGTAGTCGTGCGGCGGAAAAGCGAGGCGATCGCCGTGACCGACCTGCACCACGGTCCCGGTCTCGATCCGCTGGCCGTTCAGATAGGTGCCGTGCCGACTTCCCACGTCGAGCAGCAGGCAGCGGTCGTCCTCGAACCGGATCTGGGCGTGTCGACGGGAGACCGACGGATACGGAAGCACGATCTCCGACTCGGGATCACGGCCGATCCGCAGGGGCTTCTCGCCGTCGAAGGCGAAGGGACCGGCCAGTTCCGGATCGAGCGGGACGAGTTCGAAGCGCGGATTCGCATCGCTCACGGAGTCTTCCTTCGATCGGACGCGAACCCGGTGATCGCCGCGGTCGCGAGCGACTCGAGTCGACCGAGGGCTCGTTCCTGACGACCCCGGAAGAGCATGTAGGGAAAGAGTGCCAGCAGCGCCACGACGAGCCCCGCGGCCGTGGTGATCAGGGCTTCGGCGATCCCGCCCGAGACCTGGTTGGGATCGGTGATGGTCGCATCACCCCCGAGGAGTTCGAAGCTCCGGATGATCCCGATCACCGTGCCGAGGATGCCGAGCATCGGGGCGGCGGTGACGATGGTCGAAAGCAGGAGCAGGCCCCGCTCGAATCGCGGTCGGATCTCCTCCGACAGCACCGCGACCGTCGCCTCGTCGACCCCTTCCTCTCCCTCCACGACGTCTCGGGCGAGATCGGAGTACGGGGAACCGTCCCCCGTCACCAGTCCCGTGACCTTCGGAACGTCACCACGGCGAAGGGCTTCGGCGAGGGCCCGGTAGCGGCCCCGTCCGCGACGCGAATCGAGGCGGCCCCAGAAGACGGCTCGCTCCAGCACCACGGAGACCGTCAGGATGCTCAGGAAGAGCAAGGGCCACATGACCAGGCCGCCCCGTGCCATGAAGTCGAGAATCGAGTCGATGGAGTCCATCCCGGGATGATACGGGCTCCTCGGTTCCGACCGGGAGTCGGCGGCGTGGACGGTTATGCTTCCATCATGGCCGCCTCCGCTCCACCCCCCATCCCGGACCGAACCCACG
The DNA here is from genome assembly GCA_029248335.1 of Phycisphaerales bacterium. Classification (GTDB taxonomy): domain Bacteria; phylum Planctomycetota; class Phycisphaerae; order Phycisphaerales; family SM1A02; genus UBA12014. The sequence continues at coordinate 4,775 of JAQWJM010000046.1, forward strand.
CCATGCAGGACGACCTGGTCGAACGGATCGACGCCGCGCTCGAACGCGCGATCTCCACCCGGAAGCTCGCGCCCGCGATCGACGAGGCCGTGAGATATGCGGTCCTCGGCGGCGGCAAGCGCCTCCGGCCGATCCTCGCCCTGCGTGCCTGCCTCGCCGCCGGTGGCGAGGTCGACGATGCGATTCCCGCCGCGATCGCGCTCGAGTGCATCCACGCGTTCAGCCTCGTCCACGACGACCTGCCGGCCCTCGACGACGACGATCTTCGACGTGGCCGCCCCACGGTCCACCGGGCGTTCAACGAAAGCGTGGCGATCCTCGCCGGCGACGCCCTGCAGTGCATCGCGGCGGAGATCGCCGCGGAAAGCCCGCGCAATCCCCTGGCGATTCTCCGCGAGGTTCTCGCCGGGACGCGGCTGATGATCGACGGGCAGTCCTATGACACCGAGGGCGTCTTTCCCGACGAGGTCCGGGAGGAGGAGGACCGACTTCGCCTGATCCACCGGCTGAAGACCGGGGCCCTGATCCGGGCGGCCTGCCGATGCGGTGGCCTCGCCGCCGAGGCCGACACCGAGACCCTCGAACGCCTCGACCGCTTCGGCACCGCGATCGGCCTGATGTTCCAGATCGTCGACGACGTGCTCGACGAAACCCAGTCGACCGAGCACCTCGGGAAGACCGGGGGCAAGGACCGCGCCAGCGGCAAGCGGACCTTCCCCTCGATTCTCGGACTGGACGCGAGTCGGACCGAGATCCGATCCCTCGCCGATGAGGCGTTGTCGTCGCTCGACGGGCTCGATCCGGAGGGTTCGAAACCCCTGCGGGACCTCGTCGCGATGCTGGCGGTTCGAACCCGCTGAAACCGGAATCAGGGCCCGTCGAAGCCGTTTTCGGGGGTGTTGATCGTTACACTGGCAACGACCGCTGATCTTCGCACGCCCCCCTCGGAACGAACGAATGGACCTCGAACTGCTTTCCGGCATCCGAACGCCTCAGGATCTGAAGCGGATTCCGATCGACCGGCTTCCCGAGCTGGCCGCGGAGATGCGCTGGGCGATCTGCAACCAGATCCGGAAGAGCGGCGGCCACCTCGCACCGAACCTGGGCGTGGTCGAACTGACCATCGCGATGCACTACGTGTTCGATTTCGGACATGACCGACTCCTCTTCGACGTCGGCCACCAGTGCTACCCCCACAAGCTTCTGACCGGTCGCCTCCCGATGCTCGAGGGCCTCCGCACCCGGGCCGGCATGTCCGGTTTCCCCGAACCGCGGGAAAGCGACTACGACCTCTTCGCCGTCGGCCACGCCGGCACCGCGATCTCCACCGCGGTCGGCATGGCCCGCGGCGACACCGTCAACGGACAAGGCTGGACCGAGGACAATCCTGACGGGCGTCGTGTGGTCTCGATCATCGGCGACGCCTCGATCGTCAACGGCCTCGCGATGGAAGGGCTCAACAACGCCGGCACCCTCGGCCGCCAGTTCCTGGTGGTGCTCAACGACAACGGCATGTCGATCGCGAAGCCCCAGGGCGCCGTGGCGGCGTACTTCGATCGCGTCCGGCTCAGCAACTCCTACGGCGGTTTCAAGAAGGCCGCCAAGGAGATCGCCCGGCACATCCCCGGCGGCGAGACCCTTTCGGATCTCTACCACCGCATGGGTGAGATGAGCAAGGCGATGATCTCCGAGGACACCTGGTTCGAGAAGTTCAACATCGTCACCGTCGGCCCCGCTGACGGTCACGATCTCCCGACGCTGATCGATCTCTTCAACGAAGCGGCCCGCTTCGACCGACCGATGGTCCTGCACGTCAAGACCGTGAAGGGCAAGGGTTATTCGTTCAGCGAGGGGGACGCCACCGCGTTCCACTCCCCGGGCGCCTTCGAGGTCGTCGACCAGCCGGAAGACGACACCCTCGAGCGTGAAGGTTGCCGCGTCGAGATCAAGAAGTCCGGCCGGTCCTTCACCGCCGCCTTCGCCGACGGGATGACCGACCTGATGTCGCGGGATTCGAAGGTCGTCGCGTGCACCGCGGCGATGCCCGACGGCACCGGCCTCACCAAGGCGATGGAAGCATTCCCCGACCGCACGTGGGACACCGGCATCTGCGAGAGCCACGCGATGGACATGATGGCGGGCATGGCGAAGACCGGGCTCCGGCCGTTCTTCGCGGTGTACTCGACCTTTCTCCAGCGGGCCTTCGACCAGGCGTTCCAGGAGGTCTCCCTGCAGGGGCTCGCGGTCCGGCTCTGCCTCGACCGCGCCGGCTACGTCGGCGGCGACGGCGCCGTCCACCACGGCTTCTGCGACGTGAGCCTGCTCGCGCCCCTCCCGCAGGCCGCGATCACCGCCGCGATGGACGAACCTTCGCTCCGCGCCGCCCTCGACTTCATGGCCGGCTACGACACGGGCCTCTCCGCGGTCCGCTATCCCCGCGACAAGGTGAGCGACCGATTCGCCGCCGACCCCTGCCCGCCGTTCGAACTCGGCAAGGCCCGCCCGCTGGTCGAGGTCGACCAGCCGCACGTGGCGATCCTCGGCTTCGGCACCATGGCCATCACCGGCATGGAGATTCGCGACCAGCTCGGCGACGAGTACGCCGCGAACGTCTACGACGCCCGGTTCGCCAAGCCCGTCGACGAAGCCCTGCTCGCCGACCTGCTCGGCCGGGGCATCCCCGTCTTCACGATCGAGGATCATTCGGTGAAGGGTGGCTTCGGCACCCAGGTCCTCGAAGCCGCGAACCGACTCGGACTCGACGCCCGACTGGTGACGGTCTGCGGCATGCCCGACGGCTGGGTCTATCAGGGCGGCCGTGACGAGCAGCACGCCGAGGTCGGCCTCGACGCCACCAGCATCGCCCGACGCATCCGGACCCGACTCGCCGAGGGCACCGCCTCGACGCCTGCGACCGACCCCGAGATCGGCACCACCCCCGCGGCCCGTCCCCGGGTCCCGGGTGCCTGACCACCTCGTGTCTCCACGCATCCTCGTGCTCTTCGACATCGACGCGACGCTCCTGGCCACCCAGGACGCGGGCGTCGTCGCCTACGAAGTCGCCGGGGCGAAGGTCTTCGGGGTCCAGTTCTCCTTCGTCGACGTCCCGCTCCACGGTCGGCTCGACTCCGAGAACTACGCCGACGCGGTCCGCCGGCACGGCCTCGGGATCGACCACGAGGAACACGCCGACACCTTCCGCGCGGCGTACGCGACCGCCCTCGAGCAGGTCGCGAAGGACCGCGGCGGCTTCGAGGCGTGCCCGGAGATCGAACCACTCCTCGAACACCTCGCCGACCGGACCGACGTCGAAGTGGGACTGCTCACCGGGAACTGGGAGGACACCGGCCGTTTCAAGATCCGGGCCGCGAACCTCGACGACGCGGTCTTCCGGTGCAACGCCTTCGCCGATCACGGCGAGCACCGCGACGAACTGGTACCGGTCGCGCGGTCGACCTTCGAAGCGATGCACGGCCGTGAACCCGACCGCATCGTGGTGATCGGCGACACGCCCCGGGACGTGCAATGCGCGAAGGCCGGTGACGCGGAATCGATCGCGGTCGCGACCGGCGTGTTCGACGCCGAGGCGTTGCGGGCGACCGAGGCGGACCTGGTCGTGGAGACGCTCGCCCTGACCACCGAACTGCGACGATTCCTCGGCGCCTGAGGCCGGCCCCCAGCCGCGATCACCCGCCGTCGGTCCCCACCGGACGTCTCGATGAGGTGTTCCGGTGCACGCGATGGCAGGCCCGGCACTCGCTGGAGATCCGACCGAGGATCGCCGTCGCCGCCTGCGGGGTTCGCGTCTTCACCGCCCCTTCGAGCGTCGTGGCGAGTTCGATGGAACCCGCAAGCGTCATCGGTGTCGTGGCGTTGGTCGTGGCGTCCGCGGAAGACGCCATCGGCAGGTGCGCCATGCTCCGGAACCGTTCGGTGAGGATTCCCGCCTCGACGACCGGATCGAGATCCGGGTGCGTCGGCGGCGTCCGCCAGTCGTGCTTCGCCAGCAGGCGAAGTCGATCGTGGATGCGATCGAGGTCGGCCATGCCACCCGCGAGATCGGAAACGATCGCGACCGGGCGGAGTTCCGCCGGATTCACCGCGTCGATGACCGAGGCCGGCTCGGCCTTCGCCTCCGCCACCGCCGCATGAAGTCCGGGGTAGTCCCGGCTGGTCCCGATCACCTCGAGGATGCGTCGGCCCCGGGACGCATCGATCCGCCCGAGCGCCCGAAGCCCCACCGCCGCTGCGGCCGGGGCTCGATGGCGGCCGTGATGACAGTGCAGGTAGACGGGCCCGTCGGCCTCGCGGATCGCCCGGGCCAGGAGGTGCGTGGTCCGCCGGTCGATGCCGTCGTAGCCGACCGGCAGGTGGATGTATCGGATCCCGCGTGCCGTCGCCATCGCCACGTCGGGCCGGGCGGCATCGACCGAGATGATCGTCCGGACCCCGGCTTCCTGGAGCGCCTCGAAGCCGGCGGGCGTCGGCGCGCCGCCGGTCAGCAAGCGCGGGTGGACCTCGTGAACGAGGGGAAGTCCGCGATGGGACTTCGGCGTGACGTCCGCAACGGCCGTCACCACCGCGGGCTGCGACGGCGGTGGCTCGGAACTCGATCCCCAGGGAGCGGCCCCAAGGAGCGATCCGAGGCTCAGCACGAGGATGGGCGACAGACGGCTCATGACGACGTCCCGGGCGGAATTCGACGACCGGTCCGCCGGCCGCCGTTCAAAAGAAGGTGGACCGTCCTCGACAAGCGCCGAAGACGGTCCACCAGAGCGGGCGAGGAGGCTCGAACTCCCGACATTCAGCTTGGAAGGCTGACGCTCTACCAACTGAGCTACACCCGCAGGTTCGGAGCTCACCGTTTCCGGCGGATCCCGAGGTCGAAGTATAGCGGCTCCCGGACCGCCGTTCCGCACCGGCCGGATGGGGACCGCCGCGGCCGTGGCGACCACTGCAGGCGGGTCCGCGGGCGAACCCGTTCAACCGCCCCGCTCGCGACGATCACGGCCCGAACGAAAGCCCGCCCCGACGCGTGGTCGAGGCGGGCGGGTGTGTTTGCGTGCGGCGCGTTCGAAGCCGATCAGGGGCAGGTGGCGCCCCAGAAGCTCAGGATGTAGGCCAGGTCCGCGCCGTTCACCTCGCCGTCGCCGTTGATGTCCGAGCCCACGCAGCCGAGGTTCGCCACGCCGATCTGGTTCCGCAGCAGGGCGAAGTCCGCGGCATCGACGTCGCCGTCGCAATCCAGGTCGCCCGCGAGGGTGGTGTCCACGACGCCACAGCCACAGTTCCCGGGCTCGGTCTTCTCCGGATCGTTGGGGCAGTTGTCGCACGCATCCGGGGTGCGGTCGCCGTCGGAGTCGATCGTGTCGTCACCCGCCGCGCAGACGTCCAGGAAGTCCGGAATCCCATCACCGTCGGTGTCGGTGCAGCCGCTGCAGTCGACGACGGTGGAGTTGCATTGAATGCTGCCGGTGGGCTGGGTCCCCCCGATGTTCTCAGGGGTGTTGCCGCATAGCACGAGGTCGATCACGGAAGTGACCGAGTCGTCGTCTTCCCCGGTGAAGACGCCCCCGCCACGCCCGCCGGCGGTGTTGTCCGAAAGCGTGCAGCCGACCAGCGTGGCCGTGCTGTCTCGAACGTTCATGATCCCGCCTCCATCCTCGGCGGTGGCGGCGTTTCCATCGACGGTGCAATTCTCCATGTTCAGGATGGCGTAGAAATCGGCGAATATCCCACCACCGTTCTCGCCCGCCCTGTTGTTCGAGATCTCGCAGTCGATCATGGCCAGGGATTCGGGATTGGAGGAAACGCCGTCGAGGTAGATCGCCCCGGCGTCCCGATCGGCCGTGTTCCCTGAGAACGTGCATCCCGTCAGCACCGCAAGGCACCGGTTGTTGAGATAGAACGCACCTCCGTCCGAGTGGGTCGTCCCGGTCGCCGCATTGCCTTCGAAGCGGCAGTCGGTCATGGTGATGTTGCTCTGCTCGAGGTAGATGGCGCCGCCGTCCCCGGCTTCATTTCCGATGAAGATGCAGTCGGTCAGGGTCGGATGAGCGTCGCTCCCGTTGACGTTCAAGGCTCCGGCCTCCGAGTCGGCGCGGTTGTACAGGAAGTGGCAGTTGACGAGGGTCGGCGTGCAGTCCCGCATGTACATGCCACCGCCGTCCCCGCCATCGCATCCCCCCGCGACACTGGGGCAGGGATACTCCTCGTCGTCGTCATAGCCGGCATACCCGTTCTGGATCACCAGATTCTCGAATCTGGTCGAGGCGTCCTCGTCGTTCTGGCATTCGATGAGCTGATGCGAATCGGCCCCATCGAGGATGCTCGCCGGATCGCCGCTCTTGTCGGTCGCCCCCCGCAGGGTGATCGCCTTGCCGTCGGTGTTGATTCTCGCGCCTTCATAGTAGGTCTCGGCCGCGAGCAGGATGACGTCACCGTCGCTGGCGGCGTCGATCGCGGCATTGATCGAGGTGTACTGACAGCCGGACGCGCAGACCGTGAGGGTGTCGGCGGTGACGGTGGAGGTGGTCGTGGCGGACGCGAACATGGCGCTGGCGGCCATGACGGGGATGGTCGGTGGGTAACGCATGCGTATCTCTCTCTTCTCTCCAACGGTCGAGTTGGTCTGGCCTGCGATGGATCGGTGAACGAGTGATTGGCGCCCGAGTCGGGATGGGGACCGGGATCTTCTTCCTTCTCTTACGTGTTCGAAGTCGAAAAACCCGCGTCGAACGGTCAAAATTATGAGTACGAGACTCCTTCATCAAGCGTTTGGTCTCGGAAATCATCGTGACGAATTCCGGTCACTGCAAGGCGGCGATCCACCTTCGGACGAATCGCGTTCCGACCGAGACGCTGTAAATGGTTCCAACTGTAAATGGTTCCAACTGTAAATGGTTCCAACTGTAAATGGTTCCAACCGTAAACGGTTCCAACCGGTGACGGCCGCACCGATTGATGTTTCATCCAGCGTTTGAATCGAGTTCACTCGAGTGCCGGTCGCCGCACCGACCCGAAGAAAAGCACGCCCGGCGAGAACGGCCGGGCGTGCGAATTCGAAAGTGGGCGGTACCGGTCGGCCCGCGATCAGGGGCAGGTGGCGCCCCAGAAGCTCAGGATGTAGGCCAGGTCCGCGCCGTCGACCGTGCCGTCGCCGTTGATGTCCGAGCCCGT
>JAQWJM010000072.1:0-13337 GCA_029248335.1 Phycisphaerales bacterium
CGACCACGAGTTTCGCGTGTTCCGCGATCATCGCGTAGTCGAAGGCGGTGTGGTTGGTGGACACCAGGATGCAGTCGAACGAGGCGATGCTCTCCGGGGTCAGTTCGACGCTCGTCATCTTGAGATCGTGACGTCGGACCCTCGACGTCTCCGGGATGTGCGGATCGCTGTATTCGACTTCGCCGCCGCGGTCCTCGAGGATCTTGATCAGCTCGAAGGAGGGGCTCTCCCGCGTGTCGTCCACGTCGGGCTTGTAGGCCAGCCCGAGCACGAGGATCTTCGACCCCTTGATCGGCTTGGCGTGCTCGTTCAGAGCGCCCGCGACCCGGTCGATGACGTACTCGGGCATGGCGGTGTTCACCTGGCCCGCGAGTTCGATGAACCGGGTCGAGCATCCGACCTCCTTCGCCTTCCAGGTCAGGTAGAAGGGGTCGATCGGAATGCAGTGGCCTCCGAGCCCGGGGCCGGGGAAGAACGGCATGAATCCGAACGGCTTGGTGCTCGCCGCCCGAACGACCTCCCAGACGTCGATGTCCATCTCCGTCAGCACGGTCTTCATCTCATTGACCAATGCGATGTTCACGGCACGGAAGATGTTCTCGAGCAGCTTGGCGCTCTCCGCGATCTCCGCACTCGCGACCTCCACCACTTCGGCGATCCCCTTGCGGTAGACGGCTGCGGCGAGGGCGGTCGAGCGTTCCTCGAGGCCACCGACGAGTTTCGGGATGGTGCTGGTCGAATGATCCTTTCGGCCCGGATCCTCGCGTTCCGGGCTGAAGGCGACGAAGAGGTCCTTGCCGACGATCAGGCCCTGGGACGAGACCGGCGCATGCTCGAGCATGACCGGGAGCATTTCGTCCCGGGTGGTCCGGGGGTAGGTGGTCGATTCGAGGATCACGAGCTGGCCGGGCCGGAGGGTGCGTCCGATTCGTTTCGCCGTATCCGTGATGTACGACAGGTCGGGCTCCTGATGCCGACCCAGCGGAGTCGGCACGGCGATGATGATCACGTCGCATTCACCGAGTCGTTCGAAGCTGGTCGTCGCGTCGAATCGATCGCTGTCGGAGAGATCCTCGATCATCCCGTCGCCGAGATGTCGCAGATAGTTCTGCTTCGAGGCGATCGCTTCGATCTTGCGTTCGTCGACATCGAAGCCGATCGCCCGCATTCCGCCGCGGTGGAGGGCGTGGGCGAGGGGGAGGCCGACGTACCCGAGCCCGATGACCCCGACGACGGCGCTGTTCTCGGCGATCCGCTGCTGGAGGGAGAGAAACGTGTCGTTCGAAGTCACGGTGGGGCTCACGGGGGATCCTCGGAGGGTGTGGGGGCGTCGAGCACGAAGCGGCGCTTTTGGAATCATCCGGTAAATCCCTCGGGATGGCCACTCTGAGGCGGATTTCATTCTAAAAAAAAGCGCCGGCGGGGTAATCGCGGTCGAGCGAATGGTGGCCTGCGTTTCGTCGCTGCTCCCAGATCGACGCCGTGGGTGGGTGGTAATCGCCGGCGAGTATCCAAAGGCCTCTTGCCGCACTTGAAACCGCTGTTTTTGTTGTCCGCATCGGTCGAAAAAACCGACTTTGGGAGGAGTGGAGTGATAGAATCATCGATTCGGTCGTAGCTACATCCGAGCCCCACCGCCCGCCTTTTCAGGAGCCCTTCGTGAATCACGTCGACACCATCGCCGCCCCCGGATCGGGGACCTCAGCCAACGCGTCTTCCGCGACCCCCGAAGAGTGCGCGCAACTCGTCGCCGACGTCGAGGCGTATTGCCAGGAAATCCGCCCGATCGAGGAGATCGCCTATCTCGAGCACGAGCCGAATCCCGCGATCGGAGAGCTCGCGAAGAAGTACAACATGCTCGGCATGTCGATGCCCAAGAAGTATGGGGGCCGCGCGGTCGACAGTCTGACCTACGCCCGGGCTCTGGTTCGAATCAACCGCGAAGGCACCGGCGTCCGGACCTTCTTCTCCGGCCATACGTCGATCGGGCAGTACCCGATCCTCAAGTACGGCACCGAGGAGCAGAAGGACCGCTACCTGCCCGCATCCTGCCGGGGAGACTGCACGCTCGCGTTCGGACTCACCGAGCCCGATGCCGGTTCGAATCCCCTCGAAGGAACCTGCACCTGGCGCCGCGAAGGCGACAAGTTCATCCTCAACGGCGTGAAGTACCTGATCTCGAACGGCTCGGTCGCCGACGCGGTCATCGTCTTCGCATTCCCCGAAGGATCCGCCGGTCAGCCGGATCGTCGAATGAGCGCCTTCATCGTCGACACCGCCGGCGACACGTTCGAAGCCGAAGCACTCCATGCGAAGCCCGGCATGTACACCTCGGACACCGCGATGTTCGAGATGACCGATCATCCGATCAGCGGCGACAACATGCTCGGTGACGAAGGCAACGGCTTCCGGATCGCGATGCACACCCTCGTCTCGGGCCGGCTCTCGGTCGCCTCGGGCTGCCTCGGCACGATCGAGGACTGCCTCGAGGAATGCCTGCGATACGCCCGGGAGCGGAAGCAGCACGGCAAGCCCATCGGAAAGCACCAGCTCGTGCAGCAGCACATCGCCCGCATCGAGATGATGCGGTCCACCGCCGACGCCCTGGTCGAACGGGCCGCCATCGCCAAGGACAAGGCCGATGCGGCCCCCGGCGACAAGGAAGAACTCGGTCGTGCCGACTTCGCGATCGCCGAGGCGAAGTACTGGGCGAGCAACGCCGCCTGGGAAGCCGTCGACCGGGCCGTCCAGGTCTTCGGTGGCCGCGGTTGGAGCGAGCTCTACCGTCCCTTCCGACATCTTCAGGACGTCCGGGTCTGCCGGATCTACGAAGGCACCGACGAGATCATGCAGCTCAAGATCGCGAGTTCCCTGCTTGGCAAGGAATTCGCGGCGTTCGGCTGATCGAAGACGAGCGACCCCCGGCCGTCGAAGCCGGGCCACGAATTCGAAATGAAACACGACCCCGCCGGAAGGCGGGGTCGTTTTCTTCGTGATCGGTTGCTCGTGATCGATTGCTCGTGGTGGTCGGCCGGCGTGACGATCGACGCCCTGCAACGGGCGACGTTCAGGCGGACGCGTCGTTCTGATCCTCGACGGCGATCCGCATCGCTTCGAAGCCCTGCTTGATGACCTGGTCCGCGGCGGAACGAATGATGGTCGTGCCGAGGGCGGCGACGAGCCCGGTCATCTTCATGATCTCCGCCTCCCACTCGAGCTTCGTGTTTTCGCCGTCCTCGTGGGGTGAGAGGTCCATCGTCGACTTCACGCTGAACGCGGTGCCGATGCCCTTCGCGTGGACGTCGATGATCACGCGTTCGTGCGGGACGTGTTCGACGAGCGTGAAGTCCTGCTTCAGGTTCGTCCGGATGAAGCTGAACCCCGGACGCACCACGGTCTTCACGGTGTCGTCGCTCGTTCGCTCGCTCTTGACGAGGCCGGGAACGATCTTCACGAGTTCCTCGAGGTTCACGAGGAACTCGTGGACCTTCCGGGGGGAAGCCTTGAGGAATTCGGTGCCGTTGAATGGTGCGTGGGTGCTCATGGACGGAGGATGATACGCGAACCGCCGCAAGGGCCGGTCACGACGTTCAATCCGCGACGTCCGAGGCCGTCGTCGGCGTCGCGGTCGACGTTGGGACGTCGAGGCCGCGAGCGACCTCGAGCAGTTCCAGAAGCCGCTTCGACGAGTAACCCTGATCCCAGAACCAGCGAATCTCGCCGCGGGCGTCGAGGAGCAGGATCCGCCCGTTTCCGCCGTTTTCATTGCCCGTGAGGGCCTGGATCCGCTCTGCGTCCTCGCCGTAGAGCGTGACCACGGCGCCCCAGTCCTCGGACGGGATTCCCGCCCGCATGCCGTCGTCGATCGTGCCTCGGAGGAAGGTCGAGGGGAACCAGCCCACGATCGCGGGAACTTCGACCACCCGGATGTCCGCCTCGGCCTGGCCGAACCCGAGTGTCCAGCGGTCGAGATCGAACTGGGTCTGCTGCAGGTAGCCCACCATCAGGATCGCTGGAGCACCCGACACCGCCGATGGAAGTTCGACGGTCTGGCCCTCGAGCGACTCGCCCCGGACGATCGGGAAGGTCGAGCCCGTCGGATTCCGGTTCGGAATGGGTGTCGAGCAACTGGTGAGTGACGCGATCACGCCGCCGGCCGCGATGGTGATGCCGAACAGGATGATTCTTCTGCGATTCGACATGAGTCGGGCTCCGGGGCGTCGGCGGGGGATCGAAGTTCAACGCGGTAGGACGTACGATACGCGAGCGACTTCGATCCGACTCGAGCTGCGATGGAGACCAGTTCCCCGATGCGATCCGTGCCCCTCAAGATCCTCCGAGATCCATCGAGCTCACGACCGGCCCCGATGCCGCTGATGCTCGGGCTCGCACTCGTCCTGATGTTCACCGGTTGCGGCGAATCCGGCGGTCCGGCGTCGTCCGACGCGGAGGTCCGGCTCCCCACGCCGAGCGACCTCGACGAGTACGACCCGGGAGTCCGAAACGAGATCTTCGCGCAGCTCGCTCGGCTCGAGCAGGCCACCTCCGATCCCGCCGCGTGGGCGCGACTCGGGGACCTCTACCTCGCCCATGACCGGCCGGCACTGGCGATCGAGTGCTACGACGCGACGCTCGCGCTGGACCCCGATCTCGTCCGGCCGCGGTATCTCCGAGCCTGGGCCCACCATGATCAGGGAGCGCTGGACGCCGCCCGGTCCGACATCGAGCGGGTGATCGAACTGGATCCGACGAGCACCCATCCGAAGTGGCGGGCCGCAGGCTGGCTCGTCGAAGCGGGGGAGCTCGATGCCGCGGCACGGCTCGCAGAGGCCTCGATCGTGCCGCCCGACGTCGATCTCAACGGCGTCAGGATGCTGGCATCGATCCGACTCGATCAGGGACGGCCCGAGGATTGCGTGGCGCTCCTGGAGCCGGTCGTGCGAAGCCGACCGAAGGACCGGGGCTCTCACTACGTGCTTGGTCGGGCGAAGCAGATCCTCGGGCGGACGGAGGAATCGGTGAGGCATCTTCGGCTCGCCGGGGACGCACGATCGACCTTCGGAGATCCGTGGCTCAACGAACTTTCGACCCGACGAACGGATCTTGCCGCTCGACTGATCGAGGTGCAGACGCGGTCGAACGAGGATCGCCACGACGAGGCGATGGCCGGGATCCAATCGCTCACGGCGTTGTACGGACCGCGGCGGGAGATCCGCTACGCGACGCTCGTCGTGCTCGCGAATCGTGGTGATCACGCGGGGCTTCTCGAAGCGGTGCCGGCGCTCGTCGCGGACGAGCCGGCGTGGGCGTTGCCGCGATTCCGCGAGGCGCAGGCGGCGCTCGCGATCGCCCGAACGGTCTCGCCTCCGGATGCCGCGGGCATCGGTCGCGCGATCTCCGCGGCGAACGCCGGGATCGAGCTCGCCCCCGGAGCGGTCGAAGGGTACGAACTGCTGGGCGACGCGTCCGGCACGGGCGGGCGCTGGCTCGAGGCGGCCGCGGCGTACCGCCGTTGCGTCGAACTGGCTCCATTCGTCGCACGGCATCATGTCCAACTGGCCGATGCGCTGGTCCGGTCCGGGGATCCGATGGCCGGCGTCGAGGTGGCCGATGCGATGGATCGGGACTTCGGCCGTTCCGTCGATGCGGCGCTGGTTCGCGCGAGGGCCTTCGCGATGTTCGGTCGATTGGACGAGGCGAGGGCGATTCTCGAACAGTGTCGTCGGGCCCTCCCGGATCATCCCGGCATCGCCCGGACCGATGCGGCGATTCGACGGGGGCGTCCATGAGGTCCGCGGTGAACATTCGAGCCTGGTCGATGGTCCTGGGGATCGCGACGGGGGGTCTCTCCGGGTGCGGGGGATCGGAGCCGGCCACGCCCACGACGCCGGCGGAGAACACGCCGAAGGGCGACGAAGCGATTGCGGAAGTCGCCGCCCCGTGGTTCCGTGAATCGGCGGCCGAACGCGGACTCGACTTCCAGATCGACGCGGGGATGGCGGCGACCCCACGACTTCCGGAGATCGTGCCGGGCGGCGGCGCCGCCCTCGATTTCGACGACGACGGCTGGCTCGATCTCTACCTGCTCCAGGCCACCGGCGAGGGCGGGAACCGGCTCTTCCGGAATCTCGGGGACGGGCGGTTCGAGGACGTGACCGAGGGCAGCGGGCTCGCCGACGCGGGATTCGCGATGGGGGCGGCGACCGGCGACTACGACGGCGACGGCGACGTGGATCTCTTCGTGAGCAACTTCGGACCGGACCGGCTCTTCAGGAACGACGGCGACGGACGCTTCGTCGACGTCACGAACGCCGCCGGCGTGGGGCATCCCGGCTTCGGTGCGAGCGCGACCTTCTTCGACGCCGACGCCGACGGCGATCCCGATCTCTACGTCACCAACTACGTCGACTGGTCCGAGGCCACCGAACTCGAGTGCCGGAATCGAACCGGGCGGCTCGACTACTGCCCCCCGGCGCGATACGACGCGCCGACCCGCGACGTCCTCTATCGAAACGACGGGGACGGAACGTTCACCGACGTGTCCGAGGAGAGCGGGATCACGGCGGCGGTCGGAACCGGGCTCGGGGTGGTCGCGGTCGATTTCGACGGCGACGGCCGACGCGACGTCTTCGTCGCGAACGACGGCATGCCGGATCATCTCTGGATCAATCAGGGTGGCCTGCGGTTCAAGGAGGAGGCGATGCAGCGCGGATGCGATCGCGACCTCAGCGGGGTGGCGAAGGCGGGCATGGGCGTCTCCTCCGAGGATGTCGACGACGACGGCGACCCGGATCTGATCGTGTGCAACCTCGGAGGCGAGTCGGACTCCTTCTACCTGAACGACGGCGGGCGTTTTCTCGACGCGACGAATCGCTCGGGGCTCGGGTCGGCGAGTCGCCACTTCACGCGCTTCGGGCTCGGATTCGTCGACTTCGACAACGACGGGACCCTCGACCTGTACGCGGCGAACGGTCGCGTCGGCGCGAGCGACGACACCGACGCCGCCGATCCCTATGCGGAACCCGACCTGCTGCTTCGCGGCGGCGGAGGCCGCTTCGTGCCGGTGCGTCCCGGGGGCGGTACGGATCCGACGCCCGCGCGGACCAGTCGCGGGGCGATCTTCGGCGACTTCGACAACGACGGCGGCCAGGACGTGGTGGTGCTCGATCTCGGAAGCCCCGCCCGCCTGCTTCGAAACGTGCTGGAATCGCGGGGCGGCTGGTTGACGGTCGATGTCCGCGATGAACGAGGGGCGCCCGCGATCGGCGCGGTGGTCCGGGCGGCACTGGGCGATCGGATGGTCACCCGTCGTGTTCGCTCGGACTCGAGCTATCTCACGGCGCAGGATCCCCGGGTGCACTTCGGGCTCGGTGACCTCGAGTCGGCCGTGACCCTCGAGGTCGTCTGGCCCGACGGGTCGACGCGGACGTTGCGGGACGTGGCGGGTGGTCGGGTGCTCCGGGTCGCGCCCCGACCGGTCGACCCCGGATCGACCGAGGAACCGGACGGTGATGGATCGGACGGGGCCGTGGTCCGCTAGGCTGGCGGCCATGTCCATTCCGAAGATTCACGCCACCACCATTCTCTGCGTCCGGGACGAACGGGGCGTCGCCATCGCCGGCGACGGCCAGGTCACGCTGGGCGACGTCGTCGCGAAGTCGTCCGCCTGCAAGATTCGACGCATTCCCGACGTCGGCGCAGAGCGCCGCGGGGTGCTCGCCGGCTTCGCGGGCGGCGCCGCGGACGCCTTCGCCCTGCTGGAGCGGTTCGAAGCCAAGTTGAAGGGGTCGCCGGTGAACCTGTTGAAGGCGGCCGCGGAACTGGCCCGGGACTGGCGGACCGATCGGGCGTTGCGGCGTCTGGAGGCGATGATGATCGTCGCGGACCTCGAGCGGACGCTCGTGGTGAGTGGCCAGGGTGATCTCATCGAACCCGACGACGGGGTCGCGGCGATCGGTTCCGGAGGCAATCACGCCCTTGCCGCGGCGCGGGCGCTCCGGCGCTGCACCGAACTCGCCCCCGCAGAGGTCTGCCGGTCCTCGATGACCATCGCGGGCGAGCTCTGCATCTACACCAACACCGAGATCTCACTCGAGGAGATCGTCGTCGCCTGAGCGGGCCTCCGGTGCGTCCGGGCGGGTGCCGGTCTGGCGATACGTCGCGCGACGAGCGGCGTAGGACTCGGGCGAGATCGGCAGATCGATCGTCTCGCCCGCCTGCTTCAAGGCGTGGAGTTTTCGAAGAAACGGCACGCACCACTGGCAACCGGTCCCGGCGCCGAGACAGTCGGCCAGTCGACTCGCGACCGGTGGGTCCTCGCGATTCAGAAACGTCCTGACCTTTCGAAGGCTGACGCGGAAGCAGAGGCAGACGTGATCGTCCGGATCCATGTTCATTCCTCGGGAGGCCGTCGCCATCGGCGATCGTCAGGGGGTCTGATCACCGGGGTCCTCCGTCGCGTCGGCGATGCCGAGTCGCGGGGAGAGTCCCTGGAAGTCGAATCGCCACGTCAGTTCCACCATCGAGCCGATGAACGGCGGATTGTCGAAGGGGCCAGCACTGAAACGGTCCGCGTTGAAACGGATCGCGGGAATGAAGACGCCGTCGAGCAGCAGCGTGGGATCCTCGTCATCGGCTCGAGGGCGACTCGCCCGTTCGACGGCCCGGTTCGGAACCACGATCTCGAACGTGCTTCCCACCGGCTCGTTCCGCGCGACGTCCCAGGGCTGGAACGTCACGAACTGGTCGATGTTCGAGCGCGGCCGGCGGTCGGTGATCCGCACGGGCCAGTCGATCCGATCCCGGAATGAACGGTTCGACGAGGCGATCCACTTGTTCAGCCATCGGACGTAGCGAATGCGTTCGTCGTCGCTCGAATCCGCGGTCGGCATGGGCCAGGGATTCCTCTTCGCGGCCGCGGCGAATGCCTTGCGGATCTCCGCGGTGAGTCCGGCCGGGCTGGTGTTCGACGGAACCACGGGGGTCGGGGTGGCGGACGGGACGGCAACGCTGCCGCCGGAGGCCGTCGCGGCGAGTGATTTCTCGAGATCCGCGATTCTGGCGAGGGCCGCGGCGAGGGCGGTCTCCAGATCCATCACGCGAGCCTGCAGCCGTTCGTTCTCGCGGACGAGCGTCTCGTCCGGGGCCTGCGAGAAGGCTCGGGGCGTGACGACGGTGCAGAAGAGAAGCCCCAGCGAAAGCAGGAGATGGGGGCGGGTCGGGATACGCATGAGAAGTCCTCCGGACGCGAAATCGCATTTTCGACGGCACCCGTCCGATACGCACGACCGGGCCGCTGGTTTGAGAATCGACCGGATTCACCGCTCAACTTCAGGGTCCATTGATACTTGGGGGCCGAGGATGGGCCTTCTGGAAGGGCGATGAGGGTGCTATCCTTCATGCAGGCTGAAATTCGACCGATTCGCCTCCGAGGAATTCATCGCCGATGACCGAGATCCAGACCCTCATTCGAAGTGCGACCCGCCGCCTGACCGTGGCCCGGTTTCTCGAGACCCTCGCTGGCGGTGCCGTGCTCGGCCTCGCGGCCTTGATGGTCTGGGCCCTCGCGACGAAGGCCGTTCCGGCCCTCGGAACGCCCTGGTGGATCCCCGCGTCGGTCG
Source organism: Phycisphaerales bacterium (assembly GCA_029248335.1). Taxonomy (GTDB): domain Bacteria; phylum Planctomycetota; class Phycisphaerae; order Phycisphaerales; family SM1A02; genus UBA12014. The sequence continues at coordinate 9,621 of JAQWJM010000072.1, forward strand.
CGGCCGGCGTGGTGCTGGTCATCGCCGTCGCCCGGGCGCTCGGTCCCGGGCGGGATCCGGTCTCGGTCGCCGTCGCCATCGATCAACGGCTCGGCCTCGACGATCGCCTGAGCACCGCGGTTCAGATCGCGGATCGAGACGACCCGTTCGCCGTCGCGGCGATCGCCGATGCCGCGGCCGCCGCGCGACGCCCGGATGTCCCCGGGCGGGTCGCGGAGGCCTTCCGGCCCACACCGCCCCGTGGCTGGTGGGTGTCACCGATGCTTCTGCTCTTCGTGGTGGGCGTCTGGACGATCGTGCCACAGGGTGATCTCTTCGGAAGCGTGCCGTCGGAGAACGACGCGGTGCTCGCGGAGACCAACCAGCAGGTGGATTCCGAAGTCGAGGAACTGATCGCGATCATCGATGAGAACGAGATGCTCGCGGCGGAGATGGAAGGCACGCTCGACGAACTGATGGGCGGCCTGGAGAGCGGCGAGGAACCCGAGGAGGCGCAGACGCCCGAGGAGGTCAAGCGGGAGGCGATTCGCCAGGTGACCGCGCTGCAGGATCGACTTCAGGAGATCCTCGACGGCGAGGACGCGAGGATGGATGCGACCCTTCGGGAATCGCTGGCGGATCTGAAGAACGACGGCTCCGGCGACGCGGACGCGGACGAGCTCGCCGAGGCGTTGGCGAAGGGCGACTTCAAGCAGGCGAAGGAGGCGTTTGATCGCCTTGCCGAGCGCATGGAGTCCGGCGACATGTCGGCCGAGGAGGCCGAGGCGCTGAAGGCGGCGTTGGAGGATCTCGCGAAGCAGCTTCAGGAAGCCGCCGACAAGAAGAAGGATCTCGAGGATGCGTTGAAGAACGCAGGGCTCGACCCCGATCTGGCGAACAACCCCGAGGCCATGAAGCAGGCGATCCAGAACGCATCGAACTTGAACGAGTCGCAGAAGCAGGCGCTTCAGGAGGCCGCAGCGGCGCAACAGCAGGCGTCGCAGGCGATGCAGCAGATGTCCCAGGCGATGCAGCAGATGGCGCAGGGCGACCAGCAGGGGCAGAAGCAGGGCGAGCAGATGCTGAGCGAGATGGAGCGGATGCAGCAGATGCTCCAGCAGGCCGAGGCCGCCTCTGGGCAATGCCAGGGTGCCTGCGACAAGATGGGGCAGGGCCTCTCGCAGTGGGCACAGAACCTCGCGCAGGGACAGGCTCAGAGTGCCGGTCAGGGTCAGGGCCAGGGTCAAGGTCAGGGCCAAGGGCAGGGTATGGGCGGTCCCGGTCAGGGGCAGGGAGGTCAGGCGCCGATCGCGCCGACGCCGACCGGAACCCGGATGCAACGGGAGAAGGTCGAGAAGCGAGACGGCGACATCATCGCGCGGGAGATGATCGAAGGAGAGCCGGTCGTCGGCGAGTCGAAGGCCAGGCTTCAGCGGATCTCCGATCGAATCGAGCGCGGCTTCGAGGAAGGCCTCCGCGAGGATCCGATCCCGCCGCATCTTCGTGACGTCCACCAGCACTACTTCGGCGAATTGAAGAAGCGGATCGACGCCGTGCCGAAGGGCACGCCGGAGAAGGCGCCCGCGGCACCCCCGGCGGAACCTGCGAAGGAAACGGCGCCCGAGGGGGCATGAGGAACGTCCGGATGACGCCTCCGTTCTCCTCGACGCTCCGGTGGGTGACTTCATTCGTGGTCATGGCCGCCGGCATCGTGTCGGTCGCGTTCCCCGGCTGTGACAACCGGGCACCACGGCCGGTCGTCGCCTACGTCTCGGTCGACGAGCAGATCGCGCGGCCGGTGCTGGCGGCGTTCACGGAACGCACCGGCATCCCCGTCGAGCCGCTCTTCGACACCGAAGCCACGAAGACCACCGCCTTGGCGAGCCGGATCCGCCGCGAAGCGGGCCGACCGCGTGCCGATCTCTTCTGGAGTTCGGCGCCCTTCGAGGTCGAGCGACTCGCGGACGAGGAGATCCTCGTTCCGGTGGTGCATCCGGACCTCGATGCCCATCCCGCCCGGTGGCGACGGCCGGACGGGCGATGGTTCGCCTTCGCGGGCCGGGCCCGGGTGATCGTGTACGACCCGGACGTGCTCGATCCGTCCGAGGCGCCGCGCCGATGGACCTCGCTCGTCGAGCCGAGATTCAAGGACCGCGTGGTGATGGCGGATCCCCGCTTCGGAACCACCCGCGGTCACCTCGGGGCGATGTCGGTCTTCTGGAATCGCACCGCGATGCCGGGTTACTTCGACGCCTGGCTCGACGGGCTCGCCGAGAACGGCGTGCGGATGCTTCCCGGCGGTAACGCGGCGACGGTGGATGCGGTCGCGCGTGGCGAGGCGCTGGTGGGCATGACCGACACCGACGACGTGGTGGCGGCGCAGCGTCGTGGACTCCGGGTCGCGGCGTCGATGCCGAGGCACGGGCTGCCGGGGGAGAAGAACGCGGGCACGCTCGTCATTCCCAACGCGGCCGGGCTCGTCGGTGGCGGACCGAACCCCGACGGTGCGACGCTTCTTCTCGCGTTTCTCGCCTCCGAGGAAGTCGAGCGGATGCTTCATGAGTCGACCTCCCGGAACATTCCGCTCGCACACCCGTCGATCGAGATCGATCCGACCCTCCGGGTCGAGGAACCGCTCGCCGTGGGGATCTCCGAAGTCGCGATCGCGATGGATCCCGCCGTCGACCGGGCGATGAAACGCCTGGATCCCGATCGGATCGAGCGGCTTCGGGCGCCCGGACCCGGGCGCGCGATCGGTGACGCGGATCCCTACGACTCGTCCGAGGGCGTGTCCCCGCAGGAGCCCATCCCGTGATTCACGGCCTCCGATGGCCGGCGACGATCTGGGGCGTCCTGGTGATCGTGTTGCTCGCCCCCATCCTCGTCGTGCCCGTGGTCCTGGCGATTACGGGGGATTCCACGTCACCCGAGGCGCTCGGATTCGTCCCGAGTCGGGTGATCGCGACGTCCGCTGCGTGGTCGGGTGGCATCGCCACGATCGCCGTCCTCCTCGGCTGGGGTCCCGGTCGTCATCTCGCGAGATCCCGGGCCCGCTGGGCGATGCTCGCGTGTCTCGTCCCGCTGGTGGTGCCGCCGTCCCTCTTCTTCGACGCCTGGTGGCTCGAGACCGGGCCCGACGGCCCGATCGGTCGTGCCGCGGCGGTCACCGGTGCGGTCCCCCGGCTGCGGGCGGTGGTGCTCGCGATCGGGCTGTCCTGCGTGGCCTGGCCGATCGTCGCCTGGTGCGTGGCGATCCGCGGCGTGCGGGATGACGACCGACTGCTCGAACTCGATCGGCCCCGTCGTCCGGATCGTCTTCGAGCCTGTCTTCGGCGGGACCGCGGCGTCCTGCTGCTCGGGTGGGTGATCACCTTCGCATGGGTCGCCTCGCTGACCGTTCCCTTCGATCTCGCGCAGGTCGCCTCGTGGGGCTTCGAACTGCGGACCCTCGATGCAAGAGGGGCGACGCCCGCGACCGTGCTGCGAGCGGGGCTGCCCGCGCTGATCCCCGCGATCGTCGCGGGAGTTTCGATCGCCTCGATGTCGGGGCGCCGTGAACGGCCGATCGTTGAATCGACCGGGGGCGGGCGAGGCGGCCGCTGGACGGCGATCGTCGTCGCGCTGCTGGTGATTCTTCCGCTCGGGTTTCTGCTCCGCCGCGCGGCGTCCGCGGACGTCGCTTCGACCTTCGAGGTGCACGGGGCCGCGATCGGCAACACCCTGCTGGTCTTCCTCGTC
>JAQWJM010000078.1:0-5233 GCA_029248335.1 Phycisphaerales bacterium
CGACGCCGGATCGTCCAGCCCGCCTTCCCGCCGCGCCGACCGGAGGCCCACCTCGAGCACATCGAATGGGCGATGCCCGCCTTCATCGAACGCCTCGAGGACCTCGCTCGCGACCGGCGACCGACCTGCCTGCTCGAGGAAGTGACGCGGATCGTCGGACGCATCATCTATCGATCCGTGTTCGGCATCGAGATCGATCCGGACGACCATCGCATCGCCCGATTCGAGCCGATGCTGCACGCCGCAGGTGAACTCATGCTCTCGTTGGTGACCCCCGGTGGCCGGGTCGACGGACCGCTCGTCGATCGCGTTCGACGAACCCGCATCGCGGCGGACGAAGAGATCGACTGGATCCTCGACCGACGCCGAACCCGCCCCGTCGAAGGCGTCGATGACGCACTCGGACGGCTGCTCGCCGCCCGGGAGGAGGGCCTGATCGACGACGAAGGCATTCGCGACGAAGTCCGCGCCCTCGTGCTCGCCTCGACCGAGACCAGCAGCAACAGCCTCGTCTGGTGCCTCCGACTGCTTGATGGCGGACCGGAGATCCGAGCGACGATCGAACAGGAGCTCGACGCGGACGACGAGACCCGACTGGAGGCCGCGATCCTCGAGACGCTGCGGCTCTACCCACCGGTCTGGAGCAACGAGCGACAGGCGATCGTGGCCACTGAACTCGCGAACCGCCAGTGGGCGATCGGGGACCGGGCGGTGCTCTCGGTGTATCGACTCCACCGCGACCCGGCCCTCTGGCCCGATCCCGATCGATTCGACCCCGATCGGTTCATCGATCCCGAGGGTGGACCCCGGCGTCCGCCGCACCGATTCGCCTATCTCCCCTTCGGGGCCGGTCGCCACCTCTGCGTCGGACGCAATCTTGCGCTGCTGGAGATGAACCGGATCCTTCGCACGATTCTCGGGGGATTCCGGATCGAGTTCGAGGATCCCGACGCGATCGAGCCGATGCTTGGAGTCGTGATCCGCGCCGCGACGCCGATCACCGTGCGGGTCGCCGGACGCGATCCCTTGCAGGCTTCTGAACCTCCGGAGTGAACCCCCGGAACCGGATCATCCCGTGCCAGGCATGAATCAGACCGACATCGTCGAATGGCTTCGAGACCGCATTGCCAGGGATCTCGAATCGGACGCCGGCACCGTCGATCCCGACGCCACCTTCAACCGGCTCGGACTCGACTCGCTCGCGCTGCTGGCGGTGCTCGGCGATCTCGCCAGCGAACTCGACATCGAGATCGAGACATCGGTCCTCTTCGATCACCCCACGATCACGGCCCTCGCGCGTCATCTCGCCGATCGTTCCGCCTGATCCGGACCGGACGGAATCGGTCGTCGCAGCCAGCGCTTCTGCGCGATGGACCGGACCCCGTTGCGACGCACGATGTTGATGGTGTTGGGTTGGAGCACGCCCGCTTCGAATCGGATCGTCTCGATGCCCGCCGCCTCCGCACGCTCGTACATCGCCCAGCTGAGGTCGCCCTGAAGGGGATCGAGTCGGAAACCGGGATGCACCGCCTCGCCGTCGACCTCCAGCACCCCGGGTTCGATGATCCGCGTGCTGCAGAACCCGACCACCTGCGCCTCATTGATCGCGACGAGTTGCAGCCGCGCCTCGGGATCATCCACCCGACGTCGATGGAATCGATCCCGCATCTGGAAGATCTGATGATTGACCGAGCCGCCGATCCATGCGGACCACGCCGCGGCGATCGCATCGAGATGGATGGCCTCGACCTGTTCGATCCGGCCCTGGAAGCGGCTCTTGATCCGATTCCCGATGCGACGCCTCGCATCCGCCAGCGAAGCCTGCATGGTGGCGCGGGCGACCTCGTACCGATCGAAGGTCTCGTGCACATCGAAACCCGCGGACCGCAGGAGCGACTCGTGACGCGTCGCGGCGACCGAACTCACGCCCGCGTCGAGCGCGGCGGCACCGCAGTCGCGAGCGGCCTCGACCGCACGCTCGAGCAGCGCGGGGGCGACCACGCCCGCGACCTTTTCGTCGCAGCCGTTGAAATCGAGGTTGACCACGCCCTCGCCGCTGAAATCGAGCATCACCGCGGCGACGATCTCGCCGTCGGCGACCGCGCACCAGGCGATGTCGACCCGGTGGCTCCTGAACCAGTTCGGGCAGAGCCGGGCGAGCGCCGGTCGGTCGAGCGGGCCGGTCTCGACGATTTCGAAATGATTCGGGGGCGGCATGCGCTCTAGGGTATCGTCCGAACGATGAAGTCCCCGGCGCCACCCCCGATCCCGCCCCTGATATTCCTGGTGACCCCTCGCACCTCGAAGGATCACGTGGACGCCCGACGCGCGAACATCACGTTCGCCCGGGTCGTGGCACCGGGTACCGCGTCGCTGGCCGCGACCATCGCGACCGGTGCCTGGCCGGAGATGCACGGCGTGGTGTCCTCGATGCAGGCCCACCCCGACCGACTCGGCTACCAGGCGTCGACGCCGTCGACGGCCGCGGGCGCTCCGATCTGGACACGGGCCGCACGATCGGGCCTCACCGTCGGCGTCTGCAACTGGCCCCATCCCACCGACGTGCCGGTGAACACCGGTGAGGGCCGGGTGGAACGCATCGAATCCCGAGCCATCGACGGCCTGATCACCCCGGAGGCCGCGATGATCCCGCCGGGGACGGTCGTTCCCGACGACCTCGCCGCACCACTCCGAAGCGTTGAGAACCGGACCGACCGATGGACGCTGGCGCTCCTCGGACTCGAGACGCTCGCGGATCGACGGCCGGACCTGCTCATCGGCTGGATGCCGGAGGCGTCGGAAGCCACCGATGCCTCGGCGGATCGATTCGAGTCGCTCCGGCAGCGACTGTCCGAGGTGCATTCGAGGCCCGCGTCGTTGCTGGTCCTTCGTACGCCGGTGTTCGAGGAATCGATCGACGGGCAGTCCCGCGGCGGCCCGAGACCATGCCTCGAGATCACCGGTGCCCGGATGCCGACCCACGCGATCCGCCCCCGGATCGACGCCATCGCACCGATGATCGAAACCTTGCTCCGGATCGAATCGACGCCGGACGACCGCGTGCCGGGAGCGACGCCGGCGTCGACCGCAGCCGGCGGCACGGCCCGCCTCGAGGCCGCCGGCCTGCCCAAGGCCCTTCGAATCTCGACCTACGACCTGCGACAGCTTGAACACGAGATCTCGAAGCGGATCGGGGCGTCACTCTTCGCGCGAGGGCGATCGGCCGCCGCGAGCCCGTTTCTCATGAGCGCGGTCCAGAGCCAGCACGGGCGCATCGACATCTCCGTGCTCACCCTGCTGCTGGCCGAACACCGCCGCAGACTGGGCGACGCCGCGGCGTCACGACTCTTCGAGAGCGTCCGACACCGCGTTCCGGAATCCGTGCGCCGATGTTTCACCTGCTTTCTCACCGGCGACGGGCCTGCGTTCCTCTCGGGCATGGACGAGACGGCCCGGGCGGCGATCGGACGCTTCGCCGCCGAGACGCTGCTGATCGACCTGCGACGGCGCCGAGCCTTCGACGCCGGCGACCAGACACGCTCCTGGCGAACCGGGATCGACGCCGCCGATCCGGATTGATCGCCACGCCGTGCGGTCCCACCGATCGCCCGGTTTCTCACGTCGCGACGGCACGCTACCCTGCTCTCCATGCACGAGACGCCCCACGCCAATCCCGCCGACGTGCTCGAAACACTCCTTGAAGGCAACCGCCGATTCGTCGGAAACGCCCGCCGAAGTCGCGACCTCCAGCGTGAGGTTCGAGCGACGGCCGGCGGCCAGGACCCTTCGGTGGCGATCGTCGGCTGCATCGATTCCCGCGCCGCCGGCGAGCTCGTCATGGATCTCGGCATCGGCGACGCGTTCAACATCCGACTGGCGGGCAACATCGTCGACGCCGCGGCGCTCGGAAGTCTCGAATACGCGTGCGGCGCTGTCGGGACGCCGCTGGTGCTGGTCCTCGGACACACCGGGTGCGGCGCCGTGAAGGCCGCGTGCGACGCCGCCGCCGGCGTGGCCGGACCCTCCACCCTCGACCATCTTCCGGCCGTGCTCGATCCCATCCTCGAAGCGGTCGCGATCGAGCGTGACGCGACCCGTCCCGACGATGCGACCAGTGAAAACCTTGACTTCGTCGACCGGGTCGCCCGGCTCAACGTGCACCGGACGATCCTCGACCTCACCGAACGAAGTTCCACCCTCGCCGGCCTCGTCGAGACCGGCCGGCTCGGCATCGCGGGCGCGATGTACGACGTGTCCAGCGGTCGGATCGAAGTGATCGAGACGTCCTGGGCGTCGTCGGAATGAACGTCACCGCGAAGTGGACGACACCATGCTGACGCTCGATCCGATCTGGGGCGTTGCCGCCGCGTTGTTCCTGGCCGGCCCCGTGATGTGGTTCTTCGCTCGTCGTCGCCCGTCGACCGGAGGCCGACGATGCGGTGAATGCGGCTACGACCTCGCCGGTGCCACCAAGGCGACCGAGCACTGCCCGGAGTGCGGTGCGACGCTCGCCGACGCCGCCATCGACACCCGGCTCGATGCGGCGGGAATCCGCCGGCGCGGACGCCTGCGTCGACTGAGCGGATGGTCCACCGTCGCGGGCCTCGTCGCGCTTCTCCTGCTGCTTCTGGTCGACCTGCGGCGGATTCCCGTCACGCCCCCCGCCTGGCTCGCCCGGGTCGACGCTCGCTGGGCGGTACGAAGCCCGGACACCACCTCGGCCGCGGTCTTTCAGCGGCTCGTCGATCTTCGCTGCGGCGGGGAACTCTCGGATGCGGATCTCCGGACCGCCGTCGACCAGATACTGGCGAGAATCGATCAGCGAAACCATGGCGGCGCCCCCGCCCGCGAGCTGATCATGCACGCGTGGCGGGACCGGGTCGTGACGGACGAGGAACTCGTCGCGATCGACGGACTCTGGCCGGTCATCGAACTCGAACCGACCTCCGGCACCCGTTCCAGCATGCCGATAAGCACCCGGGTCGACTGCGGCGACTTCCGGGTACCGATCGCCAAGGCCGGCTTGGGAATCCTGATCGCGTGGAACGAGATCCTGGTCGACGGCGTTTCCTTCGCCTCGCACACGAAGGACCCGTTCGATCGATGGCCGGGGCCGGGTCTCCCGGCGACTTCCCCGCGCGGGTCCGAGGACGCGATGCCGGGACCGACGGCCTCGTCACCCGATCGCGAGACGGTTCCCGCCGAGATCCGCATGACGGTGACCCTGATCGAC
>JAQWJM010000088.1:0-2693 GCA_029248335.1 Phycisphaerales bacterium
TCGCCTCGAAGACGAACCGTCGCGTGGCGCCGGCATCGAGCGTCGCATGCGCGTGATCCGGGACGAACCGCCAGCGACGGTCGGGCGATTCGGGAACCAGGGTGAATTCCACCGGCCGGCCGGTGGGATTGGACAGCGAGACTTCGATCTTCCCCTGGCCGAGCCCCGTCTCGTCGACCGAGAGTTCGCCGATCAGTTCGGGTGTCGCCTTGGCGAGCGTTGCGGTCTCGTTGGAGACGGTCGCGGTGATGTCTCGAACGTCCAGTGTCTCGCCGACCGGGATGGCGGCGAGGGCGATCCCGTCCGGCCGTACCGTCACGTGATGGAACTGGTGCAGATAGCCCGCTTCCGGAACGAGTCCCGACTGCCCGCCGCCGACCGTCGCGAGCGTCACGTACTCGATGCCGTCCCGCGGTCCGTCGTAGCGCATCCGGTGGATGTGGCCCGCGAACACCGCCCGCACGTTCCCGGCCTCGGCCAGCACCGGGTGGATGCGTTCCCAGTCATCGCCGTAACCGCCGCCGATCCAGCGTGGGTGGTGAAGGAACACGAAGACGTCCTTCTTGTCCGCCGCGCTCGCGAGGGTCGTCTTCAACCAGGCGAGCTGTTCGGGGCTCATTCGCTGCGACGCCGGCTTGCTGAAGTTCCGCTCGCCGGTCTTCGGATCGGCTTCGTCGGTGTAGAGCACGATGAACCGTCGGTCCTTGTGGTCGAAGGCGTACCAGAGCGGACCGAAGTGCATCTCGTAGTTCGCTTCGTGCTCGTTCGCCGGTCGATCGGGTCCGCGCCAGTAGACGTCGTGATTTCCCGCGACCGGAAACCACGGACAGAGGAGACCGTCCATGATCCCGCGGTACTCCCGCATCTCATTCATCCACGGACCTTCGGTGCCGTAACCCTGGATCAGGTCGCCGACGGTCATCACCAGATCGGGTTCGTAGAGATTCGTGTCGGCGACCGCTTCGGCGAGGATCTTCACCCCGTCCGCCGGTCCACCGGTGCGATCACCGAACACCACGAAGGTGAAGGTCTCGTCTTCCGAGGGCAGGTCGAGGGTGCGACCCTCGCGATCGGTGATGAACCTTTTCGCATCGGGCGTTGCCGGGTGCTTCGGCCGGACGATCGGTGGATCGGCGTTTCCGGAGCCGGCGAACAGGCCGGTCGACAGGGTGGCGAACAGGAGGACGGCTTTGATCTGGTACGGCATGAACCCATTGCACGCGAGTTCGTGGTGATCACGCAACCGCATTCCATGGGTTTTTCGGTGTGATCAAGCCTTGATCTCGCGAATGCGGGGTGTTTCCGGTCGGGCTCAGAACGCCAGCGAGAACGTGATGCCCATCGCGAGATTCTGGAAGCTCTTCGCGTCGAAGTCGGCACTCGAACTCGATCCGCCGTTCAGGTCCGTGGTGCCGGCGTACCGCACGTTCAGACCGAGCGAGGTCCGGCTCGAGAGCGACCAGGAGAAATCGAGGCCGAACTGATACCGAAAGGCCCAGCCGCTCGACGAGGTGCCGCCCAACTCGACCCCGCCCGGGAACCGAGGATCGAGCACGCGAACGTCGTCGACCTCGAGATCCGAGTACTGCCCGCCGAACCCCGCGAGGAGGCCGAGGGTCATCGTCTCGCTCAGGTCGAACCGGTACTGGAGATTCGCGACGATCGGGACCTGGTAGAGATCGCCGCTTCCGCCGGTGACCGTGCCCGCCAGCATGGGATTCGCGGCGCTCGCGAACTGTCCGGAGATCGAATCGACGGCGTTGATCGTGATGCCGGTCATCACCTCGATGCTCCAACCGCCCGACACGCCGAGCGGCAGGCCGATGCCGAATTCGAGATCGACCCCGGGATCGAAGTCGATCTCGACGTTCGAGAAGCTCGACCGGGCGACACCGGAGGCGGTCCGGACCCTGGCGAAGTTGACGCCGGCATCCACGCGAAGATGCAGACCGAGCGCGTCCGTCTCCGGCACGGAGTCCGCGGCGACGGAGATCGCGGGGTCGTCGTCGATGTACGGGCCGGTCTCGGCGACGGTGGTCTCATCGACGAAACAACCCATGACGAGCATGACGAGCATGACGAGCATCACGAGCGAGGCCGAGCGGTGGTGCGTGTTGATGGGCATGGTGATCTGGTGATCCGGTGATTCGGATGGAGAAAGAGAGTCGATCGGGCGAATGATCGAGGATCGGTCCGACGCACCCTAGTGTCCCGGATCACTTGACGATCGGATCCCGCGCGAATCCCGAGTATCACGGCCGATCATGCTGTTCGAGTGGCTCGCCGGACATGAAGCGAGCCCCGCGGGAGTCAAGTCCGCGGGGCTCGTGGTTTCTTCAATCAATCAATGATGCGGCCGGGGGTCAAATCCGGTCGCACGGCATCGGAGGAGATCGATGACTCCCGACGCGAGCGCATCAGAACGTGTGCGAAAACGTCGCGCCGATGGTGGCGTTGCGATAGGGTTCGCCGCCTTGGTCGCTATCAGCGTAGTCGCGATCTCCAGTCCCGGAGTAGCCGACCCTCAGACCGAGCGTCGTGTTCGTCGCGATATTCCAGGAGAGATCGATCCCGAACTGATAGCGGAGCGTCCACGAGTAGTAGCTTCCGTCCGGCTGGGAGACGGGCGGTCTGCTTGGGTCGGCGAAGACGAAGACACCATCGCTGAACTCGTTGTAGCTGTACTGCATGCC